>NZNL01000078.1 GCA_002694855.1 Gammaproteobacteria bacterium
TCCAGCATGTCCTGAGCGGTGACAGGGGACCATTCAGCAAAGTAGGATGCCGGGTACATGACGGTGGAATCTTCGCCCACATTATCCTGAGCGATAGACACAGAATTAAGACTAAGTAATACCAGGAGAAATAAGGTTATTCTTGGAGCCATCCGGGCTGCCTCTAACTTCAATTTGGGAAATTTTGTCTTACTTGTCGGCACAAACTAGCTAACAGTTAGTAGGGAGTGCTTCGGGGCGCTAGTATCGCACAGCTCAAAGGAATTGTTTGTTACAAATTGTATGACTCTCAAGAAGTTAGGAGTATTTCAGATAGGGACATTCGACTAGTGAGGTTCATACTTTCTTAAAGCCATTCCACCGGTCAGAGAACCGTAGATATTGCCATAGGCATCGGCAAATACCCCCTCCTGGGTGCCATCTGCATCGGGATCATCAATAAAAGTAATCACCTTACCATCATGCACACTAGCAATGCGGATCCCCTCATCGTAGCCCGGATTGTTGCGAGGGGTGGAAGAAGAATCGGTAACATACAGAATGTCATTGTGATCTATATAGATGCCGCTGGGACGACCGAACTGGCGCCATTCCGCAATGAAATTACCTTCCTCATTAAAGATTTGTACCCGGTTGTTGCCCCGGTCACCAACAAAGAGCCGGCCTGACGAATCCATTGCCAAGGCGTGAGGAACTGCAAATTGTCCCGGACCACTGCCTCTTTCACCCCAGGTTTTGATGAAGTTTCCTCGAGCATCGAACTTCATAATTCGTGCATTGGTCTGACCTCCATGGCCATCCCCAATAAATATGTCTCCATTTGGCCCGACATAAACAGCTGAAGGTTGATTGAATTCATCCGGTCCGTCCCCGGCAATACCGGGCTTGCCCAGCTCCAAGAGTTGTTCACCGGTAGGGCTGAACTTGAAGACCTGGTGGCCTTTACCTTCACGTCGAGGATCCCTGCCGTCTGGCCCTTCTCCGTCAGTTACCCATACATTGCCTTCCCTGTCCACGTGCAGGCCATGAGGTCTAATGAACATATTGGCGCCAAAGCTAATAAGGTGCTTACCTTCCATGTCAAACTGCATGATCGGATCCAAGTTGGAGCCGACACAGTCATTAGCACCGCAACGATCGAACACCCAGATGCTGGAGCCGTCAGGGCTAATAGCGAACCCAGCGGTGGACCCGATAGTTCTATCCGGGGGCATCTTAAAGAATTCCTGATTAATGGTATAGGCATCGCTTGGGCTAAACCGCGCGTCATCGACTTGGGCTTGCAAAGCACTCGATAGTACCAACAAAGCAAGCACCAAAGACCAGCTACACTGAATTGTGAATACTCTTGTCATCCGGTAATCAGTTCACACAGTTAAAGTAACCCGCATTACAATTAGTCACGTAATGCAAATGTTGATAGGCCATTTCCGGATATGACGGACACATATTGAATACCATCCACCATATATGTCACTGGCGCCATCACGATTTGTCCCCCGAGGTTCACGTTCCAGATCAAATCGCCACTGCGGGCATCGATAGCATGGAAGTAGCCTTCTCTTCCCCCGGTAAATAACAAGTCGGTAGCTGTGGTGAGCATACCGCTATCACTAACATCGTATTGGTTGTAGGACCAGACTGCTTCGCCAGTTTGCGGATCCATAGCCTTCAGCGAGGCATACCCTACTTCATCAGTCCAATTGTTGATTGGATTGGTACGCCCGATGCCGATAGTGGGAGCATCCGGTGAGGGTGCCAGCACAGAAAATCCACCGCCCAGGAAGGCTTGTCCTGGCACATATTCCGATTCCTCAGCCCTATAGATAGTGGCGTAATTTTCCCAGGCACTGAAATAAAACAGGCCTGTACGTGGGCTGTAGGAGGGAGGATACCAGTTGGTACCACCCTGATTGCCCGGATACGTCGGCATGCCTTCTGGTTGAGGCGTTGGAATCGGTCTGCCGTTCTCATCCAGGCCACTGGACCAATTCACCGTTACGAAGGGTTTACCCTCCAGGAATAGACCGGTAACGCGATCCAGCACATAAAAATAGCCATTACGATTGGCCCACATCATCACTTTCTTGGGCTCGCCGCGCCAGACCATGTCTGCCAGCACAGGCACTTGTACGGAGTCGTAGTCATAACCGTCGTTTGGCGTGAACTGGAAATACCACTCCAACTCACCAGTATCTGCATCAAGCGCGATTACCGAATCGGAAAAGAGATTATCCCCCGGACGCTGTCCAGCATTCCAATCNGGACCGGGATTGCCGACCCCCCAGTAAGTTAGGTTGAGTTCTGGATCGAAAGAACCGGTTATCCAAACTGAAGCTCCACCGTGCTCCCAATCGTCTCCTTCCCAACTATCGTGACCCGGCTCACCAGGACCGGGAATCGTATAAGTTTTCCACGCCTGCTCNCCGGTTTCCGCATCGAAAGCGGCAACATAACCACGAATTCCGTACTCTCCNCCACCAACGCCGACGATAATCTTGTCCTTAACAACCAANGGCGCCATGGTCACTGAGTAAGCTAAATTTACATCGGCCACTTCGGTGTTCCACAAGGGCTGACCGTTAATTCTGTCTAGCGCAATTAGCCGAGCATCCAGAGTACCCATGAAGACCCGATCATCCAGTACGGCAACACCCCTGTTATTTGCGCCACAACAAACACGAGCATTTTCGGAAGGGGTGTGTCGGAATTTCCAGAATACCCGCCCTGTGATAGCGTCCACTGCCATTACGCTGTTTGGCCGCTCAGTCACGTACATCACCCCATCAACAATAATGGGGTTCGATTGCCAGGCACCGAATACCTGGTTCTGTAGAATCCATTTCAGCTCCAGGTTTGTCACATTATCCGGCGTAATCTGATCTAGCCGGCTATAGCGCTGGCTCATATAGTCGCCGTTGTAGGTCAACCAGTTCTCTGGTTCTTCAGTAGCATTCACTATGCGATCGTATGGAACCTGNGCTCCNACCTNGCCNGATACAAACAGACCCGCGATGAAACAAATGTAANGCAGNTTTATTTTTGATTTATTCATCGCAGNCCTCTTAAGGTAAGTAGGTAACCAACCANATCAGCCACCTCGTCACTATTAAGCGTTGTNGGAGTCTTACTCGGTTGCATGCTGATTTCATAATTAACAAGATCGGATTTTTTCAATGATCGTAGTCTTTCTTGGGAATCAATTAACTGCACCGTATAAGTATCTTCGTTTAGCCTTCTGCCGATAATAGTTTCTTCGTTACGGGTAACTATTCGAACCGGTCGGTTAATCGGTAATATAGCTGCGCCCGGATCCAGCAGATTTCTCTGCAATGAGGCTGCTGAACGTATAGCGCCAATTTCTGAAAGATCCGGAGCTGTGCGAGGGCCAATGCCATTTACCCTGTGGCAATTCACACATTCTCCTTTACCCTCAAACAAGACCTGCCCGCGAACCGGATCACCAATACGGATAGCAACCCCCTCTGGATCGAAACCAGCTCGAATATAGGCAATCACACCATTTAATTGTTCTGCATTAAAATTAAAAGCAGGCATCTGACCTTCAGCTGCACCATCGAGAACAACGGTGCGAATATCATCGTCTGATTGGGCGTTACGAAACTGGCCAAGACGCAGATTAATGCCACTCACCAGGTCGCCCCGAGGCCCGTGACACAGCGCACACTCCCGGCTATAGACACGTAATCCCGCCTGGATTGCTTCGGTCGTGTACTGGTGATCTCCCAACTCCTGGCTCACTCCGTGAAGAGGGAAAAGTAGCCAGACAATTCCAACCTTCCAGCCGAAAAAACGTATTTCTTTTAGTGACTTCATAGAATAATTCGTGATCTGTTGATTTCAGGAGATCTGAGCATAATCGGAAATAGGTAAGACGTCTATCTGCGTGTAAGGCCGCCATATGAATCAAAGCTTTATGTGCCGGGGTACTCTGGTTGTTTCTCTAGTACAAACTCTTTGCTATATTTGGGATCTATGTAACGCAGTCTCCATTTACGATTATCGAAAATACAACAGCAGAGGTTAACTTAGATGAATTTACTGAGAATCAAAACCCTGTCTAGCGCCCTAATTGGGCTAGTTATTCTTGCAGGCTCCTTCACTATTCCGAGCACAGTCGCACAAGACAACAGTGATGGCAGATACCGCCCAGAAGGCCGAACCTTTGCACGAAATGCCGCCAATATGTTCGATGACAGAGTATTTGAAGCAAGAACCTATGAGACGGGTACTAATCAGGAAGCGTTCGCGAGTGCCACTATCTTCTACCCGCTAACACTGAGCTTCGATCCACCCAATGGAGCCGTGATTATGGTTCCTGGCTACCGGGGCACGCCCCCGGTTTATGACTGGTGGGGGCCAATGCTGGCTTCAATAGGTGTGATTACCATGATAATTGAAACCAATACCCCGGAGGATTCGCTTGAAGCACGTAAGAATGCTTTTATTGCCGGGGTTGAATTCCTTCGTGGTGAAAACAACAACGCAGACAGCCCAATACGCGACAAACTGGATACCGGTAATATCGCCATTATGGGTCATTCCCTCGGTGGAGGAGCCTCATTACGGGCGGCCGAAGAACTCGCTTCTCAGATCAAAGCCGTTATACCACTGACCCCGTATTGCTGTGAGCTCGGTCAACCTTTCGAAGGTGACCTGAGTGGAGTCTCAGTACCTACTCTTATCATTGCCAGCGCCGAAGATGCCATAGCTCCTCCTGCCGATCATGCTCGTATGCTTTATGACTCCGTCAACGCCTCTACTGAAAAGGTATATCTGGAGTTTGCTACAGGAAATCATATGTTGCCTTCTAACAGCGGGCAGGATCTAGAGACACTTGGCACTTACGTTTACGCTTTCATCAAGGAAAACTTCACCGATAACCCACGCTATACTGATTTTATTTTCGGTGATGGTGAGGAACAGTTTTCAATTTACGAGACTAACCAATAAGTTCAGTCTCGATTAAGTGGGGACATAAGAGGTGTTCGAAAATCAGCGGACACCTCTTTGTATTGGCCGCTCTTTCTCTCAATTCGAAACACTCTCGGCAACAAAAAGAGAAAGAGCACCGCGATGAATAAACTAACTCCATTTTTCCTGTCCCTGCTCCCCTCATTGTTAATTGCTGCCGAGATTAGCACTACAAATTTTGATGAGACTGATGGTTTTGAGTTAACTAGCCGCAGCGATGGTCTCGCACTGACTTGGGAAGCTCCCGAAGGCAAAGCCCACCTGGATCTACAGTTCATTCCCCGTCGTGGGAATAACGCAGCCTTACCACTGATTCGGGAAATTGGCATAAATGGCGTTGTCGCACTTTCAGATGTTGATCCGAATTATTTGTTCTGGGTGGGTGATCGGGATCTGACTTTAAGAGATGGTTGGGAAATTTTCTTCGATCGCGTGCCGACTCGACCTTATGCGGTTGAAAAGGGATACCTCATTCCCGGAGATGTCAGTATCTCCACGGATGAAGACCGAGCCACCATTATACTTGATGGACTAAACAGTACTCATTTTTCTGGCTCCCTCGTCTTCATCCTATATCACGGCAGCCCTTTCGTACACATGGAGGCAAGGGTTTCTACCGAGCGGCCTGCCACTGCATTCCTTTACCATGTCGGGCTCGCAAAGCCTAACATCGAAGGTCATCGACTGGAGTGGATAGATTCCTTCAATGGTCCCCATTCCGAACCAGTCATTGAGGAAACTGCTAATATATATCAGACTCGATACCGCAGTATGGCGCTAAGCTCAGACAACGGTTCAGTCGTAATCTCGCCTTTCCCCCACCAATATCTCTATCCACTAGATTTCGCTGATAACTTCGGTTACAACTGGGCAGGCAACGAATATTTAGACATGATTGATGGTTTCGCATGGGGTGTAAGGCAGCCACCGATGGGTGATCGACGATTCGTGCCTTGGGTTAATGCTCAGCCAGGTAGCCAGCAAAAACTCGGCGTGTTGTTGTTCGTTTCCAGCCAATCGGGCTTGGAAAACCTGGAAATTGTGAAACAGTATACACACAACGATTCTTTCAAGCCTCTACCGGGCTACAAAACCCTAAGCAGCCACTATCATCACGAACATTCTATGGATTTTATCAACCAACAACGAGAACAAACTACTGACGATATTCCTATCGGCTTGGAAAATCCTGATTTTGTAAAATTCTTTAAGCGTATGGGTGTAGATATGGTGCATATGGCTGAGTTCCATTTTGGCGCGACCCCCCAACTTGATACCCGCGAACGGCTGGCTCAGCTAGACGTTATGCATAAGGAGTTTGCCCGTCTGTCCAACGAAGAATTTTTACTCATACCTGGAGAGGAACCCAACGTACATTTCGGCAGCCATTGGTTAAGCATGTTCCCTAAACCAGTTAACTGGGTNCTAAATCGGAAAAACGACCAACCTTTCGAACAAACAATCGAAGAATACGGCACCGTCTACCATGTCGGCAGCGCACAAGACGTTCTGACGTTACTCGAAAAAGAATCCGGGATAGCCTGGACTGCCCATCCGAGAGTTAAAGGGTCTACCGGATTCCCTGATGGCTATAAAGACCAAGAATTCTTCACTAGTAATCACTTTCTTGGGAGCGCCTGGAAAGCAATGCCCGCCGATTATTCACGCGAAATGCTGGGCTGGCGAGTACTGGACCTGGGAGATGACATGGCGAACTGGGGAAACCACAAGTACATACTTGGGGAAGTAGATATTTTCAAGATTTACGAAGATTACGAACTGTTTGGCACAATGAACGTCAATTACCTAAAACTCGATAAAATTCCTCACTATGAAGACGGTTGGCAGTCAGTACTCGATACTCTAAGTTCCGGGCAATTCTTTGTCAGCACGGGAGAGGTTCTTATCTCCAGTTTCGATATTAGCGGTCGGGAGAGCGGCGAAACATTATCCGCCAGCATCGATTACAGTTCGGTAACCCTTAATGCTAATCTGGAATGGACCTATCCACTGGCTTACTTGGAGGTGGTATCGGGAGATGGAACGGATGTTTATCGCCAACGCATCGATATGTCAGATACTCGCGAGTTCGGAGCGCGCAATCTAACCCTACCTTTGGACCTCAGCAATCGTAAATGGATACGTATCGAAGTTTGGGATATCGCTCGCAATGGTGCGTTTACCCAATCTGTATGGTTGGAATAGGAAGTTTCCAAAAATTCTCATAGTAACCTACAGAAGAGCCCTTCAAATGAGCTTTACAGGTCCCTCTTATTGCCTTGGTGAAGGCGGGTCCCAATCACAGCCTTCACAGTTTGGGTTCATGCTATTTTGATCCAGAACCTCAAATATAAAATCTCGCCAAACCTGATTTGGCTGCCAAACCGTATTCATGTCGGCTTTTGCTTCAGATATTGTTGTTTCGCCATAAATAACACGATAAAGGAAACTNAAGGCAGTCGCGCGCGCATTTACCTGGCAATGAAGGAGTGTCTTTTTTCCCGTATTTCTTTGCATTGAGTCAGCAAAGGCATAGAAATCATCCGGTAACGGATTAGCAAAATCGACAGGCACTTGCATGTATTCCATTCCCAAGCCTTTAACCAGCTGGTCTTCATCCGGCAATGCATTTGGATTATTCGTGAAAGCTATATAGACCACACGCTCGAATCCCTGATCCGCGATAACCTGAAACTGTTCGCGGGTTGGTTGACCGGCGCTTGCAAGCATTTCGTCATACTGGCGAAAATTCATAATCTCTTCGAGACCGGGGTCAGGATTTTCGATGGCAAGAATAGTCGATGCAAACAGCAAATTTGTAATCACTCCGAACACAAATTTTTTCATTATTGACCTCAATTTGATTCTTAAAATAAAAGTAAACCTTTTGCTGCTGATCGCTTTCCAATAAGAAGATCAAGTTAGATTTGCGCCATCTCTAGAGTATCAAAGTGATCAACTCGTCACCAAATAACGCCAGCGTTTCCCGAAACCTGACTCATAATTGATGATTACAATGTGGCAGTCATTCCGCCATCAACCATGTAAATTCCACCAGTACAAAATGAAGCTTCATTTGACGCGAGGAAAGTAACCATATTGGCGACTTCCTCATTAGCTCCCCACCTCTGCATTGGAATCAACTGCTCAAAAGCGGCACGGACTACTTCAGGTTGCTCTGGATTTAGTGATTTAGCCAAATCATTCATCATCCTGTTGTCTATAGGACCTGGGCCAACGGCGTTGATCCTAATCCCAGAGTCTGCTAACTCGGCTGCGCAACCTTTAACCAAACCATTAACAGCATGCTTTGAGGCAATATAGGGACTTGCTCCTGCGTACCCAGTGATTCCTGCGCCTGACGAGGTAACTATGATTGAAGAGTCTCCAGGGTTCTTTTTCATAGCCTTTATAGCGTACTTTATCGATAACCAAACGCCGATCACATTGGTGTTTAATACCGTAGCAAAGTCATCCAAAGATTGATCTTCCAAAGGGGCTGCCACGCCTTCGGTCCCTGCATTAGCAAACATTATGTCGACCTTGCCAAATACTTTAATGGTACGCTCAACTAGTTCTTCTACTTCACTAGCATTAGTAACATCTGCGGCAAAGCTTTCAATATTTTTACCCCCATCCAGACTTTGAATTACTTTCTCCAGTTTCTTACTTGAGCGACCCGTCAGCATCACTTTTGCCCCTTCACTTAAAAACTTTTCGGCAGTAGCAGCTCCTATATCTCCAGTCGCGCCGGTAACGATAGCACTTCTCTTCTTGAGTCTCATAATTAAGTATTCTCATTTTTGAATGTGGAATCATAAATGCAGAACAAGCGTCTGCATCTTAATATCAAATTACTCTCACCCTTTTTGTTAGTCTATCCATAAAAAAAGCCTCTCTTCATTACAAAGAGAGGCTTTTTCAAACACTTTGGGATTACTAAGGGAACAATTCTGCCAGTGTGGCTTTTGCGTCAGCACTAGCCATGTGATTAAAGTTGGCAATTATTCCAGCCAATGCCTTGGGACGATCTGGTATCTGATCCATAGCCTGGAGAGAAGCCATCGCAGCTTTCCCGTCTGCATTTGCCGCATGAGCGATATTGGAAACAGCAGTTGCCATCGCCCTTATGCCGTCGAAAAGGNTATCATCGTCGGAAATAGCCATTAGACTGGCTTTATCCGCATCGGAAGGGAAATGATTGATTGAAGCAACAATATCAGCAACNNCNTTNNNGGCTGNGGCNTTGTCCTGTGCCATGGAAAATTGGGAAAAGAGCCCAACTATGGCGATAATTATAATTTTTCTAGCTAAGTTCATAAGGGCCTCCTCTGGAGGAAATAAGGTCTTCGGCCTGAGTATATACCATTCTTAGCTCCTTACCAGCTAAACCACAGCCCACATTGACCCTTATTAAGTTGTATTTTCTGATGTATTTTGGGTTTTTATATCCCAATATGTTTTTGAGCCACTTTCTTTCCAATCAGTGGCTTTGATTGC
>NZNL01000079.1 GCA_002694855.1 Gammaproteobacteria bacterium
GGTCAACGATGTGCTGGATGGTAATTTTGATGCCGATGGCCAGAACCCTTGTCAGATTGATGGCGGGTTGAAGTGCTTTGGACATCCGATAGGAGCCTCCGGTCTTCGTATGATCTACGAAACCTACTTACAACTGCAGGGCAGAGCAGGGGCTAGACAGTTGTCAAACCCCAGGCTGGGCCTGAATCACAATCTTGGTGGATTCCCGCATCAAAATATTTGTTCGATTTCAATAGTGGGACCATATAACTAATACGACTGTGAGTGGAATTGTTCAACAAACTGGGCCGGAAGAATATTCGTCACAGCTTGCTATCGCACTTGTTGAACTTGATTTGCTTCGAGAACTGGTTGATAGCTCTTTTCGATTCATAAAGTCGCACTGTAGAGAAAATAATCGTTTCGAAAAGAATCGGTTGGATGACTTTCAGCTTCTGAGTTACGACCTAGCAGTTTGCGTCGCGGAAATCTCCGCTGCCAAATCGCTGCTTAAGTACGCATTAAAGCTTTCGAAAAACAAGCTTGTGGCTAGGATCGCACTCGTGTTCGCAGGTGATAATTATCAAATTGTTCTTCAAAGGCTTCTCGCAAGATCAGAGGAATCAGTAGGTAACTCTATGGAGTTGCTAGGGTTGTATGAGAAACCTTCGGTTAGGGAGCTTTTGAGTTATACAGCTGCACAGGTATTAGAGCAGATTGGTCGGGAGATTACTGGAGCCGATATTGCACGATTGCCTTCGACACTCGATGATGAAAAAGAACTAATGCGAGAGACCTTTTATCGGTTTACGAACGATGTCGTAGTACCTCTGGCTGAAGAGATACATCGCCAAGATCAGGATATTCCGGAAGCGATAATACGTCCCGCAGCTGAACTTGGTTGTTTCGGCACGTGTATTCCTGAACGCTTCGGTGGTCTTCAACCTGACAATAGCTCGGACAGCCTGGGCATGATCGTTGTAACTGAAGAACTATCACGCGGTTCATTGGGCGCTGCTGGCAGCTTGATCACTCGGCCCGAAATCGCTGCACGTGCCTTGTTGGCCGGTGGTACAGAGAAGCAGAAAAACAAATGGCTGCCGGCTCTCGCAAAAGGCGAAATACTATGCGCAATTTCCATTACTGAGCCGAACACGGGTTCCGATGTTGCCGCGGTTTCCCTGAAGGCAACACCAACAAAAGGTGGGTGGTTACTCAATGGCAGCAAGACTTGGTGCACCTTTGCAGGCCGATCTGAACTAATAGTCGTGTTGGCTCGCACCAATTCTGATATGACGCTTGGTTACAAGGGCTTGAGCATGTTTTTGTTGCAGAAGGTCTCGTACCTGGGGCACTCATTCAGGCACGAACAGAAACGAGGAGGATCACTAACCGGCAAAGCCATCCCCACGCTTGGTTATCGCGGCATGCATTCTTATGACCTTTTTTTCGAGGACTACTTCGTACCAGCAGAAAACCTTGTTGGTGAAAAAAAGGGTGAAGGCAAAGGTTTCTACTATACGATGGCCGGCTTTTCCGGTGGGCGAATTCAAACTGCGGCGAGAGCGACCGGTGTTATGCAGGCTGCCTACGAAAAGGCACTGAGCTATGCAAACGAGCGCGTGGTTTTTGATAAGCTACTTGGAGAATTTCAGCTTACCCAAGTTAAGTTAGTACGTATGCTGGCTACTATTACCGCTTCCCGACAATTCAGTTACGATGTCGCGTCACTATTGGACGAAGGGAAAGGCCAGATGGAAGCGAGTCTAATAAAACTCTTCGCTTGTCGTGCTGCAGAATGGATCACCCGAGAAGCCATGCAAATACATGGTGGTATGGGGTATGCCGAGGAGAATGCGGTGAGTCGCTACTTCGCTGATGCTAGAGTGCTTTCAATATTCGAAGGGACCGAGGAAGTGCTGGCATTGAAGGTAATAGCTCGGGAGCTGATTGCAGCGGCATAATGGTAATAAGAACTAGAGAATTAGGTTAATAGAAGGAAGAAACCATGAGCGTTCCACTATTACAAGACAAAGTTGTCGTGGTTACTGGTGCTGGTCGCGGAATCGGTCGAGGCATAGCAATTATGGCAGCCGGTCACGGAGCAAAAGTTGTCGTTAATGATCTGGGTGGCGCAGAAGATGGCTCGGGAAGCGATTCTAGGCCAGCTGATGAGGTGGTTAGTGAAATCACAAATGCCGGTGGCGAAGCAGTTGCTTCCTACGCCACCGTTACCGACTGGGATGCAGCTCACGAAATTGTTGAAACAGCGTTGAGTTTTTTCGGGCGTATAGACGCGGTCGTTAATAACGCTGGCAACCTTCGTGACGCTATTTTTCACAAGATGACGGAAGAGGACTTCGATTCAGTTATTGATGTCCACCTGAAGGGCACATTTAATGTCAGTCGGGCGGCGGCGACTCATTTTCGTGCCCAGACGAGCGGTTGCTTTGTCAACATGACCTCAACGTCTGGACTTATCGGCAACTTTGGTCAAGCTAACTACGCAGCAGCAAAGCTTGGCATAGTTGGTCTCTCCAAATCGATGGCGTTAGACATGGGGCGGTTTCGCGTGCGATCCAACTGTATCGCACCATTTGCCTGGAGTCGTTTGATCGGCACTATTCCAACTGCCACGGAAGAGCAAAAAGCGCGTGTAGCTAAAATTCAACAAATGACCCCTGACAAAATTTCTCCTCTTGCAATTGCTTTGATCAGCGATGCAGCTCAGGATGTGACTGGCCAGATTTTTGGTGTGCGTAACAACGAGATCTTTTTGTTTAATCAACCCCGACCGACTCGATTTGCACACACTGCTGAAGGTTGGACTCCTGACCTGGTGCTTGAACGTGTCATCCCCGCGTTCCAGTCTGACTTCCTTCCACTTGAGCGTTCCGGTGATGTATTTAGCTGGGATCCCATGTAAGAGTTGATCTTGGATTGGTATGTTGGAGGCGGCGGTGATCTTGTTTGACGAAATAATAGCAAAAGAACAGGGGATTGCTTTGTCTTGCAGATCAGGCGAGTGGAGCATAGCGGGTACGCCCTAGCCTGCACAGATCTGTTCATAACGCATTGAGAGAGAATAAATGAACTTCGATCCAGACTACTTACTGAACCGTGACTTTCCAATCCTTCGCCATTCTTATAACGAGAAGGACTGCATGCTTTACGCGCTAGGGGTAGGTATGGGTATTGATCCTCTCGACGAAAATTGCCTGCGATTTGTCTACGAAGACGGACTAAAGGTTTTACCGAGCCAGTCAGTGGTAATGGCGCATCCTGGTTTCTGGGCGAAGGAAGAGGACATTGGTCTTGATTGGGTGAAGGTGCTTCACGCAGGGCAGGAAATAATTTTGCACAAACCGTTACCAGTTTCCGCAACCGTCGAGGCAAAAACTCGTATTACCGAAGTCACAGACAAAGGTGAAAAAATTGGTGCGCTAATTGTGTCGGATCGCACAGTAGTTGATGTCGACACAGGGGACGAGTTGTGCACTCTAGTAACAACAATCCTTGCTCGAGGAAACGGTGGCTTCGGGGGTGATCGCCGGTCTGTACCGAAAACCGATGTAATCCCTAAAGAAGTACCTGACGAGATTTGCGATCTGCAGACACTGCCATCCCAAGCCCTTATCTACCGCTTGTCCGGAGATTTTAACCCCTTGCATGCCTCACCAATTGTGGCTCGCAACGCCGGATTCCAGGCACCTATACTGCACGGTCTAAGCACGTTAGGCGTAATGACTCATGCGCTTCTGAGAATCTGCTGTAATTACGAGCCGGATAGATTTAAACGCATACGTTTGCGGTTTTCCTCACCTGTTTTGCCAGGGGAGACAATTCGAACCGAGATTTGGCGTAACGGAAACGAGATTGCATTTCGTTGCAAATCGCTGGAGCAGGACAAGATTGTAATTAATAACGGTTGGCTGTTAATTGGTTGAAAAGATGGGAGTAACTGTTGCAGCAAATACTTAATGGGCTACGAATCGTTGAAGGCAGCGCATTTATCGCAGCCCCTTCCGGCGGTATGACGTTAGCACAACTCGGCGCCGAAGTTATTCGCTTTGATCAGATTGGCGGAGGAATCGACTACCAGCGCTGGCCTGTTACGAAGGAGGGCAAAAGTCTCTACTGGCACAGCCTTAATAAGGGTAAGCGGTCCATCGCGGTGGATTTTAGGAAACCTAAAGGCAGAGAAATACTCACCCGATTGATCACNGCNCCAGGGGAAAATGCGGGGNTGTTTGTCACCAATTTCCCAGCACGTGGTTGGCTTGATGATCAAAAACTAAGAGAGAAACGGGATGATCTGATTTCTGTCAATCTTACTGGGGATCGTCACGGAGCAAGTGCCCTAGACTATACGGTGAATAGCCAAATCGGCCTGCCCTATCTGACAGGACCCCTTAAGTCTGATGAACCGATAAACAATCCGTTTCCAGCTTGGGATGTGCTCGCCGGTCAGCAGATTGCTATCGCGCTATTAGCAGCCGAACGATACCGTCGGTTAACTGGCCAGGGGCAGTTAATAAAGCTGGCTTTAACAGATGTTGCATTAGCAACAATGGGACATTTAGGATTTATCGCTGAAACCGAAGTTAATGGTGAAGCACGTCAATCCACGGGTAATTATATCTTTGGCACCTTTGGTCATGACTTTGTCTGNAAAGATNGATACAGAGTGATGGTTGTTGGTGTTAGTTTGAATCAATGGAANGCTATAGTTTCNGTAACCAATTGCCAGACGCAGGTACTTGCACTGGAACGGGAATTGGATCTAGATTTTAAACAAGAAGGTGATCGTTTCTTAGCAAGAGAGCGGTTAAAAGCGCTTTTCCAACCTTGGTTCGAAGAAAGGAGTTTTAAAGAAGTTAAAGTGGCACTGGATAAAGCGCNTGTATGCTGGGGGCCTTACCAGACTGTAGATGAGTTAGTTCACAAGGATCCGGAATGCTCAGAAGCCAACCCGCTTTTCAATCGGATCAAACAACCGGGGGTAGGCTCCTATCTAGTGCCATCACAGCCCATTCATTTCTCTAATCTGGACCGTGTGCCACCTAAGCCAGCTCCATTGCTAGGCCAGCACACCGATCAAATACTTAGCGAGGTGCTGGATATGGATAGTAGCGAGATCGGTCATTTGCATGATGATGGGGTGGTTGCGGGTCCCAGCAATAATTGAGCNTTATGAATACACCGTCTCGACAACCTACCAGNATCTGTAAGCTGCTGATTACAGCAGCAGAAACTTGGCCTGATCAATCAGCGATTACCTTCGAAGGTAAGACTCAGAGTTGGAGGGAAACTCTTAATCGATGTCACGCAGCGGCAACACTGTTTAAAAATATTGGCGTCGAGAAAGGAGACCGAATTGCTTTTCTTGGTCTCAATTCAAATATCTGCTTTGAATCCTATTATTCGCCCGCAATGATTGGAGCTATTTTGGTGCCAGTTAACTACCGATTATCTATCACAGAAATGATGGAATGTATCGAGGACTGTGCGCCCAAGATTCTAATCGTGGATTCCCATTTCATCAGCCAAGCTCAAGAAATTCGTAAGCAATGTAAATGGNTCACCATTGTAGCTNCTANCGATAAAATNGCANNGGAACCAGATATCATAAGTTATGAAAAAANGGTNCAACAACTGANCAACCAAGACAAATATTGCGTACTGGACCCAAGTCAGGATGATGAAACAGTNATAATTTTCTATACCGGAGGCACTACTGGGCGCTCTAAGGGTGTAATGCTCAGCAACATAAACTTTCAGAGCAACACTGATTGTGCTGCTCCTCTATATCGCATGCAGGAAGGATGGACTTTCATAATTNTAGGCCCGCTTTTTCATCTCGCAGCCGGGGCNAGANTNTTTAGCTGTTCAGCGCTGGGAGGACATGCTGTGATCCTGCCTAAATTTGATGTACAAGCCATGTTGCAAACCATAGAAAATTACCAGGTCAACTCCGCCACACTAGTGCCCACCATGATTCAGATGATGCTAGATTGCCCGAATTTCGGGGAATACAACCTGTCCTCGTTGAAGATGATGGCCTANGGAGCAGCACCGATGTCGGTAGCGCTCCTGAGGCGGGCAATTAAAGCATTACCCGAGACTGAAATATTTCAGACCTTTGGCATGACAGAAGCCTCACCAATCCTTACCAGCCTGGATTCGAAATACCATATCTTGGAAGGANCCAACTCCAGCAAGCTTGGATCAGTTGGTAAAGCTGCAAATCATGTAGAGTTAATTATTACCGATGAGAGTGACAATGAGTTACCAGCCGGAGAGACCGGTCAGATACTTGCTCGTGGCAAGAACATTATGACGGGCTATTGGCGTCTTCCGGAAACTACTGCCGAAGCTCTTAAAGGCGGGTGGTACCATACAGGGGATGCAGGTTATCTGGATGAAGAAGGATTTCTATTCTTGGAAGGGAGAGTTAAAGACATGATTGTTAGCGGCGGAGAAAACATATACCCCATCGAAGTGGAAAACGTGCTGGCTGGGCATTTTGCTATTAAGGAGTGCGCTGTAATTGGTATTCCTCACGAAACATGGGGTGAAGCCGTGCACGCAATAATCGTGCTTGAAGAAGGACTGCAAACTGATGAGCCGGAACTAATAAAGTTCTGTAGGGGTCAGATAGCTCATTACAAGTGTCCGGTAAGTATAACCTTTCGCAACGAACCCATGCCGTTGTCACCAATAAACAAGATACTCAAGACTGAGTTGAGAAAACCTTTTTGGGAAGGACGGGATAGCAAACTGGTTTAGAATCGCCGACAAATGATGTCTCCAACACAGGCAGCAACCTGGAGTTTATCCCTAACAAGAAAGGTTATCGATTAAGTACTGAATTTGGCTTTTAACTGAATCAAGTGTTTAACGAATTTTTCCAGGACCTCGTAGGGCTGGCATCCGACCACAACGAGATTGTTACTGAAAAAAGTTGGAACACCGGTTATGCCATTTTCTCTTGAGCGTTGCCAGTCGGCATCGACTTGGGCCTTAAAGGAGCGGCTTGTCAGAATTTCCCGTGCCTTTTCCCCATCAAGCATGCAGCTTTCTGCAATATCGACTAACTGATTGATCTCGCCGATGTTTATATTATCCACAAAATAGGCACGGTAAAGTTTTTCATGAATCGGTTCCCCTCCAAGCTGGGTGTCAGCCCATTTTCCAAGTTCTTGTGCAAGTCGACTGTTGTAGGTGTGAGTGCGATCTCCGTATGGTAATCCAGCAACGGTCATCAATTCTTTCATGCGCTCCTTCATTGGCGCAATGTCCCGTCCTGCAAACAGCTCTTTCAGTGCTTTTCCTTCCGAAGGAGTCTCGGGATGCAAGGGGAAATGCACCCACTTGAACTGAACGGGGTAGTTGGTTTTGAGTTTTTCAATACTCACGGTACTGAGATAACACCAAGGTCAGACGTAGTCAGTAAAAACCTCCAGGGTGATGTCTTTCATGTGACTTCCTTCAATTTCAGGATTAAGAATTTGACACAAGGGGCAAATGTAGCAAATCACCTCGAACAAGTCCGATTTAGCGCTAGTTAGGGTATACTGCCGGTCTGTTTTTTGGGCATGCTGGTTGTCACCAGTGATCCAAGCATTAGACTAATAAAAGAAACAGCAAGGAGAGTTCCATGCGTAAACTGTTAGCACTCACGGCTGCTACGATAGCAGTTATTTCTACTATTTCAATTAGTTATGGGCAGTCTTCCGATGAAGCTCTGGCCATAATTGTTCCCGGCGGAGGTACTTATAGCCGGTCAATAGGTACAGATTCTGCCGAAGCGCAGGCTTTTTTCGATCAAGGCATTCGCATGGCTTGGGGATTCTATTTTCCGGAATCGATAGCGTCTTACCAAGAAGCTGCGCGGTTAGATCCTGATAACCCAATGCCACACTGGGGCATAGCCCATGCCGCTGGGCCGAATCCAAACAGTCGTTACCAAGGTTTGCCAGATGATCCACAAGGCGCAGGACTAGCAGCGATTCGTCGAGCAATGGAATTAGGAGGCAACGGGACTGAATTAGAGCGTGATCTGATTAATGCTACCTTTGTACTTTATAACAAGGACGCAATATCAGATGACAGAGAGAGAGATTTTGCGTTCCTAGCAGCTATGCGCGAACTGCATGACAAATACCCGGGTGATGCAGATATAGCTACCGTTTTTGGGGAAGCCTATATGAATACGACTCGCTGGGATTACTGGGAGGCTGATGGGTCAGCTAAACCGGGGACTGCAGAAGGTAAGGCTGCTTTGGAGGCAGCTATGGCTATAGAGCATGACCACCCAGGTGCTAACCATTTGTACATTCATTTGATGGAGGGTTCTAATCAACCTGAACTGGCGATGCCAGCAGCACAGAAGCTGGAAGGTACGCTACCTATATCTGGCCATATGGTTCATATGCCTGGACATATCTATCTTCGAGTTGGTGAATACGAAAAAGCTATTTTGTCTAATGAAAGATCGCAAATCGTGGATGATCAATTTGCGGAGATTTGGGGCGATACTAATTTTCCATTAATTGGAACTTACCCTCTGTCTCACAAAATTCATAAGCCCCATGCGCTAGATTTTGTCCGCTATGCAAATATGCTTCAGGGTAACTATGAAGAGGCGAGTAAGGCAGCTTATCGTAACTCTGGACAAGGAATGGGCGCTTTAAGAGGTAGTAATAAGAATACTGCTCATGCTTGGATGATGGATAAGGTCTTTGGAAAATGGGATAAAATTCATGCAGCCAACGCTGAGAATAAAGATCTTGCCGATAGCCCTTACCTGAAGGGTATGTGGGCTTATGTCATGGGAAGTGCTCATGCCGCCCGTGGACATATTGCTCCAGCGGAAGCAGAGCTTGCAGTTATTCGCGAGCAAATGACCGCAGAAGGGGTTAATGATTCTGGAGTAGGGCCAACACCTGCTGATCATGTTCTTGGTTTAGCGATGCATGGCTTACTTGGCGAAATTGAAGAAGCGAAAGGCAACCTTGATGGCGCTATTTTGCATTACGGTCATGCGGTGGAGTTTCAAGATAATTTGAACTACACCGAGCCACCGGATTGGTCGCAATCTGTTCGGCTCTACCTAGGTGCTGCTTTACTCGAAGCAGATCGTGCAGCGGAAGCTGAAGAAGTGTATCGAAAAGACCTAGAGTGGAACCAACGTAACGGTTGGACAACTTTCGGTCTTTATCAGGCGCTGGAAGCTCAGGGCAAAGACCAAGAAGCTATTATCGTTAAACGGCAGTTCGATGAACTTTGGCGTAATGCGGACGTCGAGTTGGAGCACTCTCGAATCTAGTAAATGTTTAATTGGAGCCAATGTAAAAAATTCAGTTTTTTATTTGTAGGAACAAAAGTGAAACAACAGGAGGAATCCGAATGAGATTCTCTGCACCTATTCTGGCTTTTATCTGTTTATCCATTTCCTCTGGAGTTGTCATTGCGCAGGCGGACATGCAAGCGACCAATGATTTCCCTAATCCTTATCAGATTTACACGGGATTTTTTAACATACCGGCCGGCCGCGAATGGGGGGCCACCAGTTCTATTGATATTGATCCAGATGGTAAATCGATCTGGATCGCAGAGCGATGCGGTTCTGACTCAATTCGTGCGGCTTACCCGATACGTGGCTGCGCCGAGTCTGATCTTCCCGTGGTGTTGAAATTTAACTCTGATGGCGAGATGGTCAGAAGTTTCGGAGGAGGTATATTTGCTGTCCCACACGGATTCCATGTTGACCACGACGGCAACATTTGGGTGACTGATGCACCATTCACCCTGCCTCCGGGGATAGAAGGTAAAGGACACATTGTTGTTAAGTTCAGCCCCGATGGTGACAGACTGATGACCCTCGGTACCCCGGGTGTAACCGGTAATGATGGAAGTCATTTTAATATGCCCTCCGATGTGCATGTTGCACCTAACGGCGATATATTTGTTGCCGATGGGCATGGCGGCAACAGTAATGCCCGTATCGTCAAATTCGATTCTAATGGCAATTACCTGATGGATTGGGGTTCTGCGGGATCCGGCCCGGGGCAGTTCAACGCGCCTCATGGCCTTGCGATGGACTCCCAAGGTAGATTATTCGTTGCGGACCGCAGTAATAATCGCATTCAAATTTTTGATCAGAACGGCAATTTTCTGGATGAGTGGCACCAGTTCAGCAGACTCAGCGGCATTTTTATCGATGGCAATGACATACTGTATGGGGTCGATTCAGAATCTAACGCGGGCCGTGGCCGCGCAGACTGGCGTCGTGGCATTCGCGTAGGTAGCGCTCGCACTGGTGAAGTAAGTTACTTCATCCCAGATCCCTTTGATGCAAACAACGGTCCTTACGCCGGGAGTAGCGGTGGCGAAGGCGTTGTAGCTGATAAAGACGGCGTTATTTACAGCGCTGAAGTAGGCCCGCGCTCGGTCAAGAGGTACGTGCGCTTCGAAAACTAAATGCGGTTCAGCCTGAACGGGGTGTAGCTCAGCCTGGTAGAGCACTGTCTTCGGGAGGCAGGGGCCGTGAGTTCAAATCTCGCCACCCCGACCACTGCATAAAAATAATTCGGGTCTCTAACTAGTCAGGCGGCCCGTTTTTTTTTGAATTAAATAGACAATAAAACCTGTGCAGTCATTCCTCGCCATCCCGACAAAAAAGAAAAGAGGTAGCACATTTCCTTAGCCACTAAAGCTTATGTTTTGATAAGGATCAAAGAGAAAATAATGTACCGTTCAACTCGAATTATTTACGCTTCGAATTTCGTAATCCTCACCAACTTGATTCTGTTTGTAGCGGCACCGGTAATAGCCCAGGATCATTTCAACGACAAAGGATCTGGTCCAAGTCGTTTCACTACTGCTTTGCAGCAACAGTTACGAGACGATTTACCATTTGAAGACCAGCGGGATTTCGAAGAATCCCGCCGTGGCTTTATTGCTGAACCCGATAGTAGACAGATTATTGGATTGAACGGCAATGTCGTTTGGGACATGACACGCTATGATTTTCTGCTAAACGGCACGGATTACGACAGCATTCACCCGTCCTTACAGCGACAGGCTTTGCTTAACATGAACTACGGGCTTTACGAAGTGGTACCTAATTTTATTTATCAAGTACGCGGCTTCGATTTGTCCAATATGACACTTATAAAAGGTGAAACCGGCTGGATACTGTTTGATGTGTTACTCACCAGCGAAACTGCGAGCGCCGCTTTGGCGTTAGCAAATCAATACTTGGGAGAGCGGCCGGTAAAAGCAGTGATATATTCCCATTCTCACATTGATCATTTTGGTGGTATCAGGGGAGTTGTGCGCGAAGAACAGGTCACCAGTGGCGAGGTCGAGATCATCGCACCTGTCGGGTTTATGGAGCAAGCTATCTCTGAAAATGTGTACGCTGGGAACGCTATGTCACGCCGTGCTGGGTTCCAATATGGCCGAGTGATCCCCTCCAGTCCTTTCGGTCAAGTCGATTCAGCTATTGGTAAAGGTCTGGCCGTGGGCACTACTGGTCTCATAGCGCCTACGCGCACAATAACAGACGACTTTGAGGAACACAGTATTGATGGGGTCAACATGGTGTTCCAGAATACACCAGGTACCGAAGCACCAGCGGAAATGAACACTTGGTTTCCCGACAATAAAGTTCTGTGGGTGGCTGAAAATATTACGGCGACTATCCATAATATTTACACCCTGCGGGGAGCGCTTGTGCGTGACGCGCTTACGTGGTCCAAGCAAATTAACCAAGCGTTGTACCGCTTCGGCCAAGAAGCTGAAGTATTGGTTTCTTCTCATAACTGGCCGCGGTGGGGTAACCAACGCATACAGGAAATTATGCGTGCACAACGCGATGCTTATGCCAATCTCAATAATCAGGTATTAAATCTTGCTAACCAAGGCGTCACAATCAACGAGATTCATAATAAGTACCAGGTGCCGACAAGCCTGCAGCAAAAGTGGAGTGTGCGGCAATACCACGGATCAGAATTTCATAATTCACGTGCAGTACTAAATCGTTATCTGGGCTATTGGGACGGAAACCCAGCTACACTAGCTCCATTGTCTCCGGCAGATTCGGCACCGCTATTTGTCGAAATGATGGGAGGAGCGCCAGCGATAATCTCCAGAGCGGAAGACCTACATGATTCTGGTCAATATCGCTTTGCGATGGAGATACTCAATACGCTCATCTATGCTGAACCAGAAAACGGCCTGGCGAAAGACCTTCTAGCGGATGTATTTGAGCAGTTGGGATATCAATATGAGAGTGCCAGCTTGCGTAATGTTTTTCTTTCAGCAGCACAAGAACTTCGCAACGGGGCACCTCCAATCGGTGCTCCGAGAGGAACCAGTCCAAGTCTTGCTCGTGCCATGACAACACCCCAATGGTGGGATGCTGTTGCGACTAGAGTGGACAGCAGTTTGGCAGATGGTGTGCAATTCATTTTAAATTTCATCACACCTGATACTGGGCAGAACTTTGTTATTGAAATGAGTGGAGGCACGTTGACCAATATAGAGGGTTATTTATCTGACAAGGCCGATGCCAGCATTACAATGAATAGAGCTGATTTGGATTCCGTGATCATGGGGCAAGCAACACTTGCATCTCTCTTGCAGAGTGGAATAGGCAGTCTGGAAGGCAACCAGCGTGTACTTTTCCAACTGGCGTCGGTACTGATTGAATTCAGTCCCGGGTTCGAAGTTATCGAGGGAACGAGCCAGGATTAATTAGTTACTTACTGCGTTTACGGTTCGGTTGAAATCGATTNGAGCATCAAGCATCCCTGGGCAACCGAAGGAGTTGAAGCACTCCACATTAACTAAGATCTGATAGCCGTTACCTTCTGNCATTCTGNTCACAGTAACCCCTTGGCCACTGNTGGTGGTAATATTACTCGTGGCCATTATGCGTTCATTAGTCTCACTTCGAATGGCGAAATCGGAGTTCTCGAGAACCCAGGCGCGCGCCATCTCCCATTTTTGGCGGCAGTCGGAATCAGAGACGCAGGTAGGAATCGTNTGCTCAAATTCATCAATCTTGGCCTGTCGCTCNGGCGANACAGAGCATGAAGTTAGAATCANTATACCGGTGANCATTATACAAAATATTGCGTATTTCATTCTTAGCCCCAAGGGAAGATTGAATTTCTACTTTGTAGCACAATTCTTAAAGCGTTGAAATTCACATAAGGTTAATTNTAGNGGAAAAACACACTAATAGCCTAAGGGTAGCTCCGAACCNAGTTTTTGGTTCACGTCGTAANCGGATTTACTATTCGCTGTAACTAACTCCCATCCCGGCACGTACATCATTATTAAGGCCATAAGATGGAATAGGGTAGCGTAGGCCATTGCGGGAAAGCGCCTCTAGTCCCGCGATTACTTTTGGCAGGTAATGGGGCGGTAGAGCCATTAACAACTCATCTTCCATGACACCGCCATAACGACGTTCTGCGAAGCAAGGAATAGATAAGCTAGGCTCACCGGTTGACAGAGCGCGGCCCCAGGAATCGGCGCAGGAAGATTCGCCGACNCACCCCCANTCNAGTTTCTTGTAACCACTCCATTGCAGNCCATTGATAAAAAGAATCATNTGCGCGGGTGTNGCNTAGATNAGGCAGATATCGGGNGGATTCAGTCGTCCACTTANTAACGGGCTCACTNCCATAGCTTGGAATTGGCCNAAAGGCACTACNTCCATGNCNGCTTGATGGGCGCTCGCNTCTTCTGNATNGGCGTACCAGACNCCTCGNTAACGTTCACCTGATAGCCATTCCTTATCGCGCGGATGCAAACCAATTACTNCTTTGCATTGAGCCCCNACCAGGTCAGCTTCGGTAATGCCNACGGTCCAGCCNTTCCTGGAGGCCATACCNACGATCTGATCNGTGGTATGAATTGCNTTTGGTCGGCGTATCCGTGGNACAGCCTCCATCTCTTNCACAGATTCAAAGAGCTTCATNCCTATNGGNGTAGTCCTGAGCCGNAANAAACGGTTTAGGTCCGANACTANNTCCTTGATATCGAATNGACTTTGATCTGAACTTATAAGTTCGCTCATGGGNAANATCTCCANTTGTGCAGAAGATCNGATTTGTCAGTTNACGGGNAAAACGGAGNNTGACTGCGGTATNNCCGCATAGNAGGNCCCCTTATAATTTAACTNATCGGGTTTAGATNGTTATGGTACGTGGGAATTGTGCATAGTTTTCCCAGCGNCTNGCTTTTTCNGGTACCTCTTCTGCAGTCAGNTGCACGTTGCCNTTAANATCNGTNACNCGAGACACTAAGGTNTGNTCNCCGGGGGNNGCANTCCAGTTCATCGTGAANAGTTTCCAGGAGTACTGCGTNGACCTAGGGTCAATAGTAGCTTCCTGCCANNTTGAATCATCAATNTTGATCTCGACATTTCTAAGTGGCGTGCCATCNTTAAGCACGAAGCCGGTTATCTTGTGTTGATTATTAAGCCGAGTGATNCGGACGATTGCAGACTTGAGTTGCATNTTAGTAACAGAATTTTCAACCCAACGNTCTTGGNCCCCTACCATTTCTTTCTTAAGCGTGACGTAGTCACGACCCATAAATCGGCCCATGTAACGGCGGTCTTGGATATGAATTTGCATAAGCCATTTCACATTGGACACGCCGTAGTGACCCGGTACAACTAATCGTGCGGGATGACCATGACCTTGTGGCAAGGCTTCCCCATTCATTTGTAGAGCAATTATATTTGCTTCGTTCATAGCATCGGCAACTGGCAAGCTGCGGGCAAAAGACTGNTCNACTTCGGTNTCCCGATTTGGAATNGCTTCTACACCNNTGTCAGCANCGAAGAACACTACTTCTTTACCNTCNGGCTTAACTCCACACTCATTAAGAATATCTCTTAGGCGAACNCCTCCCCANTCTGCATTACCNATCAAGCCNTGGAAACGAGCAGTGTTNTTGCCGCCACACTCAAANCCTGCATTAATTCGAAACTGNCTCATGGCCTGAAGTNNTGCTAGTGTATATTCCCTCTCGTTTTCCACAAGNCCGGTTATTTTTAGTCGGTAACTATCCAGATNNACTTCCGGNTGGCCATAGTGCTGNACAACATAAAAATCCNTGTTGTCAGTATAAAAATCGGAAATCATCCGCGTATCTAAGAAATGTGACGCNCCAGGNCGNGCGGGACCTCGTCTGTAGTCTGCCGGCATATCGCTGAANGGCACNAGCACCTCACCNTGTGCCAGAGCTGGTAGTATAAAGCTGGGGAAACTGGCGATAGCACCCGCGGTGAGGCCGGTATTCAAAGTTCGCTTGATCGCTGTGCGTCGGTCCATTTTCTGATCATTCATGTCAATACCCTCGTCTATCTTTTATTGTTGCTCAAAATGTTTCTAAAACTCGTAAGCCTTCCAGTAAGTTTCCCGGTATTTGACGGGATCAGCCAAAAGGTTNGACCGCGCGTNGCGTACTTCTTTTAGGCTCAATTTCTTGAAATTTTTTGGCAAAGTTTCTGCATTAAATTCTTCCAATAACCAGTTAATTACTCCAGTGAGTTCTGCGTCACTGATGGGCGCATTATTCGATCCCGGTACACGAGCTAAGTAGCCACGCATCTCCTGCACACTTATCATTTCTCCCAGTTCATTATGCAGTGTTGGCACATTGGGAGGACTACCTTCCCCTGTGGGTCGATGACACCCGCTGCAGTAAAGCAGGTAATTTATGCGTGGGCTCGCCGCAAATACGCTGTTACTGAGCATCAACAACATTACTGCAATTGTGTATCCGGCTTTACTCATAAATATTCTTACTCGTTGTTACTCGTCAGCGGCTCCAAGCAAAAGGGAAATAGTACAGTGATAGCTAGTGTTCTCGGTGCCAAAACACCACAATATGGTGGCGCTGTTGCTGTTAAAGTAAACCGGTCGATCTCCCTCGGTATTATGACAATTACAACGCGCGCACACAGCCTTACCACAACAATCGTTATAAGACATAAGGTAGTTGCGTCCATCAACAGGGTTGCGACACGTGCCAACCCAGGTAATGGGTGAGGCTTCAGCTCCTGGTGGACAAGAAGAATTAGAACCTCCACAGCAGGAGCACAAGGTGCCGCTCATTGCGCAATATCGCCAGTACTCGCAACTCTGGGGGTCACCTACTTCTTGGATTGAATTCTGGGCAAAGGAACGGGCAACCGGTAACAGTGGAAATGCCGCGGCACCGGCAATCATCATGCCCAGTCGCGACAGGAAATTTCGCCGCGATAACCTACGTGCCAGCGCTAGACTAGTGCGTCTGGCATTTTCATCGATCCAGTAGTACGTGTGGTCTAGTATTTTTTCGATATTCATGATGATTGTTCCATCGCCGATGATTCGTAATTTCTGTTGTTCGGTTCTTCTTGTGAGCCAATATATTCTTGGACAGTTGAGATGCCGCTGTCCATTGCTTCGATAAGACTTTCCATGTGTTCGCGGGTATTGACCAAACCTTTGCTTTGGAGAGTGCCGTTGCTACTAATCAATAATGCAAAGGGTAGCTTGCTAACCTGATAAGTTATGCCGAGCAACTCTGACAACACATAGGGGTATTCAGCTATATCTAGATCTTCGACATAGCGTCGGTGTTTTTCAACGTTGTCTCCGTCAC
>NZNL01000009.1 GCA_002694855.1 Gammaproteobacteria bacterium
ACAACCTGTGCTTCGGAGCTGTTGATGCGACCGACTAGTTTCATGTCTCCACTATCAGGAACCAGCATAGCGCCGCCATGTTCGAACCCCTGGATAAGAGCATCGCGAACGATGTCCGTCAGCGGGTTCTCAGCAAGATAGTCTTCAGTAATAAGTTTGGGATCATCCATATTTCTACCATCGGTAATTTCACCGACTGAAAGAGAAACACGGATATTGCTGAAATCCGTATTGTGGTTTCCAAGGTATCGGTAGTCGACAGTTACATCTTCTGCTGCTAGAAAAGGGAAACTGCTGTAAATAAAACAGAAAAGTATCAGCGGGCGAATGGTCATGATGAAGTAAATCTCAGAAGTTTAATTGATTGCCGAGAATAATTGACACGCTCGGTTGGTTCAAGAGAAGCTGAAATTTATATAGAAATGAACCTATCTAAACCAGAAAAGAAATATGAGTACGCAAGTTGGGCGTATTTGCCGCATTTTCGAAATATTGTTTAACTACAACAAGGCATTGGCAAAAACGAAAAGAAGTTAGACTCAAATTATCGGCAAAACCAAGCTTTTGTAACAGTGATTCCACAGGAATCACCCAAAGCCTGGGATCGAGCTTTGGGTGATATAGAACGCGGCTAATGCCGCTCTTCGGCAGGCCAGGGCGCGCCAGTGCGATGATCGCTGAGAGGCCGCATACCTCGGTATAGAAATTTCTGTACCCGTTTTCCCTCATAAGTTTCGGTGGTGTAGATGTTACCCTGTGAATCCGTCACGATACTGTGTGTACCAAAGAATAGCCCAGGTTGGCGACCACCGTCCCCAAATTCTGCTAGCACTTCAAGTGAATCCCTATCGAGTATATGCACCTTAAAGTTGGCGCCATCGGCGACGTAAATAAATTCTTGCGCTTCATCAGGGGAGAATGCGATATCCCATGTTGTTCCAGCTAAAGTTAAAGGTGCTACTTGTCCTTCCTTAACAAAAGAGCCATCCGGTCTGAAGACTTGGATACGGTCTGCCCCCCGATCGCAGACATAGATGAGTCCATCATTGGAAGGCTCGGCACAGTGGACGGGACCTACAAATTGTTGAGGTAGCGGTTCGTTGGGATCGTAAACAACGCGGTCATCCGTTGGAGTATTGCCGTAGGCTCCCCAGAATCGCTTAAAGGAGCCCGTTGCCACATCAACAACGGCTACTCGTTTGTTACCATAACCATCAGCGAAATAGGCTTCCCCGGCTGATTCATCGATTGCGATCTCTGCCACACGGCCGAAGGAGGAAGTGCTAAGGCTATTTACCGGTTCGCCTGGAATGCCGATCTCGCGAACGAACTCACCATCACGGGTAAACACTAGTACGTGGGAATCACCGCTGCCATTGCCCCCAATCCAGACATTGCCATCCGGAGCGACCTCGATTCCATGGTTTGATTCCGGCCAAGTGTAGCCCTCGCCAGGACCACCCCAGGCATTTATAAGGTTCCCATCGCTATCGAATTCCAGAATTGGAGGTGCAGCCGTGCAACACTCGGCTCTGCCCAAGTCTAGGCCTAATTCTTGGCTCATGAACATGCTGTCTTGATCGCGGTGCACCACGAACAGGTGGTCACGTTCATCAATGGCAATTCCTATCGTACGGCCCAGTAACCACTTGTTCGCCAGAGGTTGTGGCCAATAAGGATCGACCTCGAATTGTGGAGCCATACGGTCGTTGTTAACGGCCAGAGCAGATTGTTCCATGCGCTCTTGAGAAATGTTGAGAACTGTAAAGAGTGTTAGAGCGATAAAGCCGGCTAGAAGAGTTTTTCTTATTTTACTCATAGTCGTTTCCTTTTGAGTGAATGAAACTACTACCTGGAAATTGAACTTAGCACCAATTTGAAACCATAGGAACAGAAGAGCTAGAAAAGAAAACCGCAAAAATAGAAAAAACCCACCATAAGCAATTGGACGCGGAATTGCGATGAATTAAACGGATTTGCGACAAAATGAAAAAACCCGACCTCTCAGAGAGAGATCGGGTTTTTACTAACGATCTAATCCTTACAGTTCGTCTGCTGGCCAGGTCGGCGCGCGATCGCGAACAGTAACAGGTTGCATACCTTGGTAAAGGAACTTTTGAATTCGCTTACCTTCATAAGTCTCAGTGGTGTAGATGTTACCCTGAGAGTCGGTAGCAATACTGTGAGGAGCGAAGAATAGTCCAGGCTGTCTACCACCATCTCCGAAAGTGTACAGAACNTCCATAGACTCGCGATCNATAATGGAGATCTTGAAGTTCTGACCATCGGCCAGGTAAATGAATTCCTGATCTTCATCNGGCGAGAAAGCTATATCCCAGGTAGAGCCNTGAGCAAGGGTGGCNGGGTTGTAAATGTGTTCACTCACGTAAGTACCGTCTGGGCGGAATATTTGAACTCTGTCAGCACCACGGTCGCAAACATAGACCAGACCATCATTAGATGGTTCGGCACANTGTACCGGGCCGCGAAATTGCTGAGGGCCAGGTTCGCCAGGCGTATANGTCACNTCNGCNTCNTCNTCGGGACGATTACCNTANGCNCCCCAGTANCGNTTGAAGGCNCCGGTAGCAACGTCTACAACAGCCACTCGCTTATGGGCATAACCATCAGCGAAGTAGGCTTCATTGTTTGCTGCATCGATAGCAATTTCTGCTACTCGACCAAAGTGAGTCTCGCTGTTGCTGTCTACCGATTGACCGGACACACCTATCGTACGAACGTATTCACCATCACGACTGAATACCAATACGTGGGAGTCGGGGCCACCATTACCTCCGATCCAGACGTCACCGTTCGGTGCAACTTCGATACCGTGGTTGGACTCAGGCCATATATATGGTGCGCCTTCTACGGGGCCGCCCCAAGCATTGATCAGGTTACCTTCTAAATCGAACTCTAGGATCGGGGGAGCCGGAGTGCAGCATTCAGCCACACCTGAATAAAGGCCAATTTCCTGAATTCGCATGAACTGCGATTCGGTATTTCTGTGAACCGCAAAGATGTGGTCCCTCTCGTCGACGTCTACACCAATGGTGTTGCCTTGAATCCAGTGATTTGGCAGGGGTTTTGGCCACAGGGGATCGACTAAAAAGTGGGGGGCCATGACATCATTGTTAGCAGCAACAGCCGGTTCCTGTAATTTGGTTTGCCCTACACCTAGCGCAACCAATGCAGCGACCAGGGCTACTCCTATCAATACCTTAATCTTTGTCATTTTTATTCTCCTCTTAAAGCCCGTAGGTAAAGCCCAGCAGGGCTCTGAATATGCCCACTGGGCGACTAACTCTTAGAGCGGACGTTGAGTATACTGTCTTATTTGTAGACAGTATACTCACATCCAATTTATTCAAAGTTCCACTTGCAAGAATTTGTAACAGCTAATTCACGGTGCGGCTTTTAGTCACAAATACGTGCGTATTACAACACCTAAAAAGCTATGCAAATTATTGATATCAATGAATAATAATTATAAATTATGGGAATTTTTTCGGCTTTGTATAGTACGATAAATAGTGGGTTTTCGCCCCGTAACTGGGTGCTCGTCCTACTCCTTTGCGTACCGACTTTATCAATGGCGCATGATATTCCGTCTCGTGTCACTGTATATGCATTTGTCAAACCGGAGGGAAATCAGTTAACCGCCCTACTACGGGTGCCCATGGAAGCGTTTGGCGAAATCAGTTTCCCACTTCGTGGTCCGGGGTATCTGCAGTTTACCGAGGCTGAATTTGCGCTTGACGATGCGGCACGAGTCTACATCACTGAATCCCTGCATTTTTATGAAAATGGTGTCGAACTCACGGAAAAAGAGCTTCGGCAAACACGGGTTTCTCTTCCTTCTAATCGCTCCTTCACCAGCTACGAAGAAGCACTTGCGAATATCCGAAGCCCGGCATTGGATGACAGTATCAACCTGTTTTGGCGTCAGGGATTGCTAGATGTGCTGGTAACTTATTCGATTCAGTCTGATCAATCTGATTTCTCAGTCGATCCGCAATTGGGCACACTTTCAGATCAGACTACCACGGTGCTACGATTTCTGGTTCCCGATGGGGGTGAACGTGTTTTTAATTATCTCGGCAACCCCGGCGTGGTGGAACTGGATCCCCGCTGGCATCAGGCAACGCTGCGCTTTATCAGTATGGGGTTCATGCATATCCTCGAAGGTATAGATCATCTTCTTTTCCTGTTTTGTCTAGTAATCCCACTGCGCAGTGTTCGAGCACTAATTCCTGTTGTTACATCTTTTACTATCGCACATTCCATCACATTGATTGGTTCTGCGTTTGGAGTCGCTCCCAATGTGCTTTGGTTTCCACCTTTGATAGAAACCNTGATTGCTCTGTCGATTATTTACATGGCATTTGAAAACATTGTGGGTGCCAGGCTGGAACATCGATGGATCGTCACATTTGGTTTTGGGCTTGTGCATGGGTTCGGTTTTTCCTTCTTATTCAGCGATACACTTCAGTTTGCTGGTGGACACTTGTTCTCCTCGTTGCTGGCGTTCAATGTCGGAGTAGAGATTGGACAACTAGTAATTCTGATCCTGGTAATTCCATTGCTTAATCTGTTATTCAAGTATTTCGTCTGGGAACGCATTGGCGGAATATTACTTTCGGCATTACTGGCTCACAGCGCATGGCACTGGATGCTGGAACGAGGGGATCAATTAGTTCAATACCAATTCCAAGTGCCAATCTTTGATGCGCTGTTCTTTGCTTCATTGATGCGTTGGGGCATGCTACTCATTATAATCTGCGGTGCCCTCTGGGGTATGTACGAATTATTCCGCAAATTCTCGCTAATTGAGAGTTTCTCTATCTACAAGTTCCCTCAGAAATCGAAGGTGGAAAACCAGTCTTAATGACCTATAAATTAATTACTGGCTGCTAGATGTGCTCAAGTAGCTTTTCAGCCCGGCATTCTGCTGCGCTGCTGTTTGTGTAAAATAAGGTTAATCTATTGAATTTANAGCGTTTATTTCAGGTATATTTCACCTATATGGTTTCAATTTGTTACAAATGCCTGCCAGTATNAATAACCTTTACTCNGCTATTAGGCTAAGCTGCGGGCAATAATAATTAAGTGTCTGGGTTGAGTGGCCTCTCAGCCTTTTAGGTGCGAAGGAATATAATTAATGAAGCGGATTAGCTGGAAGTCATTGCTGGGCTTGCTTGCACTGATCACAATTCAGATTAGTTTGGCTTCCGAACGAGTGGGGAACTTTGCTTTGCTCGACCACGAAGGGNCCTATCATCAGCTTCGCAAGTATGGCGATAGCAGAGCTGTGGTTATCATCTCAGTNGCATCTAGGTGTGAGGAAAACATCAACAAACTCCCTAAGTATCGATTGCTCAGAACTACCTGGGAGCGNCAGGGGATTACCTTACTGGCAATCGATTCGGCTGCCGAAGATGACCTGGACGATGTACGGCGCATGGATGAATTGTATAACTTCGAATTGCCGATTCTGCTGGACGATAGTCAACTGGTAGCCGAAAGTCTTGGTCTAAGNAAAGCGGGGCAAGTAGTCGTTCTTGAGCCGAACCGTTACCAGATGCTTTATCGAGGAGGTCTNGATATCGATCCGTTGCGCGCTCAGCCACAGCTCGGTATTGAAGNGCGCCCCGGCAGCTCGGTTCTGGCCGAGACTTTGTCCAAGATTGTCGCAGGAGATCTTGATAGTTTTGATGAGGTCGTGACGACTGCNGCCATTGGATGTGATTTAGCATTTCCGGCTCGTGACATCCATAGCNAAAAAGCACCAGATTATGCCACCGAAGTTGCACCGATCCTGCAAGCCAGATGCACAAATTGTCATACTAAAGGGGGTGTTGCGCCNTTTGCTATGGATTCTNACATGATGGTGCTTGGNTGGTCGGCCATGATGAAGGAAGTCATCCTGACCAAACGTATGCCTCCTGCCCAAGTTGACCCGAGCATAAATCATTTCACTAATGCCGGTTANATTAAGTCAGACGAACAACAAACCTTGATTCACTGGATAAATGCTGGGGCTCCGCGCGGAGAAAGCAANACAGATCCTTTAACGCTAATGGAATCGAGNGATTCGGATTGGCGTCTTGGAGAACCTGATTATATTGTTGAGGTTCCAGCCTTTGTTGTGCCGGCTACCGGNGTGCTCGATTATGAAAATGTAACGATAAATTTACCTTTCCAGAAGGATTTATGGGTCAAGTCCGTGCAACATCTGCCGGGCGATCGCCGCGCACTTCATCATCTGCTGAGTTTCATCGTACCNGCAGATTANGATCAAGAAATCATTGAAGGTGAAAATGACAGTTACCGGGAATTCCTTGAAGGTTATGCACCGGGTAAGGATACCGTGGTCACTTATCCAGAAAACGCTGGNGTGCTAGTGCCCAAAGGGTCCGCTGTCCAGATGTCTTTGCACTACACAACCTTCGGTAAGGAAACTTTGGACAGAACCCTGCTAGGTCTGTATTTCGCAGAAAAGGAGCCCGAGTTTCACTATTCGACTTATTCGCTCAGTCATGGCGGCCGTAATCTTGTGATTCCTCCTAGAGTTTCCGAACATCGCATGAGTGCGTCCCATGTATTCGACGAAGAAGTTATGCTACACGGATTGCGTCCGCACATGCATTATCGTGGTAAGTCCATGCGGTTTAGCGTGATTTACCCGGATGGGACCCGAGATGACATTATCAATGTACCTGACTACAATTTTGCCTGGCAACCCTCCTACCGGCTGTCACAACCTATGCTGTTCCCAGCTGGTTCTCGTGTTGTGATTGAAGGAGCCTTTGATAATTCGCAATACAACCTTGGTAATCCAGATCCTGATGCCACTGTTCGTGGTGGCGCTCAGAGCTGGGACGAGATGTTCATTGGCTACNTTTCNTACCATAAAACNAGGAAGCGNGNTGAGCCATNAGCTAAGNGCTANCCGGCTGATCCGNNGNATGATNNTTTCAAANNTTANTNNTTTNTTGTGCCATTTTTCANNCTTTGNTTTAGAATTGCCTGANTCCCTCACNTTCTAGGANTTTTCAACCATGGACAAGCTACGCGATCTGGTAATTGCTGCACTTGCTATTACGCTAACATCCTTTACATATGCNTTGCCCGATAGAATNGGTGATTTTGCCTTACTGGATAGTGACGGNGCCTTTCATCAACTCAGTCGTTATAGGAACAGGGAAGCCCTGGTGCTGATGTCCTTTGACANTCGCTGCGCTTCGATCGACACCGCTATTGGCCAACTGAAATCATTGCAGAGGGACTGGTCAGATCAAGGTGTTGCCTTTGGTTTAATAGATTCTTCCGGCGAAGCCGATATTCAAATAATTCGTGCCACCAAAGCACGGCATGGGCTCGATCTACCCTTACTGATAGACAATGGCCAGCTTGTCACGGAAACACTGCGTCTAACTAGAGCGGGTGAAGTTGCTATTCTGGATCCTGAACGGTTAACGCTGATCTATCGTGGGGTGGCGCTGGAATCAGCAGCCCAATCCTTGGCCAATGAGATAGCCGGAACCGCCGACAATACCATCATCACGGAATCGGGCGGTTGTGAGCTTAACTTCCCAATGCGCGAATCACACCTTGCGACAAATCCGGATTATGCCACCGAAATTGCGCCGATAATCGCTGAGCAATGCGCTTCCTGCCATCGTGAAGGCGGTATTGGCCCTTTTGCGATGGACAGCCATTTGATGTTACAGGGTTGGTCTCCAATGATTCGTGAAGTCCTGCTTACGAAACGTATGCCACCGACACAGGTCGATCCCTATGTAGGTCACTTCAGTAATGCCCGTTATATGTCCGATTTAGATTTACAAAAGCTAGTACACTGGATTGACGCCGGCGCGCCGAGAGGCGGGGCCGATGCAGATCCGTTGACGCAACTTCAGTTTCCCGATCGACGTGAATGGCAACTTGGTGAGCCAGACTTCATCATTAAGGCCCCCACGCACGAAATTCCTGCAACCGGTGTACTGGATTACATAAATGTAGAAGTGGATCTACCATTTGAAGAAGACAAATGGGTGCGATCGGTGCAGTACATAGCTGGGGATGAGGCTGTACTTCATCATTTGCTTAGCTATGTGACCGCGCCAACAGAAGCAGTGCAAGGAGAGGCAGCTACAATCAATACGCGCACACGATTCCTAGAAGGCTACGCTCCTGGCAAAGTGGATGCTATGACTTTCCCACAAAACACTGGGGTCTATATACCACATGGGCACAATCTTTCCATGCAGTTCCACTACACGCCAAATGGTAGAGCTACAGTCGACGAAACTCTTCTCGGCCTTTACATGCACGAAGAACCACCTGCTTACGAAAATTTCACGCAGTCAGTTTCCGGCATGTTTCGAATACCTCCTTATGCTGGAAATCATGCAGCTTCGGCCGAATATGTCTTTGCCGAAGATGTTGTGGTTACCGGTTTGCGCCCGCATATGCACTTCAGAGGGAAGGATATGAAGTTCAGTGCTGAACTGCCTGATGGCTCCATTACGGAGTTGCTAAGCGTCCCGAATTACAGTTACGCATGGCAACCTACATATGCGCTTGAGGAACCAGCCAAATTGCCAGCGGGCACTATGGTTCATGTCACAGGAACCTTTGACAACTCCGAGCACAATCCTGCCAATCCTGATCCTAGCAAGGAGTTGACCTTTGGTTTGCAAAGCTGGGATGAGATGTTCATCGGATACTGGACCTACCACTCGGCCGAACCGACTAACTAGAGAATTTGGTGGGTGGAAGAGAAGCCCAGCCGCTTCCCAGCGTCTGGGTTTTTTGTATGCGGTCTCCTTGAAAGTACGGGTTTTTCCGGATTTTTACGTTTTCTATCGCATTGTCTCGTCAGTCTCTAACTTGCTATGATGCATTGCTAAGAATTCATAATAATAATTCGGGAGATCTTCTTTATGTCCTCGATCCTTATCGTCCTGTTTGGGCTAGTTGGTTTTTGTTTCGGTTGGTTTGTATATTCTAAATTCATCGCCGAAAAAATTTATCAATTAGATCCGAATTACCAAACGCCAGCCCATCGATTTGAGGATGGTGTTGATTTTGTTCCAACGAATAAATTTGTACTTTGGGGCTCTCATTTTACAGCGGTGGCAGGGGCGGCGCCCATCGTCGGTCCGGCGATAGCAGTTTATTGGGGTTGGGCTCCTGCCCTTTTGTGGGTAACCCTAGGGTCGATTTTTTTCGCAGGCGTGCATGATTTCGGAGCTTTGTGGGCGAGTAATAGGCACGATGCCAAGTCCATTGGAGCTTTGTCTGAAAGTATTGTTAGCACTCGCGTTCGTTCTGTAATGATGGTGATCATTTTTCTTCTGCTTGTGCTGGTTAATGCGATGTTCGGAACAATTATCGCGAATGACATGGTCATCTATCCTGAGTCTGTATTTCCAGCCTGGGCAGCGATTCCGGTAGCAATAGCTATTGGCGTTCTTATTCGCAGGAAGTTTAACCTTTTGCTGATCTCTATTATTGGAGTAGCGATTCTTTATTTCACTATTTACATAGGCAGTAATACGCCAATGGCTCTACCAGGGGATATATTTGGGCTTGGTGAACGGGGGAATTGGATTATTTTATTATATGTCTATGCCGGTATCGCTTCGATGCTTCCGGTTTGGTTATTGCTCCAGCCACGCGACTACATAAATGGGGCGCAACTAGTACTCGGCTTGATCGTGCTCTATTCGGCTGTTTTATTAACAATGCCAAATGTCGCTGCTCCTATGTTTAACGACGTGGTAGAGGGCACACCACCATTGTGGCCAATACTCTTCGTGACAATAGCATGCGGTGCTCTATCTGGATTTCATGGAATCGTATCCTCCGGGACGAGCGCGAAACAACTCAATAATGAGAAAGATGCGCGATTCGTCGGTTATCTAGGCGCACTGGGAGAGGGTTCTCTTGCTTTGATAACGATTGTTGCTGTGACAGGGTCTTTATATGCAGCGACAGCAGCAGGAGGTTGGAATGAACTTTACCCTAGCTTGTCTGGAGGTCCAGCAGATGGTGGATTTATTACAGGAGGAGCTTTACTTATTTCCAATGGTTGGGGTTTTAGCCAGAGTTTTTCCCAAACCATGTTAGCCGTGATGGTCGTGTTGTTCGCGGGAACTACCATGGACGCAGGTCTTAGATTGACGCGCTATATAATCCAGGAATGGGGAAATATTTATGAAATAAGCCCTTTGAAGAATAACTATATTTCTACCTTGGTAGCTGTAGGAGCTTGTTTGTTGCTGGCGTTCGGGGTTTCAAATGGCAATTATCCTGGGGATGGAGGCACGCTTATATGGCCGGTATTTGGTGCGACAAACCAAATACTCGCGAGCATGACTTTAATTGTGTTGTCGGTGTATTTAATCAAATTAGGACGACCTGCCAGATATCTGTTAACGCCGATGATTTTTATCTTATTGATGGCTATTTGGGCAAGCGTTTGGTATGTGATGGATTACGTGAGCAGAGGCCAATGGATCCTGGTGGCTATTCAAGTTGCCGTTATGGTGTCTGCGGTATTTATTATCTTGGAATCTTGGGCGGCGGTTTCAAAATTTCGTCGGGGCGAAGAGGCTGAAAGCGACTCACAATCATCGACTGCCTCTCCAAATGAATAGTCCTAGTTGATTGTTATCAGGGTACACTAGCCCTGATTGAAAAAAAGGAGCCAGTATTTGTGCTAAGCACGAAATGCCGGCTCCTTTTTTGTGTAAAAAATTTTATGGTGCAGAAAATCTTAAATACACAAAAAGGTATCTGGTAACACGTTATGGACAAACAAATCATCCAGGATGCGTTGACAGTCCATGCTTTCTCTCATATCGACGACATCCAGGTGTTCGATGAACTTGATTCAACTAATCTCGAATCGCTAAGGCAAATAAAGTCCAGAAAGCCAGCTACCCGGCTAATTGTTGCAGAAGCCCAATCTGCTGGAAGAGGGCGAAGAGGCCGTTGCTGGTTGAGTCCTTCCGGGAGCGGTATCTATTTGTCCCTCACTCGATCGTTCGAAAGTGTTGAGACTATCCAGAGTCTCAGCTTAATTAGTGCTATCAGTGTACTGAATGCACTGGAATCAGCGGGTGTTAGTGGTTTGCACCTTAAATGGCCTAACGATGTGTTATTTGAAGAGCAGAAATTAGCAGGAGTGCTCCTTGAGTTGCATGTTGGCACTGCAACCAATGATGTTGTATTCGGAATAGGAATAAATCTTTCGCTGTCAGACGAAGAAAAGCGTTCCATAGGAAGGCCGGTAACTGACGTACGTTCAATCATTGGCCACCGTCCCGACGATTCGATTATGGCAGCGGAAATCGCAAATCTGCTGATGGAGAATATATTGATTTTCGAAGATCAGGGATTCAGGCCTTTTTCCGAGGTATGGAATTCCTATGATTGCTGCGTGAATCAAGATATTGTCATCCAAACGGGGAATGCTCGGAAGGTTGGTAAATCAATGGGGGTCGATGAATCTGGTGCGCTGATCCTGCAGTTGTGGAACCGTCGGGAACTGATAACCGGTGGAGAAATATTTCCTTCTTTGCGTAAAATTTAGTAAGGCTTCGAGTGATGATTCTGGAACTTGATATTGGAAATTCGCGTATCAAATGGCGTGCCTTTGATCCAAAAAAAGGGGCAGCGTCAAAGAAAGGTGAGGTGGCAGGCCTTCAAGATTTAGAAACGAATTTGCTGGGCTTCAGGCCAGAAGCTGTTCGATTTTGTAGTGTGCGAGACAAGACTTTCGCGGGCAGCATTTGTAAATGGTGTGAGCGTGCTTGGGGTATCGAACCACAGGAGGCCGTTGTAGAGCGAAGTTGCGCTGGGGTTACCAATCACTATGAAGATCTATCACGGCTAGGAATCGATCGTTGGCTTGCAATGGTAGCTGCATATCAACTTGCCAATGGCAGTAGTGTTATTGTGGACGGAGGTACCGCTTTAACGTTAGATATTCTCGCTAAAGACGGACAACACCAGGGGGGATACATACTGCCAGGGCTCGAGTTAATGGCCACCAGCTTGGAAGCTAACACTGGGATTCATTTATCAAAAGAGNTGTATATTGCTTCGCCGGCACCTGGTCATTCTACGGAAGAGGCGGTGATTAACGGTAACCTGGCCGCACTTTTATCTCTNGTAAAAGAGGTGCTCCAGTCNGTATCTGAACAGGACCCGGGNGTGAAANTGTTCCTTAGNGGTGGCGATGCCGAATTGCTTGACCANCATATTCTTTTTGATAACAAAGAAGTGGTATCTAGTCTAGTGCTGGACGGGCTAGCCATCGTTTGTCCACTTAATACAGAGGGCGACGAGTAGCGCTGAAATGCAGGGCACCGCTCTGAGCTTGTTTAAAGATCGCAGTGAGACAGGGGCTATACGATTGTTTGCCTTAGAATTTGGATATTATCCGTGAATCAACGAAATTCCATGTTCGTGTGGTGAAACTGGGGTATACCTCGGACTAGCAAATTCGAGCTTGGGCGAAACCGCCGAATGGCTTGATTTGTCGGGGCATCGGCCCGATTTGGTACGCACAGAAAATCTCCGTGAAACGATTGCACAAGCTACCCAATTCCCATAAAATGCCGCTCCTGAGTGAGAGAGCCAGGGAATTTGGACCTTGGGAGATCTTGTGGGAGGGGTTCCCGAGTGGCCAAAGGGATCAGACTGTAAATCTGACGCGCAAGCTTCGGTGGTTCGAATCCACCCCCCTCCACCATCTAGAAACTAGGAATGGCTGGTGGCGGTGGTGTTTCTTGCAAGCGGGTATAGTTCAGAGGTAGAACCCCAGCCTTCCAAGCTGATGACGCGGGTTCGATTCCCGCTACCCGCTCCAGATATGGCTCGCATAGCTCAGGCGGTAGAGCACTTCATTGGTAATGAAGAGGTCCCCGGTTCAACTCCGGGTGTGAGCACCAGATACGTAGGAATTTGGAAGAATTTTAGTAGCCCGTGGGGCTAAAAATGCGTTGTTGCTTCTTTATATGTAATATAATTATAAGAACAGCGACATTGGAATTGACTTCAACTTGATCTGAGATAAGAAAAGTAGGGGCAGTAGATAATGGCGAAGGAAAAATTTGAAAGAACAAAGGTACACGTAAACGTAGGTACTATAGGTCACGTAGACCATGGTAAGACGACGTTGACGGCTGCGCTAACGAAGGTGTGTGCGGAAGCTCATGGTGGGGAGTTCAAGGATTTTGATCAGATAGATAACGCCCCGGAAGAGAAAGAGCGAGGTATTACGATTGCGACGTCTCACGTTGAGTATGATTCACCGAACCGTCACTATGCTCATGTGGATTGTCCGGGCCATGCCGATTATGTGAAGAACATGATTACTGGTGCGGCGCAGATGGATGGTGCGATCCTGGTGGTATCTGCAGCGGATGGTCCGATGCCCCAAACGCGGGAGCATATTCTGTTGTCTCGCCAGGTAGGCGTGCCTTACATCGTAGTGTATGTAAACAAAGCAGACATGGTTGATGATGAGGAGTTGCTGGAGCTGGTTGAGATGGAAATCCGGGAGCTTTTAGACCGGTACGAGTTCCCAGGTGACGACACCCCGATTGTCATTGGTTCTGCATTAAAGGCATTGGAAGGAGATGCTTCTGATATCGGCATCTCGTCAGTGCAAAAGCTGATTGAGACGCTGGATAGCTATATTCCTGAACCGAAGCGTGATATTGAGAAGCCTTTCCTGATGCCGATTGAAGACGTGTTCTCCATTTCCGGTCGGGGGACCGTGGTAACCGGACGTATTGAGCGTGGCATCGTCAAGATAAGCGAAGAAATCGAGATTGTGGGTATCAAGGATACTGAAAAAACCCCCTGCACCGGAGTTGAAATGT
>NZNL01000010.1 GCA_002694855.1 Gammaproteobacteria bacterium
GAGATACTTGTGGTGTTGACCATGTGGCGGATATGAGTGTAAAGGTTCGTTCCCGCCATGGCAGAGGCAAGATTAGTAGTATCCGATAAAGGTGACATTTTATCGCCAAAATAGGCACCTGAGATAACCGCCCCCGCTAAAATAGGTAAAGGGAATCCAAGGCTACTGCCGATGCCTATTAATGCGAGGCCTATTGTACCGGAGGTGCCCCAGCTACTACCCGTCGCTAAAGAAGCAATAGCGCAAATAATCAGTGTTGAAGGCAAGAAAATATCAGCTGATAAAGTCTGTAGACCGTAATACAGCATTGCCGGAACAACTCCGGACACTATCCAAATGCCAATTAAAGCTCCTATTAGCAAGAAAATCATGATCGCAGGAATGGCACGGGTTACGCCTTTAACCATTGAATTTTCAATCTCTGCCCAGCCAAAACCGCAGCGCCAAGCTACAAAAGCCGCCATTGCGACACCTAATAACATAGGCATTTGAGGATCAAGCCCCAAAAAAGCTACGGAGATACCAACACTTATAATTAACGAGAGTACCGAGATCGAAGCTTCCAAAAAGGTCGGTAATCTTTTTGTCCTTTGAGCACGCAGATTGGATATTTCTTTCATGAGTAGCTGCTTAACCGGTAAATTGCNTTTAGTTAATTCGTTAGTATAAACTGATCGCATCGAAGCGCAGCCTGTATTCGTCAGGTTGTTAACATTATTTGTAACCTAATAGAGTTCGGCTCAATGACTCTTTTGTTTCCGTTATTGATAATTTCCCTAGGACTCACATTTAAAATCAGGTATTACTGCACCTCATCGTATATGCTTTGTCCAACAAGCTTATGAATGACGATAAAACGCAGCGATCAAACCTTTTAGATTTAGTAAATCTTGATATCTATCCGTTACAAGACCCTAATTTNCAAAAAGAATGCAAGGACGAACTCGATGCTCAAAGTGTGCTGGCCCTTGCTGGCTTTCTGAACCCTAATGCTATAGACGCATTAAAAAAGGAAGGTAAAGAAAATCAGCACCTCGCTTACTACACTACCAATAATCATAATATTTATTTAAAGCCATCTGACCCTGCATTCACTAAGGACCATCCCCGTAATCNCGAGGTCACCTCATCTAAGGGCTGTATTACAACTGATCAAATTCCAGAAAACTCGTTTTTGCACACACTTTATAATGCTCCAGACTTTCGCGACTTCCTTTGCAAAGTTCTCGGTGAGGCCGAATTGCATGAATATGCCGATCCGTTATCATCAATTAACATGCACTATGCGAGTCAAGGACAAAAACTTGGTTGGCATTTTGATAACTCTTCCTTTGCCATTACCTTGCTGATCCAGAAACCGAAAGGAGGAGGAGAATTTGAATATGTCAGAAATGTGCGCAATGCAGAGTCAGGCAAAGAGGATTATGAGCTGGCAGGGAAGGTTCTGAATGGGGAAGTGCCTCCAATGTTCGTATCGACAGAGCCAGGCGCGCTAGTCTTGTTTCGGGGGAGCAATTCAATGCATCAAGTCACCGCTACTCAGGGTGATCAAACTAGAATTCTGGCCGTTTTGGCGTATAACGCCCAGCCAGGGATCTCTCTTTCGAAATCTGCTAGACAGACGTTCTTTGGGCGCATTGGTTAAATTTTAACCAGGATAGATTTCTAATCTANAAATTGATTNTCCTCCGTGTAAGAGAAGTCCCCCGATCCTTATTTGNAGGGTCACTGAATAATAATTTTGAGGAGGGATAGAATAATATCTGTTATGGATAGATGCCGATAATTTACTGATTAATAATTGGTTTAGGGCAAAGCATAAGTAACAAGTTCTCCTTGAGGACCAAAGCCAATAGCGATTGTTATGTATTGCTTTCAGTCAATGCTGCTGTATGTGACTAGAGTTCCATAGACTGCGAGCGAAGGCAATTCCAGCTCATGTATCACCTCGCCGGGATTCTTGTTATAAGCTCTTAACTGCGGTGGCTTCTATCTCAACCAATAAGTTAGGGAACACCAGTGCTGACACTCCAATCAGGGTNGATGCAGGTGGATTTTCTTGCGAAAAATGTTGTGCTCGGATTGAACTGTACGCTGCGAGTTTTTCACTATCCAGATTTACGATGTAGGTGTTCGTTTTTATGATGTCTGCAAAATTCGCTCCGGCATCTGCTAACTCTTGACGCAAATTGGCGAAAGCATTTTCTACTTGTTGCCCGAAATCTTCAGGAACTTCGTTACCAGCAAATCCTACTTGCCCTGAAATATAAATTGTTTTTAAGCCACCATGACTGACAGTCACCACATTTGAGAAGCTTGTTCCTACAGGATTTAAGAATTCTTTTTCGAGGACGTTCGATTCAGCTGCAGTACTCACGTTACCTCCAAANATCGCCAAGAGCACTAATACCTTGGAGTTAATAAATTTATAACTATATTTGCATGTCCACTTTATGAGTTCTTTCATGATTTGCTCTCCAAAGTTTNAAATATTTTCAAAATTTTCAGAAAAATATTTGGGGAAGCCTCAAGTAACCTTGAGGCGCTGATGGAATCTTGCTTCGCTGAATGTCTTGTTATGCATCACCTCAAACAGCATCTGCACAGAGCGTTCAATCTCTTCAAAGCACAAGATCAACGGAGAGAAACCAATGCGGAGCANATCCGGACTTCGAAAATCAGCAATTACCCCAACATCTTCCCAAGCGCGGCAGATGGCATAAGCCTCAGAATGAGCAAATGAAAGTTGGCCACCCCGCCGGGTAGCCTCTTTCGGAGAGGTCAGCTGCAAATCTCTGAGCGCGGGTTGTCGCTCTACCAACTTCAAAAAGTATTCAGCCAAAGCCATAGATTTTTCACGCAGTTGCTTAACATCCACATCAGCGAACACGTCAAGTGCAGCATCCAGAGCCGCTAGAGAGAGAATCGGTGGTGTTCCAGTCATAAACTGACCAATGCCTTCAGCAGGCGTGAAGCTCGGATCAAATTCAAAAGGTGTCTTATGTCCCATCCAGCCCTGCAGAGGCTGGGTGAATTGATCATGGTGTCTACTATTCATATAAACAAAAGAAGGCGCGCCAGGTCCGCCGTTGAGAAACTTATAACCACAACCCACAGCAAAGTCCACATTCCACTCATCCAGACTCAACGGGAGTATGCCAGCACTGTGAGCTAGATCCCAGATCACCAGGACATCTCGCTCATGNGCCATCTGAGTGAGCGCGGCTATATCATGCACTGCTCCATCGCGGAAGTTGACGTGACTGAGCATCAATACGGCAACCTCATCGCTCAGGGCATCGGCTAGCTGCTCAGCCGCCACCATTTGCAGTCGACAGCTTGACGTTCCCAGCAATTGCTGTAGGCCCTGAGCAACATATAAGTCAGTTGGAAAATTATCTTTTTGAGATAAAACCAACTTACGCTCCGGTCGAAGCTGCAGGCAGGAGGCTAGCAATTTNAAAAGGTTAAGCGAGATAGAGTCACAGCACAGCACCTGGCCACTCGCTGCGCCTAGCATCGGCGCGATCTTTTCTCCAACCCTCAGTGGCAGATCAATCCAACCGTGCTTGTTCCAACTGCCGATTAGATCCTTACCCCATTGCCCNCTTATCACTGCATCTAGGCGCTGCTGCACATTGCAGGGTAACGGGCCAAGGGAATTACCATTTAGATAAATGACACCATCCGGCAAGTTGAATAATTCGCGTTTGCCTGACAACTTGTCGTTGGCATNTAGTGTGTTTATCTGNTTCGTACTCATTTATAACTCTCTAGCCAGAGTTTTTAAAAGCTCTCTAAATGCTGTTGTACCGGGATGCACCCAATCGAAATGACCGACTCCTTCACTAATGCGCGTGATTGCGCCAGGCAGCGATGCCTGGGACAGCGGAACGATCTGGTCNACATCCCCATGCAGTAGGACCGTGACTGGATGCACGCCGTGGTTGCCTGGATTGGCCTCATAGAAGGCTACCTCGCGTTCCTCTGCGCTGCCACCCATAAACGACGGGGTGGCTTGCTGACAACTGTTGTCACCCAGAGAGTAACTGACGACATCAGTAATGGCTGCCACGCCGACCACAAGGTCCGGTTCTACCTCAAGAAGCTCCGAACGGGCTCCCGCTAGCACCGCCAGGTGGCCGCCGGCAGAATGCCCAATTAGAGCCAGCTGTTCCGTACTTACGCCATACTGCGCAAGGTCCATAACCTTATTGATACCAGCGACGACATCGTTAAAAGTGCCAGGCCATGCACCGCCGCTATCACCAGTGCGTCGGTATTCCAGTGACCATACCGCGTAGCCCGCCGAAGCGAGGGCGGCACCGGCAGCCTGGGCATGATCGATACCATACTCATTTAGCCAGCAGCCACCGTGTATGAACACCAGCAAGCCGAGGCTATCACTACCCGGCAACCACAACTGCCCGAACTGAAGGGGATCGTCTCCGTAGCTAATACGGTAATCACTAGTGCGGAAAGGCAGCTCAAGCACCTGGGTAAAGCTGACATTAGGCCCAACGGGCAGATAGATCTCCTCGGAGGCCCGGGCAGGGGGAAATGCAAACACCATAATCAGGGTGAAGCAAGATAAGAGAGATTTATGGGCCATTTGGTCAGATAAATGCAGGTTCATGAAATTCTTCGGTGTGTACGACTTTAATCTATCCCAAACGGACTTGCTATCTGTTAACTCTCACCTCTGCATGGTAAATTTGGCGGCTATTTCCAAGCCATTAATCAAAGACTCAGGGAACAGCATGGCTTCATATAAAATTGCATTGCTTGAGGGCGATGGTATTGGTCCAGAAATCATGGCCGAAGCGATAAAAATTCTAAGGCTGGTGGAAATTAGAAACAGTATCACATTTGAACTTTTGCCTGGAGCATTCGGCGCCAACGCCTATTTCAGCCATGGCCATTCTTTTCCGGATGAAACAAAGTCTCTTTGCGATGAAGCCGATGCCATTTTGAAAGGCCCTATTGGGCTAAACCATAAAGATTCAAAGAAAATACCTGTAGATATGCAACCAGAAAGAGGTGCTTTATTACCTTTAAGGCGGCGATACGATACGTTTGCGAATTTTAGACCCGTCTACTTGCCAAAAGGCATTGCGCATTTCTCTCCCTTAAAACCTGAAATAATTGGCGATGGAATCGACTTGATTATTATTCGCGAACTGGTTGGNGGGCTCTACTTCGGTAACAAGGAAGTGGGCACTAATGACCAGGGCAAACGTTATGTTCACGAAACCCTAGAATATGATGAAGACCAAATCGCCCGTATTGCAAAAGTTGCATTTGATACTGCGCAAAAGCGTAAGAAAGTGCTACACAATATTCATAAAAGCAATGTATTGAAGTCCAGTGTACTGTGGAACGAGATCGTTGGTGAAGTTGGTATCGACTATCCTGACGTAAAGGTTGAGCATATTCTAGTAGATGCAGCAGCAACTTATCTTTGCCTTAACCCAAGACAGTTCGACGTTATGGTAATGGAAAACATGTTCGGGGATATTCTAAGTGACCAAGGTGGCGGTATACTGGGATCACTCGGTTTAATGCCCTCAGCCTGTGTAGGTCCAGAAAAGGCTTACTACGAACCTTCCCATGGTTCAGCACCAGACATCGCAGGTGAAGGGATTGCCAATCCTTACTCCATGATCGGTTCCGTTGCAATGATGTTGGAAATGAGTTTTAACATGGCCCAGGAAGCGAGAAACATCTGGCAAGCCATGCAAAACGTATTTGCCCAAGGCTACTCCACAGCCGACCTTCTTACCCCAGGTTCCAATATAAAGATGATCAAAACCAACGAGTTTGGAGATCTTGTTGCCAAGGAACTAGTAAAAATCTAACCGACTCCAATTTNCGAAAAGTGCTATGAGAAGCCATTAGGTCTTGGCATTTTTTTTTAGAACCAAGGGCGAGCNATCAGATTTCTCTGAATAATCACTATTGATAAGAGGATGACTTCCTGAAAACCTTTCGATAAACCCGGGTATTAATTTGTCAGACGCTATGTGCGTGCAGTCGAATATTCAACATACGAAACGTTGCTTTGACTGCGGCTAGTACCTGGTTGGAATCCACACCACGCGTCTTGAAATTGTCCGAAGTATGCTCATCGGATTCCCAGGTGATGATACATTCGGTTAGCGCGTCTGTCTTTCCACCCCTAGGGATGTGCACCTCGTAATCTATCAAGGCAGGCATAACGAAGTCCTTCGCTTTGAGGATANCCTCTATCGCATCCATAAATGCGTCGAAGCCACCATTACCTGAACCAGAGCCTTGAAATTCATCGTCTTCCATCGCTACCCTCACGCTGGCGGTACTACCCACATCTAGACCTGTATTGATATAACAGTTGAGTAATTCAATGTGTTGATGCTCTNTACTCTCCATTACGTCAGCGATAATAAAGGGCAGATCCTCCGAGGTGAGAACATGCTTGGAATCACCAAGCTCCACTACCCTTTCTAATACCTTGGCAAGATCATCTTTGGCCAGGGTTATACCAAGCTCCTCGAGATTATTGATAATAGAGGCTTTTCCACTCATCTTTCCAAGTGCATAGGTGCGTTTGCGATCGAATCGCTCAGGGCTGAGCATAGTAATGTAAAGATCGCCTTTCAAATCACCATCAGCATGAATGCCAGCTGTCTGAGTAAATACATCTGCACCAACAATAGGTGTGTTAGCAGCTATCCATTTCCCGGAGAAATTTTCTACCATTTTGCTCAACATGGCGATGCGTGATTCATCGATGGATACTTGCATACCACTTTTATCTCTGAGAGCTACAACCACTTCAGCCAATGAAGCGTTACCAGCCCGCTCGCCCAGGCAGTTGACGGTGCAGTGAATGGTATTAATACCCGCACTTACCGCTGCCAGCGCATTGGCAGTCGCCAACCCATAATCATTGTGCGGGTGAAAATCGAATTCTTGGTTTGGAAAATGTTCAAGCATCGTGGTGATAGCCTCTGACACTTCCGGTGGAGACAACAAACCTAGGGTATCCGGCAATAAATAATGGGATATTCCTAAATCCTTGGTGCCTTCTATCAGACCAAATACATAATCCTGACTGTCTCTGTAGCCACTTGACCAGTCTTCGAGGTACATATTGACTTTGAGATCACATTCTTTGGCATATTCAACGGTCCGCACAATATCATCAAGATGGGAGTTGAGGTCCTTACCCAACTGCTTTCTACAATGCTTTTCGCTGCCCTTTGTCAGCAAATTGATCACTTTACCACCAGCACTGACTATCCAGTCCGTACTACGCTTGTAATCAACAAACCCAAGTACTTCGACGCGCTCTGATAATCCCTCGGAAGCTGCCCATTCGGTAATTCGGGNAACAGCCTCTTTTTCACCGTCGGAGACACAGGCTGAGGCAACTTCAATACGATCTACTTTTAATGATAGCAACAGCGCACGGGCTATGCTCACCTTCTCGTTAGCCGAGAAAGAGACTCCTTGGGTTTGTTCACCATCACGTAGCGTGGTATCCAACAGGCTAATGTGACGGCCTTGTCCCGCAGCATTCATCGATAATTCCTGAAAATCAGCCCATTAGACAGGCCCGAAAAACTCGAGGGGACGGCATTCTACCAAAATCTATACCTCGCAAGAACCCACATCCCCAAGAAATTCGCGTAACTTGATCTCACTCACCATCGTTATATACTTCGCGCTCCGTACGAATCTGAGTATTAGAGGTTTCTTAGTATGCAAATAGGTATTCCCAAGGAAACTCATCCGGGAGAAAACCGGGTGCCTATCATTCCCGATACCGTAAAAAAACTGTGCCANTTGGGCGCTGAAGTATTAATCGAGGAAGGCTTGGGTTTAGGCTCGGGGTTCAGAGATAAAGAATACACCGAGGCCGGAGCCAACATTAGTCCGGACCGCACTGCGCTGTTTAGCAATTCCGATATCTTACTAAGATTACGCAAGCCTGACCTTTCAGAAGTAGCCTTGATGAAATCGGGCTGTATTCACATCAGCTATCTCGATCCTTTTAACGAACAGGAATTGGTCCAAGCCCTAAAGGAACGAGGTGTCACCTCCCTTAGTATGGAGATGATTCCCCGCAGTACTCGTAGCCAGAAGATGGATGCTTTGAGCTCACAGGCCAACCTGGCAGGCTACGTGATGGTATTGCTGGCTGCAGCGCATCTGCCGCGGATTTTCCCAATGATGATGACACCGGCTGGCACGCTTAAGCCCGCCAAAGTATTCATTATCGGCGCCGGCGTTGCAGGACTTCAAGCCATCGCTACTGCAAAGCGCTTGGGAGCNAAAGTAACAGCTTTTGATACGCGACCTGTAGTTGCTGAGCAGGTGAAAAGTCTGGGAGCTAATTTCCTTGACATTGATCTTGGTGAAACTGGCCAGACAGTGGATGGCTACGCTAAGGAATTGACCGCGGAGCAAATTCAGATGCAGCGCGAAGCCCAAAAAGCCGTTATTGCCGAATCTGATGTGTTGATCACAACCGCACAAGTATTCGGACGCAAACCGCCAGTAATTGTCACACGAGACATGGTTGAAGGTATGCAAATAGGATCAGTGGTAGTAGATATGGCCGCCGAAACTGGTGGTAATGTAGAGGGTTCAGTCCCTAATGAGACAGTTCTGATCAACGGTGTCACCGTTATAGGCAAGGGAAACCTACCTAACGAAGTCAGTCGAGACGCAAGTCAAATGTATTCAACCAATCTTTTTAATTTAATTGAGGATAACTGGGATAAAACCTCTGCCACCTTCAATATTAATTTTGAACACGATATTTTGCCGGGCTGCATCATTACTCATGGTGGTGAAATAACCAATGAAACTATCAAAGAAATCCTACAAGGGAGTAACTAATATGGAAGCCGTATTCCTGACATTTATATTAATGTTGGCAATTTTTTTAGGATTTGAACTGATCAATAAAGTTCCAGCGACACTACACACGCCTCTGATGTCTGGCGCCAATGCTATCTCGGGTATCACTATTGTCGGAGCTATCGGTTTGGCAGGCACGGGACAACAAGACGTTGCCAATTGGCTTAGTACTGCCGCAGTAGCGTTTGCGTCCATTAATGTGATCGGAGGTTATTTAGTGACNGACCGGATGTTAGCAATGTTTAAGAAGCGGGGAGACTGATTATGGCCNCGTCGGAATTNGCTATTCAGTTAGCTTATGTTGTAGCCGCGGCTATGTTTATTTATGGCCTTAAATTNCTGGGCTCTGCCGACTCCGCGCGTCGTGGCAACATGNTGTCAGCAATTGCTATGNTGTTGGCCATAGTGTCCGCCTTGCTTGATCAAGGAATCGTGGAATATCAGTGGATACTGTTAGGCTTTGTCATTGGTGGTGCTACTGGTGGTTTGGTGGCTCGACAAGTNAAGATGACCGCTATGCCTGAAATGGTCGCATTGTTTAACGGTTTTGGTGGTCTGGCCAGTTTGTTAGTTGGTGCAGCTGCACTTAGCACTAATCCCAGCACATTCACTCTCGTAAGTATCGTNCTCTCCATCCTTATTGGGGGCTTAACCTTTACGGGTTCATTGATTGCATACGGCAAACTCAGTGAGACCTTAAGCAGTGGCGCAGTAATATTCCGCGGCCAGCAAATAGTCAACAGTTTGCTTGTGCTGGGGATCTTTGCCAGTGCAACGATGTTTTGCCTGGAACCAGGCAATATGCAATGGCTTTTTTTAGTAGTGACTCTTTCCCTACTCTTNGGTGTGATGGCAGTTATTCCCATTGGTGGCGCGGACATGCCAGTAGTTATATCTCTACTAAATTCATACTCTGGCCTGGCTNCCTGCGCTGCTGGCTTTGCCATCAATAATAATATTCTCATCGTCGCCGGTTCACTAGTAGGGGCTTCCGGCATCATTCTCACTCAGATCATGTGTAAGGCGATGAATCGATCACTCAGGAATGTTCTGTTTAGTGGCTTTGGAAGTGCCGGTGATAGTAGCTCGAAGGTCGAAGGCGAAATTAAACCAATTTCAGTTGAAGATGGATATTACGTACTAGAAGCGGCTTCNAATGTTGCAATTATTCCCGGNTATGGTATGGCGGTTGCNCANGCACAGCATGTCGTCAAAGAATTGAGCGAATTACTAGAGNAAAATGGTGCAGAAGTTAATTTTGGAATCCATCCTGTGGCTGGNCGTATGCCCGGACACATGAACGTCTTGCTCGCGGAAGCGGATGTACCTTATGACCAGNTNTTAGAAATGGACGACATAAATCCTCGGATGGAAACCGTTGATGTGGCGATAGTTATTGGCGCGAATGATGTGGTAAACCCAGCTGCGCGCGATATGGAATCGTCTCCGATATATGGTATGCCAATTATCAACGTGGATCAGGCCCGCACAGTTTTTGTACTAAAGCGCTCCATGGCTTCGGGTTTTGCTGGTATTGAAAACCCTTTGTTCTACAAAGAAAACACCCGTATGTTATTCGGTGACGCCAAAGAATCCATTGCCGGGCTAGTCCGTGAATTTAGTTAGACTGCACCAAACTCTTAAGAANAGAAAANCTATCTTTATCTAGATATGCAAACACGCGTTGGTCTTTGGCGCCGCATGGCCGCACTTTTCTATGATGCATTCCTGGTAACCGCCATCTGGATGCTCTTAGGTTTCGTTATGCTCCTATTTATCGAGCCTAACTCTAATAAATTAGTCGAAGGTTTGGTACAAACTGATTTGTTGCTAGACAATATTCTTTTTATTCTAATGGTGGCCAGTTCCGCAGCCTTTTATNTCTATTTCTGGACCCGCAGTGGCCAGACTCTTGGTATGCTCGCTTGGCGCATTAAAGTGGTTAACTTGAAAGGCAATCTAATAACACCAGTTCAGGGTATGATTCGCTTCTTTGCGGCTTGGCCTGCATTTTTCATGTTAGGGCTAGGCTACCTTTGGCTCTACCTCGATGCTAATGGGGATGCCATTCACGACAAACTGTCGAATAGCAAAGTTGTGCTGCTGCCCAAATCTAGCCGCCGGTAATAGACCAGCTAATTCGACTACGGAAAGTATTGAATGTGAATGAACTNTGGNCAGTCTCAGAAANCTAGGTNCTAGTTACCTATAGGAAAACCTTCCCATCCTTCTTCGAATTGTACCCCTAGGCTATTCAGATACATGGCCACCATGTTGTATTGGCCTACTGTAAAAACNACCTCCATNAGTTGACGCGTATCATAGCGGTCAGCAAGTGCATCCCAAGTGGCTGAGGAAATTAGCGCGTCGAGATGAAGTTCATCCGCTGCTTTCAATAAGGTAGCATCCCAGTCATTCCAACCCGGTGCTCCTGCTCCTAAAAGAATACGCTTTAGCTCCACGTCAGTTATGCCAACACTTCGTGCTAGCCCGGAATGGGCCGCCCACTCATAGGCACCGCCGTTCAACCAACCTATACGCATGATGAGTAATTCACGATCCCTAATAGGTAGCGTGGATTCTTGCAGGAGATAATCAGTGAAAACCAACCAGGCATTGCAAAGTTTCGGAGCCTGAGCGCATGTGGACCAGACGCCGAGTACATGTCCATCGCGCTCACGCGGCGCAAGAATTTCTCTCTGCTCATCTGTCCAAGGCTTTTGCACTCGCGGAATTCTTGGTTTATCGAGAGGAGGGCCAGTCCGACTCTGAGCGAAAACATGAGCAGAAGTTGCAATCAAGAGGGTTATTAGTAGAAATTGATATATGGTTTTTCTTGTTTTTTGCATATTTTTATCCCCAAAGTAAAGACGCACGAAGTGGACTTTATAACAATTTATCTATACGGATCGCCCCATCAGGTAACTGCCAAGTCCGAAACAAATTAGGATAGGGATTATCACCGCCACTAAAGGACTAAACCCGTATAACAGACTTGCTGGTTCCATCAGACTTTGAAAAATCGTAAAGACTAGGCCAATTCCCAACGCGATGAAGACTCTGAATCCCATGGTCGATTCTCTGAGGGGCCCGAACACTAAAGAAATGCCGAGAATCACTAAGGCCAAAGTTGAGATAGGTTGTAAGAGCTTTTTCCAAAAGGCCAAGTAATAGGTACCGCTATCTAAGCCCTCGGACTCAAAATACCGAGCAAATTGATATAACCCCGAAATCGATTGTTCATCAGGATCAACCAACAACACACTTAGTAATTCCGGGGACAAATCCACTTGCCAGTCTTCCCGAGAACGGATCTGTGTATCGACAAAGCCCGCAGTAAGGATACTCTCGCGTACATTATCAAGCTGCCAGTATCCATTGTCTCTTTGCTCTACGTAAGTTGCTAACTCAGCAAAACTGCTGGATATAAGACGACGCCGGTCATCTATTTGGTAACGAGTCACACCATACAAGCGAGTACCGCCCGGAGCTATGGCATTTATGTAGACAAATTCGTCACCCACACGGCGCCAGGTGCCCTGTTCTGAGTTGATTGAGCCCGAACGACTTTGCTGGATAGCTTTATTGCTCTGAGCCAATTGTTCGAGGGGCGGTGCCACATATTCACCAAGCACAAAGCTTAGAATCATAATCGCAAAGGTTGGCTTCAATACTGCAAGGACAATTCTCCAAACTTGCACTCCTGCAGACTGCATGACGACCAGTTCATTATTGGATGCTAAAACACCCAAGCCAATGAGTGCTCCTCCAAGGGCGGTAAAGGGAAGTAACTCGTAAATACTGGTAGGCACCTTAAGAAGTACGACACTAAAGGCATTAATCGCGGAATAATTCTGATCGGTGTCAGCAATCTGATCTAGTAGACTGAAAATGAAATCGAGAGTGGTAATCAATGTCAAAACGACAAGCATGGATAGCAGCACAGTCTTGCGAATATGTCGATCGAGTTGAATCATGACATTGGTCTGGTTTTACCTGGCGATAACCTAGACGTGATTTCTGGAAAGCAAAACATTGCAATCCCAATTACAATAAAAATGACGTGTACCCACCAAAGACCAACAGTAACACTTAGTTCTCCCTCGGCGACAAGATCCCTGGAAAATCGTAGCGAAAGGAAATACGCCGCGTAAACCAGGGCAGCTGGAATCAATTTACCGTAACGCCCATGACGCGGGTCTACTTTGCTCATGGGAACGGCGATAAGTGTAATAACGGGAATTAACAACACAATCGATAAACGCCACTGGACTTCAGCCTGATGCTCCGGAGAACTGGAGGCTAATAATTCTGCAGTTGTCATTGTTTCTTCTACAAGTATCTCTTCGAATTCAGCAGGTGCGGGAAGTAGTAAAGAATGGACGTCGAATTGGGCAACGTTAAAATTCCCAACCCCCGGCGTTCCGTCGTACTGCAAAACATTTTCGAGGCGCATGAAGCGCGCCCCGCTTTCCGGATCAATTTCCGGTCGCGCCGTTTCGGCTAGGACTATCCTTTGTGGCGCTTGTTCCACACCTCCGTTCTGCTTGGAAAGAGCAATGAATACATTTTGTAGCTGTCGTCCCAAAATCGGCACGTTACTAGTGCGTTCAGCGTAGGTCACGCGCTCACCTCCACTGAATGTCTGAAATTGCCCTGCAACAATTAGATCAATTTCGGTTAACTTCTCCTGATTTTGTTTAAGCTGTTCGGTATTGCGTACACCCCAAGGAGCCAGGGAAAGGCTTATAACTGCCGTTATGACTAGGACAATGAGTGAAGTTCCCAGTGTCAAGCACAGCAGGCGCAACTGGCTGGTACCGGAGCCCAGTAATACAACCATCTCATTCTCGGCATACATGCGACCGTATGCCAGCAAAACCCCAAGAAAGAACGCTAAAGGAAGTATGACTAGCAGGAAATCGGGAAGTCGGTAGAACATCAATAGCATCAAAACATCCGAAGACAACTCCCCTGCCACTGCCTGCCCTAGGTACTGAAGAAAGCGACTGGTAATACCCACAATCAGAAGTATGACAGTGACAGCGGACATCACCTGTAGAATTTGCTTGCTGAGGTAACGAAAAATAATCAAATCAGTGAAATGTCCATTTTTAGTGCCAAGTAGCAGTTTACTCGAAGATTTAAAAGCCACCTAATTAGAATATTTGCTCTGTCAGAGCTTTAACATGGATTCCAGTAAGCAAACAAACAATTCTGGCCGATTTGGAACATCAAAAACGAGGTAAAGAAAAGGTAAATTCGCAGGAAGATTCAGAGCATAGCAAGTACTTGCTTAGCAATCTGAGTAGGACAATCACTATATTATTCGCGACCGGAATTTACTGATGATTTTGCGTCACCCCCAGCGTCCATTCGCAGAAATAAATACAGGAGCTCTTAGGGGATTAGGCGGCGTGCGCGTCGGGCTGATCAAGCAATACCTTAAAGGCTGCGGGTACCTGGGCGATTTTGTGGCGGTCAAAGTCAAAAAATACTACACCTATTTTGGCGTTGCAGACAACGGCTTCAAGCGCGCTGTTCGTAACTTGTATTCCGATATCGAAACCATAGCGATTGAAGTTACCGACTCCAATATCAATTATGAGATGATCATTGGCGAATGACTCGGACCGATAATCCACAGCCATATCTGTAACCACCATACCAAGACCGTAAATATTGGATTCGGTGAAACCCAGACTCGCTAAAAGTTGCAGACGCGCCTCGTGTAAAATATTGACCATGGCCACACTATCAAGGTGCTTGGCGTAATTTAAATCGCTTATACCTACATCGCGCTCCATGCTGTGCAGAAATTTATCAGGAACCGCGACTTTTATGCGTGGCATAATCTACCCTTGATTTAAACACTAAAGCTTACCGCCTAACTCAGACAACAGAAAAATTGATAAGTTCAATACAGAAACAGCACTAAAATTTCGCGCTTCTTAGCAAGGGTTTTGGAAATTCCGACGCTTTATTGCTCAGTGTTGCTTAAAAACCCGAATAAATTTAGGATTATCGCTCTAAAACTTATAGGCCTCACTAAAGGCATTACTTAGGAGTCAATATCCACTTATGAAGTATTCAATTAAGGGAGGATCGCCCGAAAAAATCAGCGCTGATTGCATCATCGTCGTGATCTGGAACAAGGGCTCGCTCTCCGAAGAAGCCAAACTAATCGATTCGATAGGCAATAAATGCATAAGTAAGATAACTCAATCTGGTGACCTAAGCGGTAGACTGGGCGAAACTCAACTGATCCATAACCCAACCGGCATAAAAGCTAAGCGAATACTGCTAGCTGGTGGTGGTGACAAAAATAGATTCACGGCCAAGAACGCTGTAAGGCTGTTGAAAAACAGCCTAAAAGCTGCAGGCAAACTTCAGGCGGCTAGTTTGCACTTCGCTCTGGCAAGTGCGGTTATAAGTGACCGGGAGAACGCCTGGTTAGCATCACGACTGGCACAAGAAACGGAAGATAGCTCTTATCGCTACAATGCTACCAAGAGCAAAAAGAGCAATCCACCCGCGACCAAGGCCGTTAGCTTGGCACCGGCAACTGGTACTAGGCGCAAGACCCAAGAAGCAGCATTGAAAGCTGGCCGAACCATAGGCAAGGCCATTAATTATGCAAAACAACTCGGCAATTTGCCGGGTAATATCTGTACCCCCACTTACCTAGCCAATGAAGCCAGCGTACTAGCGGAGCGACATCGTACTATTACCACGAAGGTATTAAGCGAAAAACAGATGGCTCGACTCGGAATGAATTCTCTACTTTCGGTGGCTGTAGGGTCTAACGAGGAAGCCAAACTAATCGTAATGCAACACAAAGGAGCCAATACCAATAGCAAGCCCCATGTACTAGTCGGCAAAGGAATCACCTTTGACACCGGTGGTATCAGCCTAAAACCCGGTGCCGCCATGGATGAGATGAAGTTCGACATGTGTGGTGCCGCCAGCGTAATTGCAACCATGCAATGCATAGCAGAACTGAAACTCCGGGTAAATGTGGTTGGCATTTTAGCGGCGGCAGAGAATATGCCTGGTAGCAAAGCGACTAAGCCTGGCGACATCGTCACAAGCATGTCAGGAAAGACTATTGAGGTGCTCAACACAGATGCAGAAGGTAGGCTGGTGCTATGTGATGCCCTAACCTATGCGGAACGCTTCAAGCCACAAAGCCTAATAGATATCGCTACTCTTACAGGTGCCGCTGTGGCCACCTTTGGGAAACATGTCAACGCCCTGCTCAGTAACAACGATAAGCTAGCAAAGGTTTTACTGGACTGTGGTGAGCATAGTCTCGATCGTGCGTGGCAATTACCTCTATGGGAAGAATACCAAAGCTTGCTAAATAGTAACTTCGCCGATATAGCAAATATCGGAGGCCCGCGTGCCGGCACGATCACTGCCGCCTGTTTCCTATCCCGGTTTACCAAAAAGCAAAATTGGGCTCATTTGGATATCGCAGGAAGCGCTTGGAATTCGGGAACGCAAAAAGGGGCCACCGGTCGGCCAGTCGGTCTCCTCGTGGACTATTTGCGCCGACAAAAGCAATAGCGCTTCGATGCCCAATGGGATAGTAAGTACTGATAACGGTGGCCCTAAATAAGGACGAGGGCGTTATCAAAGCTGCTGGTAACAGAAACATACTTTCGCGACTGTTAGCTCTAACCTATCAAAGGACGTGGAAGCCCTTTTAACCGGAAAAGCCAATTCGCTTCATGTATACTTGCGCCTTTTTGATGGGCGCGTGTTCTTTACGAATGGAAAAGACTTACCAGCCACAGCAACTGGAAGATCACTGGTATAAGACCTGGGAAGAAAAAGGTTATTTTGCATCTCAGGGTGAGGGTCAGCCCTACTGCATTGTAATTCCTCCGCCCAATGTGACCGGGCGCTTGCACATGGGACATGGTTTTCAGCATGCCATCATGGATGCATTAATTCGCTATCACCGTATGTTAGGTCGAGCCACACTCTGGCAGGTTGGAACGGACCATGCTGGCATCGCAACTCAAATGGTGGTGGAACGCCAATTGAATGCCGCTGGGTCCAGCCGCCAGGAAATCGGTCGAGACGCCTTCGTACGAAAAGTCTGGGAGTGGCGAGAAAAATCCGGCGGAATCATTACCCAACAACTGCGTCGGATGGGGTCATCCCCGGACTGGACCAGGGAACGCTTCACTATGGACGCATCACTGTCCGCAGTAGTAGAGAAGGTGTTTATAGATCTTTACGACGAGGGCCTGATCTACCGAGGTAATCGACTGGTCAACTGGGATCCCCAGCTACACACAGCGATCTCCGACCTCGAGGTGTTCTCCGAAGAAGAAATTGGTTCACTTTGGCATTATCGTTATCCTCTAACAGACAACACCAAAACTGTTTCTGGAGACACTTTTATTACAATTGCCACCACTCGTCCGGAGACCATGCTAGGTGATGTGGCGGTGGCCGTGCACCCAAACGACGAACGTTATACTGAGCTTGTCGGAAAGTTCGTAGAACTGCCGCTTTGTGATCGCCGCATTCCAATCATTGCTGATGAATACGTGGATCCTGAATTCGGAAGTGGTTGTGTCAAGATCACTCCGGCCCACGATTTCAACGACTACGAGGTTGGTAAACGCCATGATCTGGAGCTAATAAATGTACTCACTGATGATGCGAAAATAAATGAAAACGCACCAGCGGCGTATCGGGGAATGGACAGGTTCGACGCCCGGGAGCAGATCGTTATCAATTTGAAAAAGCTCGGATTGCTGGAAAAAATCGAAGAGCACAAGCTTAAGGTTCCTCGCGGTGATCGTAGTGGTGTCGTGATTGAGCCATATCTGACTCATCAGTGGTTTGTTGCAATGCAGTCTTTGGCGGATCCAGCCATCAGAGCAGTCGAGGATGGCGATATAGAGTTCGTACCAAAAAATTGGGAAAATACTTATTTTGCCTGGATGCGTAATATCCAAGATTGGTGTATTAGCAGGCAACTCTGGTGGGGTCACCGGATTCCAGCATGGTATGACGAAAACGATGAAATCTATGTCGCCGCCAACGAAGCGGAAGTTCGCAGCAAATATCAGCTAGGGGATGAGATTATATTGCGACAAGATGCAGATGTGCTTGATACTTGGTTCTCCTCCGCATTATGGACATTCTCAACGTTGGGATGGCCAAACGATCGCGAGTATTTCGATCGCTATCATCCTACCGACGTTCTCGTCACAGGGTTCGACATTATTTTTTTCTGGGTTGCACGAATGATAATGATGACCCTAAAGTTCACCGGCGAGATCCCCTTCAAAAAGATATACATTACGGGATTGGTGCGAGATGAGCACGGACAGAAAATGTCGAAATCTAAAGGAAATATACTTGACCCTATCGATTTGATTGATGGTATTGGCCTAGATGAGCTGATTGCCAAGCGCACTGAAGGGCTAATGCAACCACAATTGCAGCAAAAGATTGAAAAACACTCAAAGGAATCTTTCCCAAACGGCATCATTGGCTATGGTACGGATGCACTACGCTTCACTTTTTACTCGCTGGCATCCACTGGACGCGACATAAAATTCGATTTAGGTCGCACCGAAGGCTTCCGTAACTTCTGTAACAAGATATGGAACGCAGCTCGATATGTATTAATGAATAATTCAGGAAAATCCGAACCGACATCCCTCGATAACATTCATTTTTCTGTTACCGACCGATGGATAATCAGTCGCTTCGAACATACTGCCAGGAATATCGAACAAGCCATGTTAAGTTATCGCTTCGATCTAGCTTCGCAAGAGCTACACGAGTTTATCTGGAACGAGTACTGTGACTGGTATGTGGAACTTTCCAAACCTATAATTTGGGATGAAGAAGCTAACCCGATGGAAGCACAAGCAACCAAACATGTATTAGTGGTCGTCCTAGAAAAAATCTTACGACTGTTGCATCCATTTATGCCTTTTATTACTGAGGAAATATGGCAGCGGGTGGCTCCTTTGCTAGACATCGAAGGAGAAAGCATCATGCTTCAACCATACCCAGTTTTCGATGAGAGCAATATCGATAGCGAAGCGGAAGCTCATATCGATTGGCTTAAAGGTGTCGTTCTCTCAATTCGAAATATTCGAGGTGAGATGGGTATTTCACCGGCTAAAGCTATGCCGGTGTTAATGCGTAATGGATCGGACTTAGACAAGGAGAGGCTAGAAAACTTTCGTCATTATCTGCGGAAATTAGCGAAGCTGGATAGCATCGATTGGCTCGAACCAAATCAGGAAGTGCCTGTCGCAGCAACTCAGCTACATAATGACCTCGAAATCCTGGTGCCCCTAGCAGACTTAATAGATATCGAGGCAGAACAAGTCCGGCTTGAGAAAGAAATTGCGAAATTAGAATCTAGCTTGAAAGTGGTTTCCGGAAAATTAGACAACAAGAAGTTTGTGGAAAATGCTCCTGCAGAGATAGTTTCCAAGGAGCGCGAGAAAGAACAGCGGATGGCGGGGGCATTACAAGCCTTGCAGCAGAAACTGAATCAGCTTGCCAGTGTTTGAATACTAAGCATCCCGCAATTCACGCGGCATACTGAAGACAATGTTTTCTTCCACTCCTTCAACCTCTGCAGGTTCCAGGTGGCTAATTTCCTGCAACCGCTCTACCACTTGCTGCACAAGCACTTCTGGAGCCGAAGCTCCCGCTGTAATTCCAAGGCGTAACCTATCCTCTAACCAGACAGGATCAATGTCATCAACCCCATCTATAAGGTAAGATTCGCATCCAAGGCGCTCCGCTAACTCCTTAAGACGGTTCGAGTTTGAGCTGTTGGGGGATCCAACAACCAGCAACAAGTCACACTCCAGAGCCAGTTGTTTTACGGCATCCTGTCGATTCTGGGTGGCATAACATATATCTTCTTTCCGGGGCCCCTGTATAGTTGGGAAACGCATTACTAAGGCAGCTATAATCTTGGCTGTATCATCCATCGACAATGTCGTCTGCGTTACGTATGAAAGTTTCTCAGGATTTTCTACTTTCAATCTGCTGACATCCGCGACCGATTCGACAAGATAAATCTTGCCTCCTTCGTCAGTATTATACTGACCCATAGTGCCTTCCACTTCTGGGTGATTCTCATGACCGATGAGCACACATTCCCTGTCCGCTTGGCTGAACTTAGTCACCTCCATGTGAACTTTAGTCACTAGCGGGCAGGTAGCATCAAATACCTTAAGCCCCTTATACCGAGCTTCCTCTTTCACAGCTTGGGCAACACCGTGAGCACTGAATATCACGATGGAAGACCTGCCTCTAGAATCAATTAGCGGTATTTCGGAAAGCTCTTCAACAAATATAGCCCCTTTTTCCCGAAGGCTACTGACCACGAATTTGTTATGAACAACTTCATGGCGCACATAAATGGGGGCACCAAATGTGTAAAGTGCACGATTAACGATTTCTATGGCGCGATCCACGCCAGCACAAAACCCCCTGGGATTCGCCATTCGAATTGATATCACTGGTTCAGTTGCTACTTTTATGTTCATTAAAGTTCTGTCACTAAAGTTTAACTTCTACCGCGTCTATGTTAGCCGGAATGACTGAGATGATTCTGGCTCTAAAGATGATCTGTTTACCTGCTAGGGGATGATTGAAATCTATCCCGATCGAGTCGTCACTAATATTCGTAACAACACCAGAAAGATCAAAACCCTTCGGGTCTTTGAAGCAAACCATACTGCCCACTTCAGTCGGAATCAGTTCATCTTCCAGCAACTGTTCAAATTTGGCAACGGGAAATCGGTGGAAATTTCCCTGATTTACTGTACCAAAAGCTTGTTCCGGCTGTAAAAGTTCCTCAATATCATCACCAGTTCCCAGCCCAAGCAATAACCTTTCGAAACCCGGCAGCATGCTGCCGTCGCCTAATTTGAAACTCGGCGGTTCCTGTTCGAAATTAGAATCTATGACCTCACCGCTGGTTAGCAATAGAGAGAAATGTAATGTCACTACGGATCCATTCTCGATTACTGGAACATGAAAATTGGACATGCCGATACATTAAGAGGATCACGCAAAGCTGCGCTGCTCTCCCTCTCCCTCAATATTTTCGATACAGCGGCGGCAGAGTGCAGGGTGTTCGGTAACTTCACCCACATCTTCAGAATGATGCCAGCAGCGCTCACATTTAGTATGAATTGAAGGCGAAACATAAAGCTTGAGGCCTGGAATGTCGGTATCTACAGCTTCATCATGAGCGCTATCTAATGAATGGATAAAAGTGTGTGACACAATCAATACAAAACGCAATTCCTGCCCAAGTTGGTTCAACATAGCTTCGAGTTCCTGGTCACAGTATAAATAGACTTCTGCACTCAATCCGGAACCGACCTGTTTTTCTGCTCTCTTGCTTTCCAGTTCTTTGTTAACTGCTGTCTTCACTACCATGATTTGTCGCCAGAACTGATCCGAAAAATTTTGCGCTTCCGCAAACTCAGTAACGCTGTCAGAGAAATCTGTTAGCAAGACTGAAACGGTTCGTTTACCTGGGATGTTCTGCCAGATTTCATCTGCGGTAAAACTGAGGATGGGAGCAATCATCCGGCTTAACATTTCCAGAATGTGATACATGGCAGTTTGTGTGGAACGCCGCGCCAGGCTATCGGTCTGAGTGGTGTACTGCCTGTCCTTAATAACATCCAAATAGAAACCTCCTAATTCGATGACACAGAAATTGTGGAGTTTCTGGTATACGTTAAGGAAATTGTATGCGTGATAATGGTCAATCACTTCCTTCTGAAGTATCTGGCTCTGACGAATTATCCAATAATCGAGTGCCAATAGGTTTTCCGAAGACACTTGGTCCAAAGAAGGGTCAAAACCATTAAGGTTAGCTAACATGAATCGGGCAGTATTACGGATGCGTCGATAAGCATCGGCGACTCGCTTGAAAATTTCCTCCGAGACAGTCATTTCACCACGATAATCCGTAGCGGCTACCCACAACCTAAGTATGTCAGCCCCGTATTGCTGGAAAATCTTTTCTGGTGCCACCGTATTGCCCACGGATTTGGACATCTTTTTGCCTTCAGCATCTACAAAAAACCCGTGGGTTAACACCTCCTTGTAAGGTGCAGTACCATTCATGGCAATGGCTGTTTTAAGGGACGACTGGAACCAACCACGGTGTTGATCCGAACCTTCTAGGTACAAATCAGCAGGATATTGCAGTTCATCCCGTTGCTCCAGTACTGAAAAATGCGTCGCTCCAGAATCGAACCAGACATCTAGGGTGTCTGTAACCTTGGTATAGTCAGAAGCTTCCTCACCAATTAATTCCTCAGGATTCAAATCGAACCAAGCATCAATGCCTTTCCGTTCAATTCGCAGGGCAACCTCTTCCAACAATTCTGCGGTACGAGGGTGTAACTCTTGAGTCTCTTTGTTAACAAACAGTGTTATTGGTGAGCCCCAGGAGCGTTGCCGCGAAACACACCAATCTGGACTTCCCTTTAACATCAGCTGAATCCGAGCCTNCCCCCAATCCGGTATCCATTTGATGCCGTCAACAGCCTNTAGCGCCAAACCTAACAAATCCTTTTCAGTCATACTGATGAACCACTGTGGAGTGGCCCTGTAAATGAGTGGTGTTTTGGTGCGCCAACAATGAGCGTAACTGTGAGTAATTGTCTCTTCAGCGACCAGCGCATGATTGTCGCGTAGCACATTTATAATTTGCTCATCGGCTTTATATACATGCGCTCCTGCAAATTCACCTGCATCTGAAGTAAATACCCCATGCTCGTCAACGAGGTTTAGGGTTTCCAACCCATATTGTTGACCAACATTGAAATCATCGACACCATGATCAGGAGCAGTGTGCACTGCTCCNGTGCCAGCCTCGGTATTCACATGCTCCCCGAGAATCANGGGCACNTGCCTNTTTGCGAACGGATGTTGCAATAAAAGATTTTCGAGGTTGGCACCTGTAGTCTCCGCAAGNAGCTGGAATTTTTCACAACCATATCGCGCCATAACATCATCAGCCATGTCCTTGGCAAGTANGACTGTTTCTANTCCCAGCCCCAATTCACAACGCANTAACACGTACACCAANTCTGCATGCAGGCAAACAGCCTGATTTGAAGGCAACGTCCAGGGAGTTGTAGTCCAAATAACAACGGACAACTGCTCGGTTGTCTCAGCAATATCAATTCCATCAAAGGCTTGCAGGAAGGTTTGAGGGTCTGCTGCTGCGAAACGCACATCGATGGCGAAAGAAATCTTATCCTTGTACTCTACTTCCGCCTCGGCGAGTGCAGAAGCACCCACCACACTCCAGTAAACTGGTTTGTAGCCCTTTATGAGGTGGCCATTAGCGACAATCTTTCCCAAAGCCCTCACGATATTGGCCTCAGTTTCATAATTCATTGTGAGATAAGGATTATCCCAATCGCCAAGCACGCCTAGCCGAATGAATCCTTGCTTCTGAATTTCTACCTGCTTTGNGGCATAGTCGCGGCAGGCCTGCCTAAATTCGGTGTAACTGATTTTTTGACCGGCCTTACCCTTCTTTTTCTCCACGTTATGCTCGATAGGCAAACCATGACAGTCCCATCCTGGTATATAGGGTGCGTCGTAGCCACATAGCTGCTTGGACTTCACGACAATGTCCTTCAATGTCTTGTTAATGGCATGTCCTAGGTGCAGGTCGCCATTGGCATAGGGCGGGCCGTCATGAAGAATAAATTTCGGCCGTCCNGCGTTCTTCTCACAGATTTTGCGATAGAGATCAANNCGGTTCCATTTCTCGATCAACGCAGGTTCCCGCTGAGACAGGTTTGCCTTCATCGGAAATTCGGTATGTGGAAGATTAAGAGTATCTTTATAGTCTGTCATCTTGATCTCGAGTGGAAACGGTCAACCCCTAAGAAGCTGAATCGAACATTTCACGCACTTTTTGCACATCAACATTGATCTGCTGCTTTAGGGCATCCAATTTNTCGAATTTAATCTCTTCCCTCAGCTTGTGACAAAAAATGACCTCTATGTTCTTGCCATAAAGATCTTCGTCAAAGTCTAAAATGTGGGCTTCTAGCAAAGCTTCCCCATCTTCAGTTATTGTCGGGCGATAACCGATATTTACTGCTGCCTGTCGGAAACAATCACCAAGTCTCACCTGGCAAGCAAACACGCCGTGAAGAGGAATTCTCAAGCGATGCGGGTTTATGTTGCAGGTCGGAAAACCCAGCTCGGACCCCAATTGTTGCCCACGAATCACTTCCCCCTTAATTGAGTAGGGCCGGCCTAATAACTGTTCTACCAATCCAAAATCTGAGCTCGCCAACTGTTCACGAATAAAGGAACTGCTAATACGCTGACCATTTCTCTCGAATGCAGCAGTTTCAATCACTTCAAACCTAAATTTCTTGCCAGCCCGCTGAAGGAACGCATAATCGCCTCGGCGTTTGTGGCCAAATCGAAAATCGTGCCCAACGATAATAGTGGTAATTCCCAATCCGCCCACAAGGATTTCCTGTACATAGTTCTTGGCGCTGATTTTACTCATTGCCTGGTCAAAATTAAGTTGAAAGACAAAGTCGATGCCAAAACTCTCAAGTAATTCTACCTTCTCCGTCAGCGAAGTTAGACGAGCTGGACATTCCCCGTCAGGACCGGCAAAAAATTCCTCTGGGTGCGGTTCTATTAATATTACCAAAGAGGGCAGGTTTGATTGTTCTGCCTTCTGTTTAAGCTGATCCAGAATCAGCTGATGACCAAGATGCACTCCATCGAACTTGCCGATCGTAGTTACACAGCCCTGATGGGATTGTGAGAAGCTATTCGTATCTTCAAATATGATCATGAGTGGGCTGGAGGCCGCTAAAAGCGGAGGATTATACTCTTTTATATCGTGCCTGTGCAGGATTCCTGTCGGTAAATTTGGATCTATCGATCAACCAAGAAATGGAACGCTAACAGCCATAAGAAACGACAAATTAACCAAATAAAAGGAGCGTAAACCGGATTATTTTCATTATTGTACTGCGTTATGCGGGTCTCAATCATCTTTAACTACAGGTTGCTAGGCAAGTGCTGTCAAGCATTGTTATCATCGAATAATCGTTTTATAGCAATTTATCTGAGTATGCTGGGAAAAATTCTTCTAACCTTAGCTGTCACCGCGATCATGTTTTTTGTGCTACGCCAACGGCANATTGCAGAAAGTGAAGAATTTCAATCTAAAGATAGTAACTCGCCGGCAATACAAGCGAAGAAGAGAACCGATACCACTCTGACTAAAGACCTGCGTATCGGGGCTTATCTTTTTCTAATCTTGATGGTAGGTCTGGGCGGTGTGCTCTATTATTATCAATGGCGGGACGATCGATTGGTCTTAACGATTAACTTGTATCGCACAAACCAAGCTCAACCAACCACTTACGAAGTTTACAAAAATCAACTTAATGAGCGCAGTTTTGTTACCACCGACGGTATAACGGTGACAGTAGCCGGTGACGAGCGCATGGAAGTACTTGAACTCGATCGGTAAGAAACTTCTAATCACCTTGATTTAAGCTATTTGCAACTATTCGCTCTGCCCTTGCAACAAAGCTATGGCATTCCTACTCACCGGGCTTAGCTTATCCTTATCAGATGCAGCATAGCCCACAATCTTTTCACGCATCAGCGGTGCCCAAAAGCGTTTCAGGTGATCGGCTGTTCGAGCAGCATCCAGTTCTTTATTCTCTCCACGGGCAAGATTTTCGGATATCTGGTTGATCATCTTGATCAAATGTTTCAGTTCCGTATCAGTCACGACGCATAAACTCAGATCAATCGTTGATGATTACTATAAACCACATGACGTCCGTCTCTGGAAAATCCGACAAGACTGATCGATGCTTTCCGCGCTATATCGATCGCCATCGCGGTAGGTGCAGAAACCGCAACTACAATAGCTATTCCTGCCATAGCTGCTTTTTGCACCATTTCATAACTGGCTCGACTGGAAAGCAATAAAAATCCAGGTTCTCCAAGTAATTTCCTCTTGCTCAGGCACCCGATCAATTTGTCCAAAGCGTTATGCCGACCAACGTCTTCACATATGCACACCATGCTACCTTCGGGGTCAAACCACGCCGCTCCGTGAACAGCACCAGTTAACCTCTGCAGAGGTTGGTAGTCAGTAAGGGTCATTGTGGCTTTCTGTAGAGCGTCATGGGAAACCACGTTATTTGATGTGACGGACGGCACCGGCAGTCGGATCTGCTCCAAAGACTCCGCGCCACAGACGCCACATCCAGTCCTACCGGTCATACTGCGTCGTCTATCTTTCAATTGCATGAAGCACTGGTTCGATAGAGTAACATTTACTTCGATACCCGCATCGCCCACGGAAACCTGCAGGTCATAAATGTCGTCCAGACTCGTGATGATGCCCTCTGTTAGACTGAAGCCAATGGCGAAGGAGTCTAGTTCACCTGGGCTAGCCATCATCACAACATGTGAAATATCGTTGAAGACGAGCGCTACGGGTATCTCCTCGGCTATGCTGTCAATTTTTTCATCCAGATTGTTTGGCCTGACAGCTGTCCAAATTTTGACGGAAAACTCGGCATGTGCTGGATCGTGGCGCGCTTCGGTCTCATTTTCCCCAGCCGAACCGTTCTTCACGACCGTTGCCACTTCAGGAATTCGCCTCTTCCAGGAAGGCAAGCTGTTTTTGAGAAAAGTTCTCGAATCGACTCTGCCAATCAGAGGGCTCCGAAACCTTGCTGACCTGGACTGCAGTCACCTTGTACTCAGGACAGTTGGTCGCCCAATCCGAATTTTCAGTAGTGATAACATTGGTACCGGTCTCCGGATAGTGGAACGTCGTATAGACAACGCCAGGTTGAACTCGGTCGGTAATTTCCGCTCTGAAAACAGTTTCTCCGGCACGGCTCAATGCTTTGACCTTATCACCCTGCCTCACTCCACGTTCTTCTGCATCGAACGTATGGATCTCGAGCACGTCTTCTTCGTGCCATACCTTATTCATGGTTCGACGGGTTTGGGCACCAACGTTGTACTGAGAAAGTACACGGCCTGTTGTCAGTAGAAGCGGATATCGCTTTGTCACTTTTTCATCAGTTGCAACAAACTCCGTGATTGCAAAATAACCCTGACCGCGAACAAACTCGTCAACATGCATGATTGGTGTCCCAGATGGTGCTTTATCATTACAAGGCCATTGGATAGATCCTTCTTCTTCCAGCCGCTTATAATTGACGCCCTTAAAGGTCGGAGTCAATTGAGCAATTTCATCCATAATTTCCGATGGATGACTGTAGTCCATGGCATAGCCCAGTGCATTGGCCAGGGCGACGGTCCCTTCCCAATCTGCCTTGCCACTCAATGGCTCTATCGCTTTGCGTACCGGTGAAATGCGGCGCTCAGCATTGGTAAACGTTCCGTCCTTCTCAAGAAATGTTGCTCCTGGAAGAAATACGTGTGCAAACTTGGCGGTTTCATTCAAAAAGATATCTTGCACGATCAAACACTCCAAACTACGCAGCGCATTCTCCACATGTTGAGTATTAGGATCTGATTGAGCAACATCCTCTCCCTGACAATAAAGACCTTTAAATTGACCCGCAACAGCTGCATCCAACATATTCGGAATTCGCATACCCGGTTCGCTGCCGATTTTTACTCCCCAGCACTCTTCAAAGGATTGTCGGACACTATCGATTGAAATGTGTCGGTACCCCGGCAACTCATGAGGGAACGAACCCATGTCGCAAGCACCCTGCACATTGTTTTGCCCCCGAAGCGGATTAACCCCGACGCCTTCTCTACCGATGTTGCCAGTGAGCATTGCTAGGTTCGCTATTCCCATGACCGCCGTTGAACCCTGACTGTGTTCGGTCACGCCAAGACCATAGTATATGGATGCATTGTCAGCTCGTGCTAACAACCGTGCCGCAGCAACAATTTTTTCTGCAGAGACTTGGGTTACTTCAGCTAGGACCTCAGGAGAATTTCTTGGTTCACGGATGAATTGTTTCCATTCTTCGAAAGCCTCAGATTCACAGCGGTCTTTGATAAATTCCACAGATTCCAAGCCTTCAGTAACAATCACATGAGCCATAGCATTGAGGAGAGCCACGTTAGTTCCTGGCAGTAGGTTTAGATGATAGTCACTTGCAATATGAGGACTTCGCACTAGGTCAATGCGCCGCGGATCGGCAACAATCAGCTTGGCACCCTCACGCAGTCGTTTTTTCATACGTGAAGCAAAGACAGGATGAGCGTCGGTTGGGTTCGCTCCGATTACCATAATTACGTCAGCTTTTTCGACAGACTCAAAAGTTTGTGTCCCAGCTGACTCACCGAGAGTCGTTTTTAGCCCGTATCCAGTGGGTGAGTGGCAAACACGGGCACAGGTATCGATATTATTATTTCCNAANGCNGCNCTNACCAGTTTCTGCACCANNTAAGTCTCTTCATTAGTACANCGAGANGAGCTGATTCCNCCCACNGCATCGCGCCCATANTTNTCTTGTATNGNNCGGATACGANCNGCTGCAAANTTTACNGCCTCATCCCAAGAAACCTGGCGCCAAGGTTCATCGATACTCTGTCTGATCATAGGTTTAGTAATTCGATCAGGGTGACTTGTATAACCAAAAGCAAACCTGCCCTTTACACAGGAATGCCCACGATTAGCCTTACCGCCTTTATAAGGCACCATTCGTACTACCTGGTCCCCTTTCAATTCAGCCTTGAAAGCACAACCAACTCCACAATAGGCACAAGTGGTCAATACGCTATGNTCCGGCAACCCNTTTTCTATAATTGATTTTTCCATCAATGTTGCAGTCGGGCAGGCTTGCACACAAGCGCCACATGCCACACATTCAGAATCCATAAATTTTTCATTCTGACCAGCTGCCACCTTAGAGTCGAATCCACGCCCGTCAATCGTTAACGCATAGGTTCCCTGGATTTCTTCACAGGCGCGCACACATCGGGAACAGACGATACATTTGCTTGCTTCAAAATTGAAATAGGTATGACTGGTGTCGGTGGGAGCATCGAGATGGTTTTTACCGGCGTAACCGTAGCGGACTTCTCTAAGGCCTACCTCGCCCGCAGCATCCTGCAACTCACAGTCTCCATTAGCTGCACAAGTCAAACAATCCAAAGGATGATCTGAAATATATAGCTCCATNACATTCCGTCGTAGCTTTGCCAAACGCTCTGTCTGAGTTCGGACAGCCAGCCCTTCTTCAACTGTTGTGGTGCAGGAAGAAGGGAAGCCCCTGCGGCTCTCGATCTCAATCAAACACAAACGACAAGAACCAAAAGCCTGCAGAGAATCAGTTGAACAAAGCTTGGGTATATTAATACCGAGTTGCGCGGCGGCCCGCATTATGGAAGTACCACGCGGGACGCTAATCTCGCGACCGTCTATAGTCAGCGTGACCAATTCAGTGGCCTCTAAGTCCTGGACAGGCGGAGTGCCATAATCTTTGTCAGGGTTCAAATCCTGAAGATAACTGGCACTGGTATCTGGATCAAAATACTTCAGCATTAGTTATTACTCTTCATGTGCTCGACTTAAAATCTTCCGGAAAGTGAAGCAAGGCNCTCCTAACCGGAAAGGGCGTCATACCCCCCATCGCGCAAAGTGAACCATCAACCATGGTATCGCAAAGTTCTTTCAATAATTCAATAGATTGTACTCTTTTTTCTTCATTCTTCGTTGTCTGGCGGATTCTATCGATAACNTCTACGCCCCGCACCGATCCGATCCGACAGGGAGTGCACTTCCCGCACGACTCGATTGAACAGAATTCTAGGGAAAAACGCGCTTGCTCACACATGTCCACAGATTCATCGAACGCCACTACTCCACCATGTCCTAACATGGCATCNATCGCCAAAAAGGACTCGTAATCAAGTGGCGTATCCCATTGGCTTTCAGGCAGATAAGCTCCCAGTGGCCCACCAACTTGCACAGCACGCATGGGTTTNCCAGTACGAGTACCTCCACCAAAATCTTTCAGCAAAGTCTGGAGAGTGCCGCCAAAGGCTAGCTCCACCAATCCTGTGTGTTTGAGGTTACCTGCTAATTGAAAGGGTAGAGTTCCGCGCGATTTCCCTACTCCATACTCTTGGTAAACGGCCGGGCCATTGGCCAAAATCGACGGAACAGACGCTAGGGTAATAACATTATTGATCACCGATGGTTTGCCAAACAGGCCCTTAACAGCCGGTAGAGGCGGTTTGGGCCTTATCTCTCCACGCTTACCTTCCAGGCTTTCCAGCATTGAGGTTTCCTCACCACAAATATAGGCTCCTGCTCCTAGACGCAGTTCTAGATCGAATTGGTGGTCGCTACTTGCAATCGTTTTACCGAGATAGCCGTGTACCCGGGCCGTCTCAACGGCCTGTTCAAATATCTGCTTGGTAAGAGGATATTCTTCTCGCAAATAGATGTAACCAAGGTCTGCACCCACCGCCAATCCGGCAATTATCATCCCCTCGATCAGGCAAAANGGATCGCTTTCCATTAGCATACGATCNGAAAAAGTNCCGGAATCNCCTTCATCTGCATTGCAAACAATGTATTTCTGTCCAGACGGAGAATCGAGTACCGTCTGCCACTTGATNCCAGTCGGAAACGCNGCACCACCCCGNCCCCTCAAACCAGAATCGGTAACACAAGTGACAATATCCTGAGCNGACATNTTTAATGCTGCTTGCAATCCCTCAAAGCCACTATTCGCACAATAATCTTCAATCGATAAAGGGTTAGTTAACCCNACCCGAGCAAAAGTAACTCGCTGCTGNTTCTTTAAATAAGGAATGTCTTCAGTGGGTCCAAGATAAAGCGGATGCTCGGNGCTACGCTCCCAAAACCGACTGGCGATGAATTCGTCAACCTTATCACTGNTAACTGGCCCAAACGCAATGCGTCCATTACAGGTATCCATCTCAATCAAGGGCTCAAGCCAATACAAGCCCCGTGAACCATTTCTCACAATATCAAGTGGCAATTGTTGTCGTTCAATTGCTTGCTGCAGGGTTGCTGCCACAGAATCAGCTCCCAAGGAGCAGGCTGTTGTATCACGAGGAACATAGAGTCGAATTATGGCGCTCATTACGTCACTTCAACTGGTTGATGCCCTAGNCTNGCAACGATCGCATCGAAGCGAATTTTATCCACGTGACTAAATATTTCGTTGCCCACGCGCACAGACGGTGAGCAAGCGCAGTTACCGAGACAGTAAACTGGCAACAGGGTAACTTCACCATCAGCTGTGGTTTCATGAAAATCGATGCCCAGCAACTCTTTTGCATAATTTTCCATTACTCGACTACCCATAGCCTGACAGGATTCGGCGCGACAAATCTGTACCGTGTATCGACCCGGAGGGCTACTCCGAAAATAGTGATAGAAGCTTATTACCCCATGGACCTCGGCTCGAGACAAGTTCAAGCTATCGGCGATAAAAGGCACTGATTCCGTCGGCACATAACCGAGTTCATCCTGNATGGCATGGAGGATCGGTAAGAGAGCCCCTTGCTCTAGCTTAAGTTCTTCGACGATATCCACAACCAGCTTTGTATGCCCTGACTGCTGATGGCTTGTCTTGTTCATAAATCTTTTCCTGTTCGAAAAATTCGACAGTATATGACTAAGGTACTGCAAATCGAGCGATACGATCCGCTCCAGCGATACCTCCGACCCAAATCTCCTCGCCAACCTGGATAGCCACGGTGCCCAATAAAAACCACCCGGTAGAAGGGTAATTCACTATCTCATCCGCGGACATGGATTCTGGGCTTACTCTCGTCACTCGAGTGGAAACACCTTCACACTGACCCTGACCAAGGCAATTAAAAATCGAATTTGGTGTAGGCCCGACATGGCCCGCCGCGAACAAAGTACCATCAGGTGCCCAACGCACATTATCAATGTGGTGTGTAACATCAACCGAATCTACCTGAACTGGTATTTGATTCCGGGACAGCCGAATGAGAGATCGGCTACCCCATCCTCCAATATAATACCACCGGCCATCAGGTGATACTTCCAGTCCATTAGGCCCGGCTGTTTCGCTTCCTGGTACCTTGCTCCATCCCTGATCCGAGTTCCACTCCCATACAACTCCTTCCGGTAGTTGGAATTGGGTAGCCGCAATGCCGCCTTCGGGTAACGCGACCACTGAATTGAATACGACCGAATCAGGTGCTGGGATGCAGCCTATCCAACTAAGAGTAGGTGTCACTTCTCCCATATTGACATTAAAAACCTCGATTGCTTCACGAGCGCCATGACGAACCACATACAACTGATGTATACCATCTGAATTTCTTGTTAGATTAATACCATGAGGTCTGAACCTGCTCGCCTCCGGTCCCACACATTCTGTATAAGTTTCTCTNTCGTGCATTTGGTTTGCTGACAATCGAGGATAGAGCTCCGACGAACTAGCATCNCGTGTATCTATTAGATANAGATAACCATCATCTTCCATGCCCGAGGCAATCAACCAGGGAGTCTCCGGTATTAGTGCCAGGTCTTCTGGGCTTACTGGCCCACAAACAAACTTAACATCACCATCAGGTTCGCAGTTAGATGCCGCAAAAGAGAAAATGGAGACAAGCCAGCCTACAAAAAAACTGGACACAACGAGCNATCGTATTCGCATAATTCCTCCCNTAAANTCAGGTCACATATGAGAGGAGAAGNATAGCCGAAGACGTGGCAGAATTCACCTTGTAGAGCCAGGTAGTGCGGTTTCCAAGGGCGATCATTGCTTTTATTACCCGATTAAACTCAAATGATCGATGGATAATTGTCACACTGGTAGTCAAATTCATACGACAAGGTATATTAATGACNAAGTTTAACAACCTCTTCCCTCTCTGGGCTGTGCTGCTTTCTTCAGTAGCCTTTGTATTTAACGGGTTTTTCGGAAACTTCGAGCAGGCAATAGTACCGTTGCTAGCCTCCGTTATGTTCATCATGGGGCTGACGCTTACCGATGAGGACTTTCTCAGAATTTCAAAAGACCCGAGACCGGTGTTTGTCGGGGTACTACTGCAGTTTTTGTTAATGCCAATTCTGGCATTGACCCTCGCGACAATGCTGCAATTATCCAATCANCTAANTGCNGGCATGGTATTGGTGGGAAGCTGTGCTGGCGGCACGGCATCNAATGTTATTAGCTATCTGGCTAAAGGCGACGTTGCGCTTTCAATATCCATGACCATGACATCTACTCTTGCTGGGGTCATCGCAACACCCTTGCTTTGTTCTTTTTACTTGTCAGAAACAGTAGCGGTAGATACTCTTGGAATGCTCTTGAGTATCTCCCAAATTGTTCTGGTACCAGTTGTGCTTGGCTCATTGGTTAACCATTACGCACATTCAGCCGTATTGAGATTCGAATCGTGGCTACCAAGTATTTCTATTGTAATTATTCTGTTAATCATCGCCATTATTGTCGCTTTGAATTCCCAACAATTGTTGGAAGTCGGGCTCCTAACGCTCATAGCGGTTATTTTGCATAACCTATTGGGTCTGACNGGTGGTTTCTGTATCAGTCGCCTGTTTGGATTCAACCTCAGACAGAGCCACACCATCGCTATTGAGGTTGGTATGCAAAATTCCGGGCTAGGGGCCGCTCTTGCCCTGCAATTCTTTTCTGGTGCTGCCGCCCTGCCTGCCGCGTTATTCAGTGTTTGGCACAATATCAGNGGTTCGATCCTGGCTTCACACTGGAGTCAAAAGCGTTCTTCCTTGGAATACGCAATGAAGGACCAAGAATCTACAGACACAAATTAGAACTTCCTCTACCTCAGTCAATTCAGTAGACCAATTGCGACGCACAATTGGTGCGGAGTGATCCAAATCACAGTTAGATANCATTAATAGTTGACTTAAAAAATAACAAGCTTAGAATCCGCGCTTCGAGAAATTTTATTGTGTGAAGAAAGTGAATACCTGGGCAATNCAAACAACCATGACNAAGAACAAGACCTTTCTGGGTCATTGGTTCTGCGTGCGCGTGGTAACTATTGAGGGACTCAATTTAGAGTGAATTTCTGACCAATAAACGATTAACAACCGTACTAAAGAAAAGACCTCTAAGTCTCAAAGCCTAGAGGTCTTTTTTTTTGAATTAAATTCCAGCCACAGTCGCCNGCGGGCGCCGGGAAATAATTATGCTTCATAAATCGCACGGAAACATAACCATAATCTACAGCCTTCTATAAGCCCCGATGAATCTATTAGGAGCTTATCGATTACTTTAATTCTACCGAACAAGGTGTCTCTGAATGTATCAGAGGAAACTATTCAGCAGCGTGTTGCTGCATAAGCTGTCCCTCCCCCCCCTAGGGGGTAAGCACTCAATTCNTTCCCTCCTNATGAGTGCTTACCCCTATTTTTTTATNAAAATTATAGGATGCGATAAGATTGATTGTCGTGATATTCNNAACTATATNTTTGTAANNATCAAATACTAAAACATATNNNACTTTAGTCGCTCTAGGAACAGNTCTGAACCATTATTGCTGNTTTACCTGGCGACATGGTAAAGTTTTCNAGAGGTTTTTAGCNCCGTAGCGTTTCCGTTGATANAANGCANAATATGACAGCAATGTCATGAATTAGAAGCGGGAAAATAACAATAAAATTGATAACCGCCATTGCCAAACCGTTTAAAACTGACGATGTGCACCACGAGTTGTCGGATCTAGGAGTAAACGGAATGACGCTAACTGAAATTAAAGACTTCGACAGGCAGAAAGGGCATATCGAGGTGCAGAGTATGTCATCGATTTCCTACCAAAACCCAAACTGGCAGTAGCTGTCGCTGATGACCTTTGCGACCGAGCCATTGAAACTATTTGTAAAGCCGCTGGTACCGGGCAAATCGGCGATGATAAGATCTTCATCACCGACTTGGAACAGAGTATTCGAATAAGAACTGGTGAAACTGGTAACNATGCTCTATAGAGGGATTACTTAAAAATNATGAATAAAATAGCAAAAANAAAATACTTAACAACCTTGNCACTCCTACTCTTACCGTCGCTTGCTTCCGGACAAGACCTTTCTGGAGCCGACACTGGCTGGGTTTTAACATCCACAGCATTGGTTCTCTTTATGACGCTTCCAGGTCTGTCGCTTTTCTACGGGGGGCTAGTTAGAACAAAGAATGTTCTATCAGTATTGATGCAGTGCTTCGCCATCGCGGTTACGATCTCCATACTATGGCTGGTAGTCGGCTATAGCATAGCGTTCGGTCCTTCCGAATCTGCTTACTGGGGTGGGCTCAGTAAGATTATGTTCAACGGTGTAGGAATCAACTCAATCTCAACATATGGCGATATTCCGGAAACCGCATTTGCGGCATTTCAGATGACATTCGCAATTATAACTCCGGCGCTGGTAGTTGGGGCTTTTGTTGAACGCATCAAATTTTCATCAATGCTTATTTTCAGTCTNCTCTGGNCACTGGTTGTTTACTTCCCCGTCGCNAATTGGGTNTGGGGTGGCGGCTGGTTAGGCCNGATGGGNCTGATCGATTTCGCCGGCGGCACTGTTGTGCATATAACGGCTGGCGTTGCCGCTCTCGTTACTGCACTAGTAATCGGTAAGCGCAAAGACTTCCTCTCTTCAGTGACGCTACCTCACAATCTCACAATGAGTTTCACCGGTGCGGCTATGCTCTGGGTCGGCTGGTTCGGTTTTAATGCTGGTAGTGCTCTAGCAGCAGATGGGGCAGCGGGTATGGCGTTATTTGTTACTCATATCTCAGCCGCAACGGGAGCACTGTCATGGATAGTTATCGAATGGAAAAAATACGGCAAACCNAGTGGGTTAGGAGCCATTACTGGTATGGTGGCAGGTCTTGCGACCATCACCCCAGCTTCGGGTTCAGTTGGTCCTTCTGGCGCACTTATTGTCGGGNTGGCAGGCGGTGTTATCTGCTATTTCGCTACCACCTACCTGAAGCAAATAATCAANATCGATGACTCGCTGGATGTATTTCCCGTGCACGGGGTAGGCGGCATCGTGGGAACCTTTTTAGCAGGCATCCTTGTTTCCGGAAACCTTGGCATCTTTAGTGGCAACGGTTTCGCCGATGGTATGACCATCGGTTCGCAATTGATGGTACAAATTACCGGAATTCTTGCCGTTGGTATCTATACCGCGATTGCAACNTTTATCCTATTGAAATTCGTGAGCGCTCTGACTTCTGGCATTCGAGTTACCGATGAACAGGAGCAACAAGGATTAGATATTACCGACCACGACGAAAAAGGTTACTCGATGTAATACTTAGCAGNAAAATAAAAGCCGGCTTCAATTTCTAGACGCCGGCTTTCGTATTGGTCAAATTCTNATGTTTACTGATTTTTTCTCATCGTAGTTATAGCATAGACGAGTTTGTTCCCATCCATGTCAGTGANATGAGAGGCTACGAGGCANGTTGTTTTACCGTCGTGAATCACTTCTCCCTTTAGCACAAATCGCGGCCCTAACACGGGTGCAAAATAGTCAATACGCATGTTCACCGTAGCCGCCCACCGAAATTCCTGAGTCTCCTCAAACAACGTGCGGGCTGCATAAATGGAAACCATATCTACGTAAACCCCAGTAAATCCTCCAAATAACTGGTTGCGAGGATTCAAAAGATGATCTGGTAAATGGACATCTACTTCCACCAACCCTAATTCCTCCCGCAGGACTTTCCATTTATGCGATTCCACCAGGTCACCGGCATTATGCCCCGGTTTTAAAAACATTGGTCGATCATTAGCTTTTTTGACGTCCTCGGTCATTGCTNATCCTATGGTATCTTATACGCAGGTGCTACTCGGAAAGCCGCAGAGAATGAATTAAAATACAGCGCGGGTCAAATCCCTAAGCTAATCTTAAAACAGCGGTGATCCTCACAAAAATAAGGAGTAATCCATGATTTCTAGCCTATTTCGTTACCCGATCAAACAGCTCATGTTAAGCGCCACGATCACCGTTCTATCTACTATCTCAGCAGCAAATGACTTGCCAAAGGACACGCCCGAGAGTATGGGGGTGTCTTCAGAAAGGCTGAAAAATCTATCCAGCGCAATGCAGCGTTACATCGATGCCAATATGTTAGCGGGCACAGTGTCTTTGGTTTCTCGCAACGGCAAAATCATACATTTTGACTCTCAAGGATGGAAAGACAAAGAATCGGACGAAGCGATGACTGACGACACAATTTTCTTCATCATGTCCATGACCAAGCCGATTGTCTCTACTGCATTAATGATGCTCTATGAGCAAGGTCACTTCCTTTTAACCGATCCAATTACTGATTGGATACCGGAGCTGCAGGGCAAGAAAGTAATAGTAAATGATGAATTCGGTACACATCGGGTGCCTTCCGACCGACCTATCAATTTCAGACATGTTCTCTCACACACTTCCGGTTTGGATCCCAGCCGAAACGAGCTTACCCAAGAGGAATTAAAACTGCTCGGTAGAACCAACACTCTTGTAGAAACAATTTTGCAACGCGGTCCCCTCCCTTTAGCCTTTCATCCAGGAGATAGCTGGCAATATGGCAGCTCTACTGACTATGTAGCACTTTTGGTAGAAAGGATTGCTGGCGTGCCTCTGAAAGACTATCTACAACGTATGATTTTCGATCCACTCATGATGGAAGACACTTTTTATGTGGTCCCACAAGAAAAACGGCACCGGGTATCAAATGTCTACAGCCCTTCGGGACCTGGTCAAACAATTGAATTAGCCCGAACACCTGAGTACAGTGCCCAACCATTCTTTGGCTCAGACTACTATGGTGGGGTTGCTGGCCTGTATTCGACAGCTTCTGATTATTGGCGCTTTAGCCAAATGCTGCTTAATGGTGGAGAATTGGATGGTGTTCGTCTGTTGAGTCCCAAGACAGTGAATCTAATGATTTCCAACCACAGTGGCGATGGCGAAGTATATATTCGTGGACCTGGTTATACCTTTGGCCTTGGTTTTGGAATCGTTAGTGACGCAGGTCAGGCAAGAGACCCGCTCACTCCTGGAACATTTAGCTGGGGAGGTGCCTGGGGCACTATTTTTTGGGTGGATCCGGTCGAGAATATGATTGGAATCATGATGACCCAGATCACTTCGTACAGTCACCTGACCGTTAGGCAGGAACTTGGCGTAACCGCAATGCAGGCTATTATCGATAGCTACAGTAATAAACCATTCAGCGTACGTGGTTATCCTGTTCTCGACTAAGTCGGAGAGACAGAACTCCTTTAAACTTAAATCCTGGAATTTACCGACTCAAAAAACTTGCGACTTTCTGGAAAAGACAGAAAAAGGGGCCTAATTAGGCCCCTTTTTTCTGCATGCTGGTATTACTACCTTTCATCTAATAGCTGGTAAATCCTGCGGATAGCCCGCGGGTCGACACCTGGACTACTTATNTGGGCATAATTATCGCTATGGTCTGTCATGTCNATTTGCTCCGCAGCCTCTTCCCAGGNNACNCCNATTCTGTATTGANNCGANGNNCTGTCCCAAAGATCACGTANATAAGCCTGGAANTTNTCNATTGGCTGCTTGTTNCGCATGACAGGTCCGTGNCCAGGNANCCAGGCCTCAAAATCCANCGCTTTTAATCCCTCCANNGAGTCNGGCCACTCATCAACATGACCATCACCCATATAAGCCAGCCCCGGNAGCATCATGTCGCCTGTAAANACAACTTTNTCTTGCGGCANGNAGATCACTACGTCACCACCAGTGTGNGCACGNCCGAAATGTAATAGCTGGATTTCACGGGAACCNTTTGCCACTACNTGNAACAGAGTCATCTCATNCTGCAGNGTTATATTNGGAGGAGTCGGCACTACTTCNNCGATTGCATTCATNTATTCTTGTTGAACTCGATGGGTTTCCTCNAGTTCTGCGCGTCTCCTAGGATCGGTTTCCNCTNGNGCNCGCNGNGCGAGATTNGCNACCGTAGNNGGNACAGGNTCNGAAAAACTCCTAAAGGTATTTTCTTCNAGCACNTTNCCGATATCNCCATTCAGCTTNGCNCGGGTNAATTCATGACCNATAATCTCTACCCCTTCCGGAAANGACTGATTGCCATGAGCGTGATCGAAGTGGTAGTGACTGTTNACCAAATAGCGCACAGGTTTGTCGGTTACGGCCGGAATTGATTCCAGCAGAGCTCGCGACGCAGCCGGTGTTACATGAGAATCAACTACAAGAGTGTCAAACTCTCCAACNAGGATCATGGCGTTACTCATAGTAAATACTGATCCAGTGCCNGTAACTTGCCACACGCCATCAGCAACCTCGACAAATCGATGTGTTCCTGTTTCGACAATCTCGCCTTCCTGGGCAATCGTGAAAGGGGAAATGAAAACCAGNATACAAGCAAGGACAGTCGAAGAACTTGATTTTTGTTTTATGTTTATCATTGTTTTCGTCCTGTGGCGAATTGAATTTTCTGGCCNATCTGTTGCCAGGGCCTGACGTCAACTANCGATCTACTGAGCAAGAAGTCGACAATAGCTGAATTCTTTTTTACTGTTTCTAAGGATCCGAGAATCAGTATTCAGCGCTTATTCTTTACGTTCGTAATGNCCCATCAGCATNCCGGTAGCAAGTACATGACCGTCAATAGCTTCCANCAACTGAGCTTTATTAAGGCCNGTTTCGAGGCCAAGGTCTGAATCNAGGGCATACACTCTAAAGTGATAGGCATGCAATTGGCCGTTNNCAGGAGGCCGAGGNCCAAAATAACCGGCNCGGCGCGTACCATTTAATCCATTAATAGTGCCTTCNAGACCAGCAAGGCTAACNTCGGCATCAGCNGGCATACCTGCAGGCAATCCGGCAGAACTCGCAGGGATATTGTANACAACCCAATGGACGAACGGCTCCGGCATCATGCCAATCTCGACAACCTTAGGATCATCGCAAATCATNGCCAATTGAACTGTNCCAGCCGGCAAATCAGACCAAGACAGGTCAATAGATGTATTGGCNCCGTATGCNGAATTTTCCTCGGGTACCNTNCCATGATGATCAAAGACCGAACTGGTGACNGTAATNGTCTCAGGTATATCTTGTGCNAATATTTGCGCACATAGAAGCACGGNAGTTANTGCACTAAGGGTGGTAATCAANTTTCTCATTATTTTCTCCTCNANTTGAACTCGNTGATTGTAGCTTACTTTTTANCGGNNTANGCGACCTTTTCCGCNTTCTCTCTCAATAAGTATTTCTGAACTTTCCCCGTAGACGTNTTATCAATGGGNCCGAATTCAATTTTTTTCGGTATTTTNAATCCTGCTAATTCTTCCCGGCAATAAGCNATCAGCTCTTTNGTTGTCATCTCTTCGCCTACTTTAAGGCACACAAAGGCACAAGGGANTTCACCCCATTTTTCATCCGGACTNGCCACAACTGCAGCTTCTAGTATTTTNGGATGTTTNAATAGGACNGANTCAANTTCCAGTGATGAGATGTTCTCNCCACCAGATATTATAATATCTTTAGAGCGGTCCTTAATCTGACAATATCCATCTTCGTGCCATACCGCCAGATCACCTGAATGGAACCAGCCACCAGCAAAACTATCCTCCGTCGTCTTGGGGTTTTTAAGATAACCCTTCATGGTAAGGTTTCCCCGTATAAAGATTTCACCCATGGTCTTGCCATCCTTGGGCACCGGCTCCATGGTCTGCGAGTCAGCCACCATAATTTCATCCTGCAATGAGGTACGCACGCCTTGCCGTGATTTTACTTCTGCTCGTTCTTGAACACTGAGTTCCANCCAACTTTCCTGCGGTGCGCAAACTACACAAGGCCCATACGTCTCCGTCAAGCCATACACATGCGTTACGCTGAATCCCATTTCTTCCATCCCGGCAATAACTGCCGCCGGAGGCGCAGCGCCTGCAGTCATGCAATTAACCTTGTGATCGATACCTTGCTTCATGCCCTCTGGGGCATTCAAGAGCGTATTAAGCACTACTGGTGCCCCACAAAAATGGGTAACACCGTTTTGTTTAATTGCATTGAAAATAGCATCGTCTCTTACATGGCGAAGACAAACGCTNGTGCCTGCCACCACTGCAAGGCTCCAGGGAAAACACCATCCATTGCAATGAAACATTGGAAGCGTCCACAGGTAGACAGAGTGTGCCGGCATGCTCCAACTGATTACATTTGACAAAGCTGTTAGGTAAGAACCCCTATGATGGTAGACGACACCCTTGGGGTCACCAGTAGTTCCTGAAGTGTAGTTCAGGGAAATAGCTTGCCATTCATCATCAATCTGAAAAGAGGAAAAGCCTTCAGAACCGGTTTTCAGAAAATCATTGTACGTGGTCTGCCCCAGTAACTCGCCTTCATTGAAATAAGGATCATCAATATCAATGACGATAGGTTTATTGGGAACGATTTCCAGTGCATCCCGGATAGTTCGACTATATTCCTTATCCGTAAATAATACCTTGNCCTCAGCATGTTCGATAATAAAAGCTATGGCCTTGGCATCAAGCCGTACATTAAGGGCATTCAATACTGCCCCTATCATAGGAACTCCGAAATGCGCTTCGAAAGTTTCAGGAGTATTCGCACCCATAAAGGAAACAGTGTCCCCTTTTCCCACGCCTAGCTTTTGAAGCGCCGAGGCTAGCAAACAGCANCGCTTATAAGTTTGTGACCAGGTGTAGTGAGTATTACCATGGATAATTGAAACTTTGTCAGGATAAACACTCGCTGATCTTTCTATAAAACTGAGGGGCGTCAGATGAGCGTAGTTTGCGGGGTTCTGATCTAGGTTTTGCTCATAGATATTTCTACTATTCATGTAATTGAAACTTCCTAACTTGAGGAATTTAATTCCTAATTTGCGATCCGTATTCAGGCTTACATAAAATCTATATCACCGGCTGTGAGCCACCAAGCTCCNTAAAGAGTCTCNGAGCTCGGTCCCGGATTCCAGCTGTTACAGGGTATCTCAATCCCCAATTCATTCACAATTGCCCCTTCTAGCCTAACCGTATCAAGCCAACCTCGGGTAACCCATATCTTCAATCCGGAAACCTGCCCTTCTTTTTCAACTAACTGATTTAACCGAGATAATATTTTTTTTATTGCCGCTATGGGACAAATGAAATCCATAATAAGCTTTCTGTCGCCATCAATTTTAAGAATCGCNACGGCCACGGGGAAACCAGTTGAGTCATTTTTTAGCATCAGACACTGATACAATTTCTTAACGGAATACGGATGCTCGAAGTAACGATACTTGAGATATTGTGAGTGCCTCATACCAATAATTCCACTGGCAAAGTCGGGCCACATCTCTTGCCATAAACCGTCTACTTCCTGCTGCTGCACAGGGTCATCTATATTTAACGCAGACCAACTATACCCACTTTCCTCATAATCACTATAAGGCGCCANATATAACACTTCAACAAAATCATCCGTTTTTTCATACAANCCGAGGCGAATGGCTGTATTCATAGTTGGNTTATTGGGAAAACCGAATCCTAGTAAATGGTTCACGGTNTTACCAATTTCCCGCTCGAGAAAAGTAGCTGCCACCTTAAAAAACAGGCTNCTCTTACCATAGTGCTTTCGAATCTCAGGAAGCACCATAACATCGCATGGCTGGATAGCCGTGGAAGGTCTACCAAAGTAATAAATCTCTCTTGGGATACCACCATAGTGAGAAACAATTTCACCGTCTCGGTGTTGTCTCGCAATTACGCATTTGCCATTACCAAGCATGTACTTCCAGTGCCATAGTTCGGAATCCCATTTTTTGTTAAAACTTTTTTCAAAAAGCTCAGCAACTTCATCTGGATTAAATGCATCTTTGTCACCATACTCCGCATTTGTATATTCTCCCGTGGGACTAGCTACTTTGGTTAAATGAAACAAACGATAGCACCGGCGACCACTGTTAAAATCATCAATAGCTAGTTGCAGACTCTCTTTCAGTTTTTCGAGTTCCTGGTTCGTGGCAAATTTGCGCC
>NZNL01000011.1 GCA_002694855.1 Gammaproteobacteria bacterium
GCCTGCCATAGCTGTCTCACAGGATGTAGCAGACGTTGATACCGTTGCCTCTGCTCGATTCACCGCCCAATTAGTGAAGCGCTATAGAGAGTCGGGAGCTCTGGAAGGTACGCTGATTTCGATAAATATTCCAAGCGGCGAGTTACAAGGTGTAAAAATCATGCCCATGGGGGACTCCTATTTACAAACTTCCCATTATGAGCTAGTTGAACAGACTGGCGAGCGCTCGGTATATGAGAGACATCGCGTTGTCGTGCAGTCTCGAGACAGTAGTACCGATACCTATGCTTATCAGCAAGGTTATATCACTTTAACACCTTTGAAATTTGACTGGACTGATCACGATATTACGGAACGGGTAGAATCATGGAATTTACAACTCGTGAATTAAATCGCGAACAATAGTTCGCCAGAAGTCGAATATGTTTCCCAGCGCACTTTGACTCGGCCATAAGATCGTTTATGCTCCCGATCCCCCCGGGGAAAACACACGAGGAATAGAAGGTGAAAAAACTGCTAACAATAGTCTTAACCCCTATACTGATTTTTTTCAGTTCAGGAGCACTAGCCGACCGTCAAGCTAGCGATGATGAAAGCAATATTGTAGATACGCGTGTTCAACACCGAACATACGCGTTTCCGCCCACTGGCGAAACTATCCCCTATGCTCTGTTTATTCCTTCTAACTATAACGAGGGAAACCCGGCACCTTTAATTATTTCACTGCATGGCCTTGGCAGAACTTATGATTGGCTAATGGGATACCATGGATTTCTTGATGAGGCTGAGGCTAATGGCTATATCGTGGCTACTCCGCTTGGGTATATCCGACGCGGCTGGTATGGCTCAAGAAAAACTGAAGATCGACAGGATTCAAAATACAGCGAACAGGATGTAATGGAAGTGCTGAGCCTGGTGCGAGATGAATTCAATGTCAATGATAACCGCATCTATTTATGGGGCCATTCAATGGGCGGTGCCGGAACCTACCATATTGCCGCTAAGTACCCAGGTTTATTTGCCGGGCTCGGTGTCGCAGCTCCGGCTCCAGAGCAAGACCTCGACATCAGNGCTACTTTAGAAAGAATCAAGCATATTCCTATTTTTGTCTTACAAGGAGATGAAGACGGGCTGGTTACCCTCACACGGCGTTGGATCAAACAAATGCAGAACCTCGGCATGCAACACGTTTATGCAGAGATTCCGGGTGGTGACCACTCACTGGTGATTTCTCAAAACAGCAAACATATGCAAAAGTTCATAGATTTTTTTAATATTGTCCGAAAGCGCTACTAACAAGAATAAGTACAATGCCCAAAACCCAACTGATTAAAAATCTTGCCCTGGTAGCAACTATTTGTGCTTTCCAGTACGTGATAGCAGCCGAGTCTGGAAATTTCGATGCTGCCGCTACTTACCAATCAACCTGTTATGCCTGTCATGGCACAGGGCAGGCTCATGCACCCATAGTCGGAGAAACGATAGAATGGGAAATTCGGCTGGAGAAAGGTATGAATACACTTGTAAAGAACACTATTGAGGGCCTAAACGGCGTCATGCCAGCACGTGGTTTGTGCATANNCTGTAGCGATGAGGATCTCAAAGCCCTAGTGGAATACATGATAGAGNAGAGTCAGTAAATGAGCACGAAGAAGNCTCGTCACCCTTAATCAGAACAGTGGAGTAAGCTGATGCTATACAAAGTTATTTCCAAGACCAAATTCGCTTTCTTGGTGGCGAGCCTGTTAGCTATTTTTGTGGGTTGTTCACAAGAGGACGATACCAGATNGATTTCTATTGCAACCACCGACGATGCTATGAAGCCCGCAGGAAATAGACTGTCATCGGTTCCTGACCTGGAATGGCCGCTACACAACTTCAACCTTTATGGATCACGGTCCGTACCTACCGACCAGATCACACCAGAAAATGTCGCAACTCTAACACCAACGTGGTTATTCCAACATGGCGTAATCGACGGGGTAAGCAATCAGACCACACCTGTCATCGTCGACGAGATTATGTATGTCACCGATTCGCGGGGAAGCGTCTATGCGTTAGACGCTCGAAACGGCCATCTTATCTGGTCCTATGACGTTACACGATTACTAGGAGGCGGTCGACGTGAGGGTTATATTTTCAGGCATCGAGGGGTGGTTTACGATGAAGGCGTAGTTTACACGGCAGCCGGGTCTTTCATGTTCGCACTAGATGCAAAAACTGGTGAGCCACTTGAAGGATTCGGTGATAATGGACAAGCCTCGGTTATCCTAGATGTACTTCATCTGAAAGACCCCACTATCGAAACAGCCATCTCGGCGGGTTACTGGTTCACTACGGCTCCGCAACTCTATAACGACGTCATCTATATAGGTACTACCCGCAGTGAAAGTCATATCGCAGGCGGCTATGTGCTGGCTATTGACGATCAGACCGGAGAAATACTATGGCATTTTAATACTGTTCCCCAGGATGAAAATGATCAGGGCTGGGAAATTGCTGGCCCAACTTGGATTGGCGGTGAACGCAATGGTGGTGGCATATGGGAAACTCCTTCCATCGATCCAGAACTAGGCCTGGTGTATTTTGCCGTTGGCAATCCCTTTGGTGACAGCACCAAGCGCGACGGCATGAATCTTTTTACCGATTCGATCATCGCCTTAACATTGGATGAAGGTAGACTGGAGTGGTACTACCAACAAGTACATCACGATGTCTGGGATTACGACGACGGTAATCAACCCGTGCTATTCAACATGGAGGTAAACGGGGAAACCGTTAAGGCTCTCGCTCAAGCAAACAAAAATAGTTGGCTCTATATTCTTAACCGAGAAAACGGACAACCAGTGCATCCAATTCTTGAAACTCCAGTTCCTACCGAAACCGACCTTGAAGGTGAAGAACCATGGCCAACTCAGCCTATACCTCACAAGGCAAATGGCGATCGAATGGAACCAGTTTCCCCGGTGTTTCCAACCGATATTCCAGCTCAACACATGGAAGTAAATACTTTAGTTGAACAGTTTACCCCACTAGGACCGAATCAAATTTTTGCTCCGGGTATGGGCGGTGGCTCCAGTTACGGACCGTTAGCCTTTAGTGAGAAAACAGGCCTACTGTATGTGGCTGCCATAGACCAACCTTTTAATTCTGGTCGGGATCCGAAGGGTTATTTCTCGGCCTACGATCCGACCAGCGGCGAGTTGATCTGGAGGCAGATCTTCGAAGGTTATGGCCAAGCTGGTCCGGTCGTTACCGACGGTGGCCTAGTATTTGTCGGCGCAGGAAGTAACACAGCTGGTTATTTCTACGCCTTCGACGCTGAAACCGGAGAAGAATACTGGAAATTCAACACCGGATCCGGCGTTTTTGCCTCACCGGCTGTGTACGCCATCGATGGTCAGGAATATGTTTCTGTAGCATCAGGAGGTGGCTCAAGAGGACGCAGGGGTGGAAATCTGATCCTGACCTTTGCTCTCCCGGAAAAAAATTGATCCTAAGCTACTCTTCGTAAAGTTAATGTACCCAGAAGAAAGGTTTCCGCAGAACTGATAATTACCATTAAAGTTCACTGATAACCACACGGAAGCCGATATTGTCAGTTCGAACACCCGGATCCACAGCGCCCCGGACAGCAGTACGCACATTGTTCATGGCGTCAGTGTAGGAACCGCCTCGCATTACATACAGTGCATCTTTAGTTAAATCAGCCGCGTCGTCAGCCGGATCATATGGATAGTCCTGCAGCGGACTCCGGGTAAGTTCCCAAACATTGCCGGCCATATCAGACAACCCGTGCGCACACCCAGGACAGGAGAATGATCCGACAGGACTGATCGAGTCAGCATTAAAGTTTGAAAAGCCAGTTTGGGATTGCGACCCCCAGGTAAAAACCCTTCCATCAGTGCCACGGGCGGCTTTTTCCCATTCGGCCTCGCTGGGGAGCGTTACCCGTCCACCGTTATTCAATAACTGTCGAATAGCCGGAGGAGTTGTAGGGGATTCACGAAGGCGCCGTTCCAACCAGCGGCCGTATGCGAGGGCTTCAGGCCAAGTAACGCCAGTAATGGGGTAATTACCCGATACATTTGTACCAATGCTGTACCCGGTTAACTCAGTGTCCTCGGCGAAAGCAAAGAATTGGGCAACAGTTGTCTCGAAGCGGCTTATATAGAAAACAGGCAGATCGACTGATCCCTGTCGACTTAAATTGGACCAACGTTCATTTTCGTAAGCCGAGCGATCAATTACGGGATTACTACCCATGATAAATGAACCGGCGGGAATTTCCACGAAACCCAGCATATCGTCGTCGGGCAGAAACCAAGCGTTGCTGAGAAACCCATCGAGGGCTGGAATAACATATGGCAACTCGTTTGAAGTGCTCATCTGTAACAGCGAACTCTGTCGGCTCATCCAAAACGCGATAACGAGAATAATAAGCGTCATTACAGTTAAACCAACTGTGTGACCCTGCACTTTTCGTGAAGAAGCTTGAGAAGTTTTCACAGGAATATCCGCTCGTTGGTCATAAACGATTCTTGTTGCCAGCTGCCGCGCAGGCGAATATCCAGTCATGATTACAGGCGCGGGCATAAAGGTCATCCAGCGACTCATTCATCAGATTCAGTCCACCCTCTCTTAATAGCAACCGCAAGTCCAACTCGTGAGGGACATCTCTTAAAGCCAGACCGTTATCCAGCAGGTTAGCGCAAGCTGCCTTAAATTTCAGTTCGCAAGCTTGGGTAAAGAAGCCAAATGCTTGCTCTGTATCCGGTACAACTATTCCCCCTACACGATAATGGATACCTAGCTCATTGCAGGCCCACGCAGAATTGTCATCGCAGTAGGTTGTCTTAAGCTGCACCAAGCGATAGCAGGCGTTAGGCAGATCCTCGGTACACGCCTGTTCCCAGAATGGGAGACTGTCACCAGTGTGTTTACCATCGGTCTTGCCCAGCAGGGTCATGGCAGCAAATACTACAATCCAAATGCTCATGTGAGCCAGATTGGCGCGACCACTCATCCAGTCGGATCGCCATATATTCGGCAGTTGTTGAAAATTGATGGAACTCACTGCCCGATCAATGGCAATAACGCTTAAATTGAGCAGCGGCACACATAGAAGCTTATCGTAAAAAGTGGGTACTCCGACATTGCCCAACAAGGTATAGAGACCGAAAACCCCCAGCCCGTACAACATACCAAATATAGTTTTCCCAAGCGGTGTTCGGGGAGAAGTAGAAGGGTCCGTGATCAGTAAGTGGAGACCGAGAAACACCGCGGCCGGAATTTCTGAATCAAGAAAATAGGGTACGCCAGCGGCAGAACTATAGATGGCACTGAGCCCGAAAAGGCTAATTGCCGCCATGCCTGCTACAAGAGTGATGGAAAAGAAATACATCACCACTAGCCCGATCAAAAAAAGAAAGGTATAGATATTTGGAGCCAGAGTAAGAGTAGAAGCGATTTCCTGCCCCCAGGTAAGACTGGTGGTATTAGTAAGAATCAGTACTAGCGAAAACAAGCCAAGCGCAAAAGCGGACGGGTTGAAGATATGCACGCTGCGTCCTTCACGCTGCCAACGTAGATATTCCTTNCCCATGAACCCAACTGCTATCATGAGAAATTGCATATAGAACCAATCGTCCCTGAACCAGAGAAATAAATTGATACTCAAGATGATGGGGAAAGGACCGAAGCCCAGAACGTAGTCGCGCTGCCGAGACCAGGTCAGCAATATATCGAAGGTATATGCAAATAAAATCTGAGCTAAGATTAACAAGGCATGATCGTATACTGGGCGCCAGAAAAACCCCCAATAGGCAAACAGGCTAACTTGTACCATCGCCTGCACATAATGTTGTGGTCGCACGACAATATTGAACGCGCGAGGAATTCTGTCTCTATTCAACTGAAATAATAACCAGCCCAACCAGGACACCAGCCCACCGGTTGCCGCTACAAAAGACCACAGCAAGACGCTATTCTGCTGCACCCTCGAGGTAAGGCATAAAAGGAGTAGCGCAGCAATAAAGACAAGAGGCAATTTGGAATTGCCAAGAGCAAAAGCCACTTGGTGCACCGGCAATAGGCTAGATTGTGCTTCCTGTGCCACTAATTTCCTACGATTTCGCCTACCTTCTTTCCCCATACTAGGTTCTGCTTTCGCTTGTTTGAAGAGGTCCCGAAGAATAAACCAGCTACCGGAGCAATTCAATTTGGTTCCAGAACACCTCACACCAGGTGCTCAGGCAAATTTCCCGCGCCCCATACAATACGAACAGTAGCCATTTCTGGCACAAAAGGTAACTATTTTGCCCTTGAAAATTCGCTGAAATAAACGTAATTTCGGTCGACTAGGTTACAGATGATGTGTCACAGTCAGTATTAGATCAAAACAAACGCTGGAGATTAAAATGAAGAACAGAGCCATAACCATACTGTCGGTAACACTTGTCAGTATATTGGTAGCTCCACTCGTTACAGCCCAATCCTCAGACATCCCGCGTACTGAGTACGGATATCCCGATTTTCAAGGCACCTACACGTTCAGGACGATTACCCCGTTGAATCGCCCCAGAGAGTTAGAACAATTGGAAGTTCTTACTCCCGAACAAGCCAAGGAATGGGAAGAATTCGAGAATCGGCGTCAGAATCGCGATTTGATTATCGATTCAGTTGGTGGTGCTGGTTATCCACCCGGTGTGATTTCCTACAATAATTTCTGGTACGAGCGTGGTAATCAAACTATTGCGGACCGTCGAACCTCGCTGATCTACGATCCTCCTAATGGTCGCACTCCACCGTCTAATCAGTTTGGCCGTCAGCGCCGCCAACAGTACGGACAGATGATCTTCGAAAGTGCTGGACCGGAAGGTCGCACCACTGTGGACCGGTGTCTGACTGGATTTGTGGGAGGACCACCATTGATTCCCGGCTCCTACAACAACAACATGCAGATTGTGCAGACCAAAGAACACATCATGATTCTCAATGAAATGGTTCACACTGCCCGAATTATTCGTCTTAATAGCGAGCACCATACCAAACAATTGAAATGGGAAGGCGATTCCATTGCCCATTGGGACGGCGATACCTTGGTGATTAATACCCAGCACTGGTACCACAATTACAACCTGCGCGGCATGTCTGACCAAGCAATGGTTGAAGAGCGGATCAACTGGGTCGACGAGAACACTCTCGACTACGATTTTACTGTCACCGATCCTCAATCCTGGGATGTATCCTGGTCCGCGAAGATGCCTCTTCGCCGCTCTGCCGACCCTGTTTTTGAGTATGCCTGTCATGAGGGTAATCATGGTCTAGTAGGGATTCTGGCCGGATGGAGGCGCTACGAATCCATGGGATTCAACGGTGACGGCTCACCTAGAACCCAAACCACTGGTGAAGTTGAAACCGAAGAAAATTAGTCTAGTTTCGAGTATTAAACAACCAAGGCCAGCGGGAAGCTTCCCTTCTGGCCTTTTTCTTTGCTATGAGAAAATACCTTATTATAAATAAGACAATTTTTTTTGTGCTGGTTTCTCTAGCTGCCCATACTTCCCAGGCGGCAGGGGTCGAGTCGATTTTTATTTCCTCCCAACTCGANCCGAACTCNATCATCATTACCGAGATTGATATCATTTTCGTTTACGACCAGGAGATTGTGGACAGTTTCCCGGCAACCAAATCCCAGTGGTACTCTAGCAAGCAACAGTTCGTGCAATCGGTGGGCAATAAGGTTGATGTAGTTAGCATTTTCGTCCCTCAGGGTTTCGACTCTGCAATGGCTAGCCTGCCGGCTCGGCGTCGCGAAGCACTCAAGGTATATCTATTTGGCCAACATGATTCCTCCTCAATGGCTCCCATCGATGTCACCGAGATTCAGAAAGTGCTGGTTGAAATCGATCAATTCGGAATCGGGGTTTCAATTCGGCGTTGAGGAAACCTTACTATTCTAGAAAATATGCCTCAATTACTGTGCCGAACTCTATGGCCTCATCATCCTAACAACGGTTGCTTTTTTATAAGTCATCGAACGCCAGAGCCATTCTATAGGGTCGAATCGATAGTGTTTTAGTCATAACATATTTGTGATGATTTGGAATATCCGGAGTCGGCCAACAAGAAGTTATTATAAGGAATCTTNTAGTAGAAAAAGCGTGGCAACACCTTTAAAGGTAAGGAATAGGTTGCTGTTAGTACAAAAAGTTACTCGCGCCTAAAATAGCCGCGTACTTTTAGCAACTTGAGGAAATATTAAGTTAAATATTTTCTAATATATCGTTAAATATNACACTAGGCCTCATNGCGGCAGCTGCAAGGCCAGGATTGAGTTTATAGTATCCGCCGATGTCCATTGGTACTCCTTGAACTGCGTTCAACTGCTCAACTATCTTCTCTTCGTTGGACACTAATCGCGCTAGCGCTGGTTTAAATCTCTCCTGCAGCTCCTCGATAATAGTTTGCTCCGCCAGCGCTTGGGCCCAGTACATGGTTAGGTAGAAATGGGAGCCTCGGTTATCCAATTCATTGACCTTACGAGAAGGAGACTTATTATTGCCTAGTAACTCGCCAATAGCCCTATCTAATGAATTGGATAGTACTTGGGCCCATTCATTGCCGGTAACCTCTGCCAAATGCCCCAACGATGCCGTTAAGGCCATGAACTCACCTAAAGAATCCCAACGCAAATGGTTCTCTTCTTCAAACTGTTGCACGTGTTTCGGCGCCGACCCTCCGGCGCCGGTTTCAAATAATCCGCCACCATTCATTAGGGGCACAATTGAAAGCATCTTGGCACTAGTCCCCAATTCAAGTATCGGAAACAGGTCTGTCAGGTAATCTCTGAGGACATTACCGGTCACTGAGATAGTGTCTTTCCCCTCCTTAACACGCTCCAGTGAAAAACGGGTAGCTTCTGCCGGCGCCATTATATTAATTTCTAAACTACTGGTATCGTAATTAGGGAGGTACTTGTTGACCTTTTTAATCAATTCAATGTCATGAGCACGCTCTTTGTTCAACCAAAATACAGCCGGTGTATTTGTCAATTGAGCTCGGGCAACCGCTAGTTTTATCCAGTTCTGGATGGGTTCATCTTTCACTTGGCACATACGCCAGATATCGCCCTGTTCAACTTGATGAACTAACAAAGTATTTCCATCAGCATCTTCGACTCTTATGGTGCCGTTCGCAGGCACTTCAAAGGTCTTGTCGTGGGAACCATATTCTTCAGCTTTCTGTGCCATAAGACCGACGTTGGACACGCTGCCCATTGAGGCAGGGTCGAAGGCACCNTTGGCTTTACAGAAATCAATGACTTCCTGGTAAACACCGGCATAGCAACGATCCGGAATAATGGCTTTGATATCATGGAGCTGTCCATCAGGCCCCCACATCTGGCCGGACGAGCGCAGAGCTGCCGGCATAGAGGCATCGATAATCACATCACTCGGAACATGCAGGTTGGTGATTCCGCGATCGGAATCTACCATAGCCATTTCGGGCCGGTTCGAGTAACACGCTTGGATATCCGCTTCGATCTCGGCACGTTCATTTTCCGGTAGGTTATCGATCTTAGTATAAACGTCTCCTATACCATTATTTGGATCCACGCCTAGTAATTCGAACTTNCCCGCGTGTTTTTTAAATACATCACGGTAATAGACAGTAACCGCATGCCCGAAAATAATTGGGTCAGACACTTTCATCATGGTTGCCTTAAGGTGCAGTGACATCAGCACACCCTGCGCCTTAGCGTCATCGATTACCTCCGTCAGAAATTCACAAAGCGCATTGCGATTCATGCAAGAAGCATCAATCACCTCTCCAGCCTTCAAAGCAATGCCTTCTCTGAGTACGGTTTCTGTATTGTCTAACGTCAAGTGTCTAATTCTGACGATAGTAGGTGCATCCACGGTCGTTGATTGTTCGCTTTCAAAAAAATCGCCGGATTGCATGCTGACAACATGAGACTTGCTGTCCGCAGACCAAGCCCCCATGGGATGGGGGTTATTGCGCGCATAGTTTTTTACCGATGCCGGGGCTCGTCGATCCGAGTTACCTTCTCGGAGTACAGGATTAACCGCACTGCCCTTGACCTTGTCATAACGAGCCTTAATTTCTTGTTCCTGATCATTAGCAGGCTCTTCCGGATATTCTGGTAGTGGATATCCCTTTTTCTGCAACTCTTTGACGACTGCTTTTATTTGTGGAACAGAGGCCGAAATATTGGGAAGTTTGATTATATTGGCCATTGGATGCTGCGTGAGCTCACCCAATTCCAANAGGTCATCGGATTGTTTCTGTTCATCACTAAGAAAGTCAGGGAAATTGGCAATTATCCGACTCGACAATGAAATATCNCGAATTTCAACATTAATGTTANAAGCCTCAGAAAACACTTTTATAATCGGTAACAATGAGTAGGTCGCTAGAGCCGGCGCTTCATCTGTATAGGTATAGATAATGGTGGGTTTTTGCTCTGACATCATATTTCCTTATAATTACTCTTCACCGGTTGATAAATTTCAGTCTGAAACACATANCTCTGAGGTAATATATTCCCAATAGCAGTTACGGACCTTTGATCAAGAAATTCTATAGCTTAAAAAAAAGGCGCGTATTATAGCAGTGAAGGGATAGTGGTAATAGTAGGTGGAAATCAACCAGAGGGCTTTATTTGCCCTGTTTTTATCGATAGAAACGAGAGTAGAGCATGACAATTTCGACATATCTTAAAGGGTTTTTTATACGCGACACTACTGTCGAAGATTCCGAGTTGATTTTGAATTTCATTAAGAAACTGGCAGAGTACGAGCAATTGAGCCATGAAGTAGTAGCCACCGTAGAGACTCTGCGGGAAACTTTGTTTGGTGAAAAGGCCTACGCCGAAGTAGTTATTGGTGAATTTGAGGGAGTACCTGTAGGTTATGCCCTCTTCTTTTATAACTTCTCGACTTTTACTGGGCGACCAGGAATATACTTGGAAGACATTTATGTAGATAAAGAGATGCGTGGTAAGGGCTTCGGCAAATGNCTGCTNGCTTATATCGCCAAGCTGGCGGTTGAGAGAAACTGTACCCGAGTAGACTGGTCTGTATTGGACTGGAATGAACCATCAATCCAGTTCTATCGATCCATCGGAGCTATACCGATGGAAGCATGGACTGTGCAGCGATTACATGGTGATGCGCTTCTCAGCTTCGCAGGTGAATGCAAATAGCCCAACCAAGAATTATGGTCCCTAGCAGGAGAGTAGCTTGAGTAGGACAGTCTACGTTAATGGCATGTTCGTTCCTGAAGAACAGGCTAAGATTTCTGTGTTCGACCGAGGCTTCATATTTGGCGATGGGGTTTACGAAGTAGTCCCTGTAATCAGCGGTAAATTGGTCGACAAACAGTACTTCCTTGAACGCTTGGACCGCAGCCTGGATGAGCTAAGTATTGCTTGGCCTTGCACCAAGCAAGAGTACATGGAAGTGATGGAGCAGCTGGTTGAGAGCAATCACCTAACTGAGGGAATAGTGTATTCACAAGTCACCCGCGGTATTGCTGACCGTGACTTTCCTTTTCCTGAAAACGTATCGCCTAGTTTTGTTGCTTTTACGTCGAGCATGGAGTTATTAGACAACCCTCTTGTTAAGTCGGGCATCCACGTTATCACCACTCCCGACCTTCGCTGGCGACGACGCGACATCAAGTCAGTAAACCTACTAGGTCAGGTTTTGGCTAAACAGGATGCCATAACTCGTGGTGGACATGAGGGCTGGATGGTGGAAGACCGTATTGTGACCGAGGGCGTTTCATCATCAGCCTATATCGTTAAAAATGCCACGATTATTACTCGACCTCTTTCCAACGTTATCTTGCCTGGCATTCGCAGACGAACATTACTGGAAATTGCCAGCAATGTGGGTATCGACGTGGAAGAGCGCATATTCACTATAGAAGAAGCGCTCGCAGCAGATGAGGCTTTTATCTCTAGTGCCACAACTATGACTCTAGGAGTTGTTAGTATTGACGGTCACCAAATCGGTAATGGGACACCTGGCCCAGTTACCATACGGCTACGAGAATTATACAAGGCACGCGTGCTTAAGGAAGCATCACAGCCCTAAATAAGCAGATATCAATTACCTGATGGGCTAAATACGGTCGATCGTGAAAGTCATCACTTCCTCGATAGTCGAAGCCCTGCTTGCAATCATGATTAAGCGATCTATGCCCAGAGCTACGCCGGCGCATTCGGGCAATCCATTCTTCATCGCCGCCAAATATTTTTCATCCATAGGGTATGTAGGGAGCTGGAGATTCTTACGAGCATTCAGGTCAGATTCGAATCGAACTAGCTGTTCTTCGAGGTTGGTCAATTCGTAGTAGCCATTGGCCAACTCCATACGCTGGCAATATAGTTCGAAACGTTTAGCCACCGGTTCTCCGTATTTATTCTTTTCTACCGCCGCCAAAGCTGCTTGCGGCACTGGGTAATCATAGACAAAGCAGTGTTCGGGCATTTTTGGCTCGATGCANGCACTCATTAATAACTGCAAGTAATCCGTATCTGTTAAAGAGTCGTCGTTCAATTCTATGTGGCTTTCAGCGATTTTCCGCAGCTCCTCCCCAGTAACGGTATGGGGATTTATACTCAGGAACTGATCGAATAGCTGCCGATAGGAAAGACGCGGCATNGGACTAAAGTTAAGTAGCTGGCAGATTAGTGACTCCACTTCATCCATTAGTTGTATCATAGAATAATCTGTCCGATACCATTCCAGGATCGTAAACTCTGGGTTATGTACCTTGCTGGTTTCCCCTTGTCGAAAAGCCTTACAGACTTGATAAATCGATCCTACGCCTGCCGCTAACAATCGCTTCATGGCGAACTCGGGAGAGGTCTGCAAGAAGTANGGCGCTGCAACNGGGCTATTGGATAATTTAGTCTCTAATGACTGAATATAAACGTCAGTTACCGTGTATGGGGCCAGCAATGGAGTGTCTATTTCAAGGACGCCTCGTTCAGCGAAAAACTGCCGAATTTCAACGAGTAGCTTGGCACGCAAGTGAAGTGTTTCGNTGCTGGTTCCTGGTTTCCAGTTAACCATAGGCTATATCGCCTAACAGTTACTTATTAACACGGTTCTGGTATTCCCCTGTCCGCGTATCAATTCGCAGAACATCACCGATATTAATAAATAAGGGAACTTTCACTAGCGCACCGGAGCTCAAAGTAGCAGGCTTGGTGCCGCCCTGCGCTGTATCGCCTTTCAACCCGGGATCGGTATCAGTCACCTCTAGCTCAATAAAATTTGGCGGAATCACTGAAATAGGTGCGTCATTCCAAAGAACAACTTGATAAACGTCTTGTTCTTTGAGCCAATTTCTCGCTTCATTAATCGCATTCGCATCAGCTGCTACCTGCTCATAACTTTCGTCGGTTTTCATAAAATGCCAAAATTCACCGTCTTCATACAAGTATTCCATGTTGGTTTCCATAACATCAGCACCTNTTATGGATTCTCCGGACTTGTAAGTACGTTCCCAGACACGACCATTGAGTAGATTCCTAAACTTTACGCGATTGAATGCCTGACCCTTGCCAGGCTTCACGACCTCGTTCTCAAGAATAGAACAGGGCTCATCTTCCACCAACACTTTTAAACCTGCCTTAAATTCGTTTGTCGCGTAACTCGTCATTTGTTCCCTCACGCTGCTACATTGATCAATGTGTATCTTGGCTTTTGTTGTTATGATTCGCCAGTTTTCTTGCATTCGAGTTTATACTCGGTATTAGCACAAAGTAATGAATCAAGCAGTGGTTTCATTGATTAAGCCCGAGATGCCCAAAAAATGGCAAGAGATATTATCCGATGTGATTACAGATCCAAAGGAATTATTGCGCATCCTAGAGTTGAATAATGAGGGCTGCGCAGCTTTGTGCCGGGAGCCATTACACGACATACGGTACAATCCAGNTTTTTACTATGTATTCTGATGATTAATTACTCAGCTTTCTCTTTCTCTTTTTCTTCGACCTTTTGCAATACTTCAACTCGGGTTACGTTTCTGAAGCCTTGCGGTAATTTGTTCCCTCGACGACCGCGTTCCCCTCGATAATGTTCAAGATCTGAGGGCTTGAGGTTGTGATGCCGTCGACCGGCATGCACAACCAGAGTATCTTCAGGGGAAAGCACCGCGAGTGCCGCAACAAATTCAACGCGCTCTGCTACCCGAGCACTGGGAATTCCAATAATTTTATTACCTTTCCCCTTGGCTAGGCGCGAAAGATCCCTGATTGNGAATACCAGCATCCTGCCTTCATTACTGACAGCTACAATAAGGTCCTTTCCATGGTCAACAACCATGCAAGCAGGCAAAACTTTCGAGTTTTTGGAACATTTCAGGATGGCTTTACCTGACTTGTTCTTACTGACTAGATCCCCCATTTTNGCGATAAACCCATATCCCGCATCACTGGCCAGCAAAATGTCTCTGTCATCATCCCCGATAACAACCCCTTCGAACGTCGCACTGGGAGGCGGATTAACTCGACCGGATACCGGCTCACCCTGCCCACGTGCTGAAGGAAGACTGTGGGCAGCAAGCGTGTACGCCCGCCCNGTCGAGTCCAAGAAGACAGCCATCTGGTTACTTTTCCCGCGGACAGCAATTTTGAAACCATCACCGGATTTGTACTGAAGAGATGGCGNATCAACATCGTGGCCTTTGGCAGAACGCATCCAGCCTTTTTCTGACAAAACAATGGTTACTGGTTCTGTGGTGAGTAATTGAGTTTCACTGAATGCTTTGGCCTCGCTCCGTTCGACTATCTCCGTTCTTCGCTCATCACCGAATTTTTCAGCATCAGCCTTGATCTCTTTTTTGATGAATGTCTTTAGCCTAGCTGAGGAACTAAGCAGTAACTCTAATGCTTTTCTTTCTTGATCAAGCTCTTTCTGTTCAGCCTTAATCTTAACTTCTTCCAGTTTGGCCAACTGGCGTAATTTAAGTTCCAGAATCGCTTCGGCCTGACGCTCGGAAATCTTGAATTTTTTAATCAACGAGGGTTTGGGCTCGTCTTCCTTCCGAATTATTTTAATCACTTCTTCGATATTCAGATAAGCAACCAAGAGCCCGTCAAGGATATGCAAACGATCATGGATCTTGTCAAGACGAAACTGCAGGCGGCGCTCAACAGACGTTATACGGAATTGAAGCCATTCTTTTAACAGCACCCGAATATCCTTCACTTGCGGTCGCTTGTTAATACCAATCATGTTGAAATTGACACGATAATTCTTCTCCAGGTCCGTCGTAGCAAACAAATGTGACATGAGAGCATCACAGTCGACCCGGTTGGAACGAGGAATAACCACTATACGAGTTGGGTTCTCATGGTCTGATTCGTCCCGTAAATCCACTATCATTGGTAGTTTCTTCTTTTGCATCTGGGTAGCAATTTGTTCAAGCACCTTGGCGCCAGACACCTGATAAGGCAACGCGGCAATTATTATTTCGTTATTTTCAACAACATAAGTTGCCCTTAGTTTTAGAGATCCCCTGCCATTCTCATAGATTTCCAGTATTTCCTTTTTAGGTGTAATGAGGTGAGCTTCGGTAGGAAAATCGGGGCCCTTGATATATTTGCAGATGTCAGCGACGGTCGCTTTAGGGTTGTCTAGTAAATGGACGCAAGCTTTGGCAACTTCATTCAGATTATGGGGAGGAATGTCCGTTGCCATGCCAACTGCGATTCCACTTCCGCCGTTTAGCAAGACGTTAGGCAAGCGAGCTGGCAATATCTCGGGTTCTTCGAGTGTGCCATCAAAATTGGGTTTCCAGTCAACTGTACCCTGGCCCAGTTCACCCAACAGCACGTCGGCATAACCCCGCAAACGCGATTCGGTATAGCGCATCGCGGCAAAGGATTTGGGGTCGTCCTGGGATCCCCAATTACCCTGTCCGTCCACCAATGGATAACGATAGGTGAAGGGCTGGGCCATAAGCACCATGGCTTCATAACTAGCGGCATCACCGTGAGGATGGAATTTGCCAATAACATCACCGATGGTTCGAGCTGATTTCTTGAACTTGGCTGCAGCCTTGAGCCCCAGTTCGGACATTGCGTAGACAATTCTTCGCTGTACTGGTTTTAGACCATCGCCGAGACTGGGAAGCGCTCGGTCGTTGATGACATACATGGAGTAGTTGAGATAGGCCTGTTGCGTGTAGTTCTTCAGAGCTATCTGTTCGACGCCGTCTTCGTTAACTGTTATATCTCGGTTCATTGATGTCTTAGTCTTCGCTCAGTTCTATTCTGCTATGTTCGCTAGGTTTCCGCTCGTTTCGAGCCATTCCTTGCGATCAGGGGCACGATTCTTAGCTAACATCATATCCATTATTGCAAAGGTACCGGTTTTCTTCTTATCCAAAGCATCTTCTTCGAGGGTTAACTGCACCAATCTCCTGGTGTCGGGAGCCATCGTAGTCTCGCGAAGTTGCATAGGATTCATTTCACCCAGCCCCTTAAATCGCTGCACATTGATTTTACCAGTTTTCTTTTCAGCAGCGATGGAATCCAAGATGCCTTTTTTCTCGTCTTCATCGAGGGCATAAAACACCTCCTTGCCTATATCAATACGAAATAGCGGTGGCATTGCAACAAACACGTGGCCAGCTTCCACAATTGGCCTGAAGTGCTTGACGAATAATGCGCAAAGTAGCGTAGCGATATGCAAACCATCGGAATCAGCATCAGCGAGAATGCAGATCTTACCGTATCGCAATCCCTCGATTTTACTAGGCAAGGGATCAATGCCCAAAGCTATGGCAATATCGTGTACTGTCTGGGAGCCAAGAATCTCACTCGAATCCACTTCCCAGGTATTCAGAATTTTTCCGCGTAACGGCATGATAGCTTGGAACTCCCTGTCCCTGGCCTGCTTGGCAGAACCACCAGCTGAATCCCCTTCTACCAGGAAAAGCTCTCCAGCCATCGCATCCTCTGTCGAACAGTCCGCGAGCTTACCCGGCAGCGCTGGTCCAGACGTAACCTTCTTGCGTGCTACTTTCTTGCTGTCCTTCAGCCGACTTTGGGCGTTACTTATGCACAGCTCCGCGATTGCTTCGGCTTCATCGGTATGTTGGTTCAACCATATGCTGAATTCATCTTTGACAACACCTCCGACAAAACCCGTGCATTGCCGCGAAGACAGCCGCTCTTTTGTTTGCCCCGAGAATTGCGGATCCATCAGCTTAGATGAAAGTACGTAACAACAATTTCCCCAAACATCGTCAGGGGATAACTTGAGCCCTCGCGGTAAAAGGTTCCTAAATTCACAAAACTCCCGCAGGGCATCCGTTAATCCTGTACGCAGACCCCCTACATGAGTGCCACCAAGGGGGGTGGGAATCAGGTTAACATAGCTCTCCGCCATAACTTCCCCACCGTCGGGTAGCCACTGAATGGCCCAGTCCACAGCTTCATCATTCCCCTGAATCGACCCTATAAAAGGTTCTTGTGGCAGAGTTTCGTACACTGCCGTTGCGAAGGTAAGATAATCGGTTAATCCGTCTTCGTAACACCACTCTTCACTTTGGGCTTTTCCTTTAGAAGCGGTATTGTCGATGAATACTACTTTGAGCCCAGAACAGAGCACTGCTTTCGCCCTGAGTACATGCTTAAGCTTAGGGATGGAAATGTTGACAGAGTCAAAGTACTTACCGTCGGGAAGAAATTTTACGGTGGTACCGGTGTTGCGTTTACCTACTGTGCCAATGGCCTTCAATTCCGAGACTTTCTCTCCTCCCTTAAACTTCATGGAATAGACTTTGCCGTCCCGTTTGACCGTTACCTCGAGATATTCCGACAGCGCGTTTACCACAGAAACACCGACACCGTGCAGACCTCCGGAGTACTGGTAATTCTTGTCGGAGAATTTGCCNCCAGCATGAAGGCGCGTGAGAATAAGTTCTACACCACTTACTTCCTCATCCTTGTGTTTGTCCACTGGCATGCCTCTGCCATCATCACTGGCTTCGATGGAACCATCCAAGCTTAACGTAACAGTAATAGTGCGAGCAAAACCCACCAGGGCCTCGTCGACGCTGTTATCAATCACCTCTTGTATCAGGTGATTCGGGCGTGTTGTATCAGTGTACATGCCCGGGCGTTTCCGCACCGGATCCAGCCCGGTCAATACTTCTATCGCGTCGGCGTTATAGCTGTTTGTCATCTATTTTGCGTGAACCAGAGGGACGAAACTTTACTGCAGATGAATAATACCTTATCGCACAGATTGGCCAATACTTGATAGTAAAAACTCGAAGACTGCTGGCAATTCACCCTCGAAGTTATCGTAACTGTGGCTTCCTTTTTCGCGGACTAAGCAATTTTTTTCACCGTACTTCTCCACTGCTAGACGATAATCGAGAACCTCATCACCGGTCTGCAACAAAACCCAGAAATTATCAGGATTCATTAGTGGGGACCTCTCGAGTTGTAGCAATTCATCCAAGTGATCTTCAGTTACAGAATGAATAGTATCCGAGTAATAGTTTCTATGCTCTCCGAGTAGAGACTCACGAGAATCAAAAGGCCGAACAGCAGGATTGATAAGCACCGCGGGCAAATCATATTCCTCTGACAGAAAAGTAGCATAAAACCCGCCAAGTGAACTTCCTATGAGCATTATGTCCATTCCTTTGTGCACATCAATTATTGTTCGAAGTTCCTTAATCGTGTCAACTGGACCATTCTTAATCTCAGGAACACATATCTGGGACCCCCTCTCAGATCGATTACAGAATTCAATAGTCTGTTGAGCCTTCTTGGACAATGGCGAACTGAGAAACCCGTGTAGGTATAGACAGAAGCTTTGTCGGGACAATTAATACTCCGAACGGCCGCAGTCTACTTGGGAAGTAAACTCAGTAACACGTATCACTTTGGTATCGATACTGCCGTCTTCAGATAGCTTCAATATCCGATAGCCAGGATTGGCCTTATCCAGTGTAAAATGGGCAACGTTTGGTTTGAACTGGATACAGGTGGACGGAGTACACAGACAACGGATTGATTCGTGAACATAGTCAAGCCCTTGGTGAACATGGCCGTAAACCACACATTTGGGTTTTTGAAACTGAGTAATGATCTGGAAAAACTTTTCCCCATTTTTTAAACCAATTCCTTCCATCCAGCCAGCATTCCCTTTGATCGGATTGTGGTGTAAACAAATCATGCAATGATCAACCGAAACATCAGACTCAACCGCCTGCAGACTGCTTTCAAGAAACTCTATTTCATCCGCTGACAAATTGCCATATACCTGTCCCGAGACACTAGTATTGAGAAAAAGAATTTGCCAATTATTGATCTGTACCAGTTTTTCATAGATGCCAGCTCCATAAGCAACTTTTTCCATCATGCTGAGATCGTCATGATTTCCTGGTATCCACCGGTAAGGGATATCTAAATCTCCCATGATATTCATGAAGCTCTTATAGGCTTCTTCCGACGCATCTTGGGCTATATCCCCAGTGGCCACTATAAAGTCAATTTCAGTCTCATTCTGTTTCACAATATTGACGACATGATTCAGACTATTGTGAGTATTCATCTCCAACAAGGTGCCCTCAGGGCTACCGAAAAGATGAGTATCAGTTATGTGCAGTAGGGAAATAGTATTTCTTGCAGCCAACCTGGTCATGACTACCTTGTGGGCTTTTTATATCTTAAACAATAGCTCTGGTACATTTGCGCTTCTTCCTGCCTTTAGACAGTGTGTTAAGCATTCACCTAAAAACTTGTTAACCTGCATTTTTTCATCGGCGTGATACATTTTGGGATTTGGCTGCGAGTAACGGGGCCTCAAATTTCGATGCCCTTGATAAGATACAACCTCGGCCGTGCTGGCATCATGATAAACCCTTACCAGCATCGGTGAATTAGTCATCCATTTTTTTAATTCAGGTTGTTGGGTTATCTCCATTATGGTTGTGTATTTAAATGCTTCCAGGATTTTAATTTTAACAGTAACTTTCTGGTTTGAATTATAAAAATCCGCAATACAAAACTCACAAGTGAGCCCTTCTAGTATTTTTTCAGGTTCTTTGTTTGAAATGGTTCGCTTCATTTCTTCGTGGTTTGAAATATCAGAATCGNGCCGCGGATACACCATAGCTGATCGGTCTCTATAAGACCGCAGTTGCGGTACCAGTTTAAGCAATCGAATATAATTAGCATCACATTCAGCCATTTGCTTAATCAAATCAATACTGTAGTTATTTTTTGACATGTTCCTCTTTTTTTTATCTAAGCTCAAAGCATGTATGCCTTAAGAGTACAAAACCAGTCTAGTAGTTGACCGATACTGGTCGACCACTAAATGGGTTCTTAATTGTAACGATTTAGCTGAGTAATGCGAGTCCGCTGGTTAGGATTATTTAGTTGTCGGTGAGTGCTTTTATATCCTGACATTCTTAAAGCCATTGCTCGAGCAATTCAGCTTTGTTCAGTTCTAGCCATTGCAACGCTATTATTGACATAGCATTGTTTATTAGACCGGAGTTCACACCTGCTAAAGCCTCTTCGAAGGGCAAGACTGTGACTTCAATGTCTTCATGCTCCTGAGTCAACCCATGCACCCCCCCGACACTGCGAGCATCAATTCGACCGCAGAACAGTGTGACTTTCTCATTACTGGTTCCAGGACTATTAAAATATTCTAAAATTTTGACTAAGTCTGTCGGCGCACAATCAGACTCTTCCTGGGATTCCCGAATTGCAACCTGCTCGGCACCTTCCCCAACTTTTACCATGCCCGCGACCAGTTCCAGCATCCAAGGAGAGGCTTGCTTATCGAGTACACCCACTCTAAATTGTCTCACCATAACAACTTCATCCCGACATGAATCAAACAGCAGTATACCTACTGCTTCATCCTTGATAAGCAGCTCTCGTTGTAATACTTCACTCCACCCTCCCTCAAACAGCCGGTGTTTTAGCCGCAGCGCTTCGATGTTTAGAAATCCTGTGTAACAGTTTTTCTGAGACAAGATCTTTACATCTTCCAATGTGAATTTATTTTCTGCTTTGGCCATTTTGAGAATTTGTCCGGTAAGATTTGAGAAAAGCACTTTTAGTTCATCACGTATTTGCAAGCAAACCTCTTCAAAACAAGCGAGCATCTCCTGGTCAATACCATCCGCCTTGGCCGGATAAAGAATTGGAAGGTGTAGCTTTTCTTTACCCGAGNGCAACACTGGACAGTGTGAATCAGCATGAGAGCAAACGCGCATTTGACGTTTGATGAGATATGTCGATGTCATGAGCTTGCATGGCCCTCACCGCGCGGAGATCCAANCCGAGCGTTTCAAGACCGGCCGATTGGACAGTGAAATTGAGATGTGAATAGAAATNACTCGTGAAGTTTTTTTGCCCAACCTTCGGCCATTGGGGCCGACAGGAATTCCCAGTGCANAGAACCAGTAGATTCATCGCTTTCNGAGACTATTCCCGACTGGTTACTTCCAAAAGATGGTAACCAAACTGGGTTTTTACTGGTCCCTGTAGCGAATTCACATCGGCACTAAAGACTACTTCATCAAACTCTTTCACCATCATACCGGGACCAAACTTGCCAAGGTCTCCACCCTGTGCTTTCGAAGGGCAATTGGAGTGTATTCTCGCGATNTCAGCAAAGTCTTCTCCTTCTTGAATCTTTTCTTTTAGTTGAAGACATTNTTCTTCTGTGTCTACCAAGATATGTCTTGCACTAGCTTCTGTCATATTTTTTANCCTCAGCTAATATTGCCTGATTATGCCCCAATACNAGNCGCAGGGCATATAATTAATCNCGTTTAGGCTATAATCCTTGCCCTATTGCCACTAGCTGTAGCGCTTAAATACTCGCCACTGTGTGATTTCTAATTTTCCATTTATTACTGATTCAGGAACGAGGTGTTGTTATGCCACTGCCAAATGGGTCGCCGCGAAAACATGTACACACGCGGGCAATTGAATACCGGGGTTATGAACGCGAAGATGGGTTATGGGACATAGAAGCTCATATGNCCGATACGAAAACCTATGAATTTANGAACGACTGGAGAGGTCNGGTCAAAGTGGGAGAGCCTCTTCACGAAATGCTCCTGCGAGTGACCATAGACGACGAATTCATTATCCGCGATGTGGTTGCCGTAACAGATAACAGCCCATTCGAAATGTGCCCTGATATCACTCCAGAGTATAAGGTATTAATCGGTATTCGTATGGGACCAGGCTGGCGTAAAGCTATCCGCATGAAGGTCGGCGGTACCCGAGGATGCACGCACATAACCGAACTATTATTTCCCATGGCTACCGTTGCGATGCAAACTATCTGGCCACTGAGAAAATCCAGTAGGAAAAAGTCGGACCCTAATACCAAGGAAAGTAAAAGACGNCCGCTAGTCCTAGATACCTGCCATACCTGGTCTACCGATTCACTAGTGGTAAAAGAGAACGTGCCCAAGTACTACACAGGAGAATAAAATTGCCGGAAGCTCTAGAGCTTGGGTGTTAACGATATCTGGCTTATTGATAGAAAAGTGGAATTACCACCGTAATCACCACACCCTCTCTATCAGTTCGATTTTCAGCCCTAATCTCTCCACCATGAAAGTCTGTGATCAGGCGAGCAATATGCAGCCCCATGCCCAAGTGCGGCTGCTTCTGTTTTTCTTGAGGCCGTACCGAAATCATGGAATCGAATAGCCTGTCTTTCATTTCATCGGGGAGAAAAGGCCCAGCATTGGAGACCTTAAATACTGCGTGGTCTCGCAGAGTTCGAAAATAAATGGTAGTGGGCTGATCGCTATAGCTGAACTCAATCGCATTGGCGATGAGCTTATCTAGTAACTGCGCAATGTACTCCGGCACACCGTTAACATAGGCAGAATCGTCGGGCACATCCAGTTCAAAATGGGAATCAGGATAAGCTAGCTTGTACCCTTCGACGCAACCAGTAATAACTTTGTTCAAATCTATTTTCTCTTTCTCGGACGTCTGTAGCATTTGTTCCAAACGAGTTGCTTCACTCATGTTAGTGAGAATAAGGTTTAAGCGATTAATGCCTTCCTCTGCTCTTTCTAGGTACACAGATGATCCTTCGATCTGCTGATTCATTCCAAGATTTTCCAGAGAGGAACGAACCACGGATACCGGCGTACGCAGTTCATGGGAGAGCCGTGAAGACATGTTCTCGAGATAGCTTGTATACTGGGTCAAACGTTCAACAATACTCGAGAAGCTCCGTGACAGATCGCCAATCTCGTCGGAGTTTCTGGACGCAACAATTGTGTTTTGTACCCGTCCGGTCTCGTCGATTATGCCTTCGGCCTGGTTCCGCAAACCTCTAATGCGAGATGAAATACGAGAAGCGAAAAAGAATAAACCCAATACCAGGATCAACATAACGGCGAGAATCGTATTGAACAATTGCTCTAAAGCCTGGTTACGAAAAGTACGCAGCCCATTCATATTCTGGTCTACCACCACTGCTCCCATTACTTCACCGTTGGCAATAATAGGGTGCGCCGCTTCCAATAACCTCGTTTCAGTATCTGCCAAGGTCCGAAACTGGGTTAGTGGTAACCCTTGTAACGCAGAGTCGATATGGGCACCCTCACGAGACACATCGGAATATAACTCATCAATGAAATCATTACTGGGTTTGGCAAGAATCTGATAGTAAAGCGGATCCAAAATCCGATTCTGGGCATATAGCCAATATTTGTTTACTTCTTCGTCCCCGCGTGTGCCAGACAACTGTAATCCAGTGGCAGTCTGAATGTCTCCTACAGTGAGTAATACCCTGCGACTACGATCTACTACTTGAATACGTGAATTGTTATGACCCATACCGGCAACAATACGATCGATTTCCGGGGTAGGTAAGCGCAGGGAACCCAGTTGATTCGCATCATCCACCCGGTAAGTAGCAACTACCGTGCTAATTCCTCTTTCAATTGGGTCGTCTACGTCAAAGACCGCGAACCCCAATCGGTCCCCAAGTACCTCCATGGGGATGCGCAGCTCAACCGTGTAACCAATATCGGTTTCATACCATTGCCCAATAATACGTTCTTCATATACTGGCTCCGAATAATCGGTTTGTACTCGATAGGGATAGATAGTATCGGGCTCATACGGCGCAATGACATATCTATTCAACTCATTGCCCTCCTTGGACAACATGGAAACTTGCAAAAAATCACTACGGTGAACGGTCAGCGCCTCCGGGTCTCGGTAAACCAGATGTTCATCGGTTACCTTAAAATAAACATAAAGAAAGCCGTTGTATTCGCCTACCATACTTTTAAACTGCACCGAATTGTCTTTCCCGTAAAAGCGGGCAGGATTCAGCAGGGTGCGCAAATAATCCCGATGACCATACTCCACTTCGTATTGCTGATACTCTCCCCAATCAACAAGAGAGCCATCCACAAGTGAGAGTGGCGAAAAGATGGGATAAACATAAAGATCTTCGCTCCGTTGAGCCGGGCCGTAACTGTCTTCGTTGAATAGCTCTGGTCTCTCATTAAGTGCGGTAGCCAAAGCCTGGGCTGTCCCCAATACAGTTTGTTCCTGTCCCCGGCGTAAGTAATCTTCCATTTCAAGAATGTACTGATAGCCTAGCCAGGGTATAACCAGCAGAATAGTTGAAAGCAGAACCAGCTTGAAGCGAATTCCAAAAAAAGGATTTTTGAATGCTAGTTTCATTGTCTATCCCTGCCAGCCGGGCAAGCAAAAATCTGAGGGCCTGCAAAATTTTCTTACAAAGTCGACTTCGAACACTTAACTATCCTACTGCGAACTAGTAATGACTGCTCTAATGACTAATGGTGGGCTCTACGTTCCAGCGATAGCCCATACCATAAACTGTTTCAATACAATCAAAATCCTCACCGATTTGCATAAACTTTTTCCGAATACGCTTTATATGTGACGTAATCGTGCTGCCATCGACAAATATTTTTGATTCCTGCATCAATACCTGCCTGCTCTTCACATGGCCAGGGTACTTAGCCAAAGCATGTACCATCCAAAATTCGGTGACGGTAAGCGGCACGGGATGATCATCCCAATTTACTGTAAGTCGACCGATATCCAGTGACAGTTTGCCGCGATGCAATAAACTCTCAGGCGAAGGAGGTTGGTCGATAACATCCAGACGCCGAAACAACGCAGCAATTCGAGCGGTTAAATGCGGGAGACTAATGTCCTTTGTCAAATAGTCATCAGCCCCCATACGCAAACCACTTACGGTATCGAAGTCGTTATCCCTGGCTGTAAGAAAAATAATTGGCAAAGTATCAGAAAGCGAGCGTAACGACTGGCATAGCGTAAACCCGCCGTCAATCTCGTTCTCCAACCCAATATCGATAATAGCCAGGTTAGGCAGGCGAATATCGAAAGCTGACATCGCTTCTTTGCGATTAGCGTAGGTCTGCACGTCATACCCTTGTTTTCGCAGGACATCGGCGTAATTCTCCCGAATTGCCGCTTCATCCTCCACGATAGCTATTCTTCTGCTCATATTCGCGATTTTCTTAGCGTTCAATAAGTTAGCTTCGACTATACCTCATTTATATAGTCAATTTCAGTCAAGAGCCTTAGTCGAACATGATTGCCATGATTCTGCCATATTTAATCACCACATGGCCCCAATCCCTACTCTCACCAGTAATAAACGTCGTGTTTAATACTCCTAATGAATTTCGTTGGAAGAATTGCTTGTAACGCTTTTTAGAACAAACAAGCAACCATGTAATTAGACTCTTCTGCCGAGGTTTTTATTCAATTCAGCACAGGATTTACGGCTATGTCTAAGAAATTTCCTCTCATTCTGATTGTATCCGCGTTAGCAGGCGCAGCCCATGCTGATACGCAAAGAGACAATTACGATACTCCCGCAGGCTCTCTTGAAGAAACTACCGGCTTTTTCAGCGGCATCGCGCTGGGGGCCGCTACAGGGGGTCCTCCAGGAGCAATTGTAGGGGCGGCCATTGGTGCCTTTATCGGCAATGGCTGGAAAACCAAGGGACAATTCGTAGACATACAGGCTGATCTTTACGAGTCCAGACGGGAACTAACAGCGCTACAGGAAGAATTCGGTTTAATTCAAAGGGAGCATCTGTTAGCGAAACACGAGCTAGAGCAGCTGAAAGTAAAAGATTCAAGTGTTATGCCGGCATTTCTTTCCACGCAGTCTATCAATGCCTGTTGTGACAACACTGTTATATCCATACATTTCCGCACCGGTTCAAGCAGAATCGAATCGCACTATGAAGAACAACTTGAAAGCCTGGTGAATATAGCCAATCAAATGCCGAGTGCTAGTGTTGAAATAACCGGCTATGCGGATCGCATTGGAAATACCGAGAAAAATCTAGCGCTGTCGCGTCGTAGAAACGAATCAGTTAGGCAGTTTTTCAGAAACAACGGTATTGAAAGTTCCACAATTACCACTATCGCCTATGGCGAAGCCAGACCATTGCAAATTAATCAAAATTTCGAAACTGATTTCTTTGACCGGCGTGTAATGGTGAAACTTCGTGATAACAGCAAGCAATTACTAACTCAGACTCCTGATAATGACTAAGCCACTTAATAGACTAAATTTAGATTGGGGTTAACTACATGAAAGACATCAGGCTTGTCATCGGCAACAAAAACTACTCTTCCTGGTCAATGTGCCCTTGGCTATTACTCAAAATGTTTGACGTGGAATTTGAAGAAATCCAGATTACTCTTTACGAAGACGACACTGCAGAGAAACTAGGGCCATATTCCCCTTCACTCAAAGTCCCAGTGCTGCTGCATAATGAGGTGACAGTCTGGGACTCGCTTTCCATTTGTGAATATATCTCTGAAGTCATTCTCGGTGGAGCTGGTTGGCCTCGCACTCCAAAACGTAAAGCTAATGCTAGATCAATCAGTGCCGAGATACACTCGGAATTCCCGAACCTAAAAAAAGACTGGCCGATGAATTGCAAGGCTTCTTATCAGTTAACCCCCTTTGATTCGTTAGCTAACGAGATTGCCCGCATTGATGCGATCTGGAGTTGTTGCCGACACCGCTATGGAGAGAACGGAAATTATTTGTATGGGCGCTTCTCTATAGCAGACTGTATGTTTGCACCCGTAGCTGTTTGCTTTGAAGCCTACGGAGCCGAGCTTAGTGGTGAAGCCGATACCTATTTGCAAGCGCTTCTGGACAACCCCTTCGTCCAGAAATGGATAAACATCGGTAGGCGCGAGAAAGAACCATTATCGATAGTGTATGCCAGCAATGCCTGATTCTTTTATCCCCCGAAAGAAAGAACCCTTCGGGAGTACTATTTGTTTAGCGGATTACAGCTAGGTAATCAAAAAAGATGGAGCAATCACTAACGTATTGATAACGGGTTTCGCAGCTTATCAGCCATTTCCAATAGTGCGTGTTCCGTAGTATCCCAGTCCATACAGGCGTCAGTAACAGATACACCGTATTTCAACTCCGATAAATCATTCGGGATAACTTGATTACCTGCGTTTATATTGCTTTCCAACATCACTCCAATAATTGATTTGTTCCCCTCAAGGATCTGGTGGGTAATATCCTTCATCACCAACGGCTGCACTTCAGGGTCCTTATTAGAATTAGCATGGCTACAGTCGATCATAATGTTGTTGCCAACTCCTCCCTCTTTTAGTGCTTTCTCACATTGTGCGACGTGTACAGTGTCAAAGTTTGGCCCGTTATTGCCGCCGCGAAGTACAACATGTGCATATGCATTTCCTTTTGTCGTTACCACTGAGACTTGCCCTTCATTATTAATTCCGAGAAACCGATGAGGGCTTGATACCGATTGCATAGCATTAATAGCTACCATCAATCCACCGTCGGTCCCATTTTTAAATCCAACTGCCGAAGACAATCCAGAGGACATTTCCCTATGAGTTTGCGATTCGGTTGTACGAGCCCCGATCGCGGACCAAGCTATCAAGTCCTGCAGGTATTGAGGAGATATAGGATCTAGCGCTTCTGATGAAGTGGGTAGGCCCATCTCAACAATTTTCATCAGCAGTTTTCGCCCTTCGCGTAATCCCTCTTCAATTTTGAATGAATCATCGAGATGTGGATCATTAATAAGCCCTTTCCATCCAATTGAGGTACGCGGTTTTTCGAAGTACACCCGCATTACGATAAACAATACATCTTTTACTTTTTCCGTAAGTGTTTTAAGACGCATAGCATAATCGATGGCGGCATCGGTATCGTGTATGGAACATGGGCCCACAACGACAAATAATCGCGGATCTTGTCGATCCAGAATGGAAAATACAGTCTCTCTCGCGCACTTGACTGATTCTAGAACTGCAGCATCGAGCGGCAGTTCAGCCTTAAGTTGCTCAGGCGTGATTAGCGCATCATTTGACGCTATATTTAGATTTTCTGTACCTACCGACATACCGCATCCCTGACTCATATATTTTGGGGCGGCAATAATAACAAATAGTTGTTTGCAAAGTCATATCCAAAAATTAATAATTCTTTAATAAACTAATATGATGAATATCAAAGCTATAGTGCAGGTTAATCAGAACTTCGATGCTGGCAACATCGAAGTCGTCTCGATCGAGGATCCCTCTAATATCCAGTTGAAGATACGCATGGACAATAAGTCCAATTTCTACCAATGGTTTTATTTTAGGTTAAGTGGGGCAAAACACACACCATGCACCTTGAAAATACTCAACGGAGCAGAAGCCTCATACCCAGATGGTTTTAAAAATTATCGTGTGCTGTATTCTTATAACCGCAAGGAATGGCTCCGTCATGGCACAACTCTGAAAAATGGAGTCTTATCGATTGATTTTACACCTTTGTTTGATGCGGTATATTTCGCCTACTTTGTTCCATACTCGATGGAACGACACCACGACATGATTGCGATCTCACAGCAAGTGTCCCATTGTTCCCATCAGGTACTTGGGCAGACTTTGGACGGGCAGGATCTTGATCTGCTGAAATTATCCTCACCAAATCATGGTAAAAGAACTGGGAAAAAGAATTGTTGGATGATTGCCCGTCAACATCCTGGCGAAACTATGGCAGAGTGGTGGATGGAAGGCTGTATAGAAAAACTTTTGGATAATGAATCCGAATTGACCCGAGCTCTTCTTAAGCAATGTGATATCTATCTGGTTCCCAACATGAATCCTGACGGCAGCCGAAGAGGTCATCTTCGCACCAATGCCGCAGGTTGCAACCTGAACCGTGAATGGGCGGCTCCAACACTGAAAGCTTCTGCAGAAGTATTCCTTGTAAAAAAAGCCATGGCGGAGATTGGTGTGGACTTTTTACTGGACGTGCATGGAGACGAATCACTCCCCTATTGTTTTATTGCTGGAACAGAAGGATTGAAAGAATGGAATGATGAACGACAGGCTCAACTAGATTTCTACCGAAAAAGATTGGCCGAGATTAACGCAGATTTTCAAACCACGAAAGGTTATCCCCGCAAACCTCAAGGTGAAGCCAACATGACTATGAGCACGGTTCAAATTGCTCACCTGCATAAATGCCTGGCCATGACTTTGGAAATGCCGTTTAAGGATACCACTGCCACCCCAGATCAAATATACGGGTGGTCAACCGATCGCTGCAAGCGTCTGGCTCACTCCTGCCTAGTAGTACTAAACCACTTTCTGGAGAGTGATCTTTAACTAGACTTTATGATAAAGGTTGCGTCCCTGCTCGTTATACTGGTCTGCCATTTCTTCCATACCCAATTCAATTGCATCACCAACTTCCTGCAATTCTTTTTGTGCGGCGTAATCCCTTACTTCATGGGAAATCTTCATAGAACAGAATTTCGGGCCACACATGGAGCAGAAATGTGCTACTTTGCCAGATTGCTTGGGTAGTGTTTCGTCATGAAACTCCCTAGCTGTGGTAGGATCCAACCCCAAATTAAACTGATCCTCCCAACGGAATTCGAAACGAGCTTTAGAAAGCGCGTTATCTCGAAGTTGCGCGGCAGGGTGTCCTTTGGCCAAATCAGCTCCATGCGCCGCTATCTTGTATGCCATCAGGCCGTCCTTCACATCCTGTTTATTAGGTAGTCCAAGATGCTCCTTGGGTGTGACGTAGCACAACATCGCACAGCCATACCAACCAATCATGGCCGCGCCGATCCCAGACGTAATGTGATCATAGCCCGGAGCGATATCTGTTGTGAGCGGCCCTAGCGTATAGAAAGGCGCCTCGTCGCACACTTTTAGCTGCATGTCCATGTTTTCTTTAATCATATGCATAGGTACATGTCCGGGGCCTTCAATCATTGTCTGCACATCATGTTCCCAAGCTATCTTAGTCAGCTCACCTAAAGTTTCCAGCTCGCTGAACTGAGCTACATCATTAGCATCGGCGATGGACCCTGGTCTTAATCCGTCGCCTAGGGAAAAAGAAATATCATAGGCTTTCATGATTTCACAAATATCTTCAAAATGCGTATACAGAAAATTTTCCTTATGGTGGGAAAGACACCACTTTGCCATAATGGATCCTCCTCTGGATACAATCCCTGTAACGCGTTTTGCAGTGAGTGGCACGTAACGGAGTAGCACCCCCGCGTGAATGGTAAAGTAGTCTACTCCCTGTTCAGCCTGCTCGATCAGTGTATCGCGGTAAATTTCCCAAGTGAGATTTTCAGCAACACCATCAACTTTTTCCAAAGCCTGGTAAATTGGTACAGTGCCAATAGGCACCATTGAATTACGAATTATCCATTCACGAGTTTCGTGTATGTTTTTGCCCGTTGATAAATCCATAACTGTATCTGCACCCCACAATGCGGACCACGCTAATTTTTCGACCTCTTCTTCTATTGAGGATGTGACTGCGGAGTTACCAATATTAGCGTTTACCTTCACCAGAAAATTACGACCAATAATCATCGGCTCAATTTCAGGATGATTTATGTTGGCAGGAATTATTGCTCTACCTAAGGCTATCTCGTTACGGACAAATTCAGGTGTTATTTCAAATGGTATGCTGGCCCCGTGCGATTGACCATGATGTTGTGCTGCCAGCTCCGGCTGTTCTGAAGCTTGTTGCTGAGCCGTATTTTCACGTATCGCAACGAACTCCATTTCGGGAGTAATTATGCCCTGTCGCGCATAATGAAGCTGCGTAACGTTTTCTCCCGACTTGGCTCGCAACGGATTCTTGATNTGCTCGAAGCGAAGATGTGCNGTTTNTGCNTCGCTAAAACGCACNTTCCCAAAGTCGGAACTTGGCGATTTTAATTGTTCCGAGTCTCCNCGTTCTAGTATCCAGGGAGCCCTAAGAGANGGAAGCCCAGCTCGCAAATCAATCTCACAATCGGNATCGGAATAAATTCCAGATGAATCGTAAACACGAATCGGTGGGTTGCCTTCAACACCCGACTCAGTCTGTGTTGATGTCAGGGTAATCTCCCGCATGGGAACCTGCAGATCCGGACGACTACCTTCAACGTATACCTTCCTGGAATTTGGAAAATGTTTTTGGGCACTAGTATCCAACTGNTCAATTCTATCTAAGAAATTTTTGGGATTGGCGTTCATTAAAGGTTCCTGTACTGTTGGCGAAACCAGCAATTATGNTTGCTCCTTTCTTAATACAGATCTTAATACAGAGCGTAAATCTGTCTCTGATGGCCAGAGGTCGGCAGAGCAAAAAATGAACAAACATTATGCCCCAAATTTGGAACAAAGTAATAACAGTCTAAAGGGTGAAATTTTGTGCTAATGCTAAATTTCGCGAAGCGTTTGATGGGTATATAAGTGCTGCTCGTCGCAAACGGCCAGATGAAAGAAGCTCTTAATTGTCACTTTTAGTTACACTGTGTAGAATGCCGTCTTGCTTCAAAACCGCCANCCGNAATTCTCATTTGATCATNTATATCACTGAATGATCAATCCNCTTTTTAAGTAGAAAGGTCACAAACTATGTTACGCAGAACGAAGTTTATCGGAATTTTATTATTTNGCAGCCTGNNTAGTTCACTGAGCTATGGAGATGATTTGGTCACCATTTTGCAACTNGCGTTGGATAATGATCCTAGNCTCAAACAAGCGCAGGCAAGTTATCGNGCAAATCGGGAGAATGTTATACAGAGTCGCTCCAGCATGTTGCCCTCACTAGGAGTTGGAGCCGGTACTTCGCGACTCACTAGTGGCTTTACTGATTCTCAATACATCAATATGACTAACCCACTAACTGGCGAGACAGTACGCACCAAGGTGAGGGACGATCACAGCTTCCGTCCAGGTATTAACAACCACAACTGGGGTGTTAGCCTTACCCAGAGCGTATTCAATCTCCCCAACTGGTACAGCTTTCAAAGTGCCGAGGCTACNGACAGAGCAGCNGCAGTGAATCTCGCCGCTCAGGAGCAGGATTTGATCATGCGAGTAGCCACCGCTTACTTTGATGTATTGCGTGCTCAAGACCTGCTAGAAACCAATATCCAGGAAGAGGAGGCTGCNCAGCGGTCTCTAGAACAAACCCAACAACGGGAAGCAGTTGGCCTAGTAGCTATCACCGATGTATACGACAGTCAGGCTGCGTATGACCTAGCAAGAAATACGACAATACTGCAACAGGATTTCCTNAGGTCGCGGTACGAAGCGCTTGAAGCCATCACCGGCCAAGGTCATCCTGATATCGATGAACTGCTTGACAACTTTCCAATTGTANAAGTGGAAGGCAATCTCAACCAATGGGAAACTCAAGCAGACAATAACAGNCTAGCGATTGCCGCCGCCGAATTTAATTTAGACGCCTCACGTCAAACTTTACGGGCACGCAAGTCAGACGGCCTGCCTACATTAGATTTACAAGGGTTCTATGGTCACATTGTTACTGCACCAATAGTAAGTCAAGGTNTTCAAATTGGTGGCGGTGCCAGTGACCGAACCCAACTCGCTTTGAACCTCAATATTCCTCTNTACACCGGCGGAACCCTCAGTTCAAGAAAACGTGCGGCTGAGTACAATGTTGTCGNGGCNCAGGAATCACTGGAACTTACCAAGCGNGAGCTAACCCAGAATATCCGTAACGCCTATAGGCGTGTAAATACCGATGTATTGGTTATTGCGCAGCGACAACAATCCATAACATCGGCGCAGAGCGCGCTGGATGCGACGGAATTAGGAGCAGAAGTAGGCACCCGAAACATCGTTGAGGTGTTACTGGCTCGAGAAAATCTATTTCGTGCTTTACGAATGTATGCGGACGCACGCTATACATATGTAATTGACACCCTGGTCCTGAAACAGATTGCTGGTATTCTCACACCCCAGGATATTATTGAACTCAACGAATGGTTACAGGAAAGCNAAGTCNCCGCTCAATAAATCAGCTTGCTGATACACGAAACGCTTCAAAGAATTTAGCGGAGGCCATTCCGCTTGCTCCGTCTAATGAGATTTCACCAAAAACATACTTGCTGCTTGTATGTTTCTGCTACGATGNTTCTGCGCTTGAAAAGACTGCCGAGATATTCTGTCGCTTATTGCTACTGACTTAATCATGCCAAAGCTTAACTATTCTCAGCTTGCGTCCCAGATAAAGGTATGGGGAAGCGAACTTGGTTTTCAGCAAATCGCCATTACCGATGCCGATTTAGACAACTATGCAAAATACTTGTCTGCCTGGATTGACAACAATTATCACGGCGCCATGACTTACATGGCAGAAAATCACGAAAAGCGGTGCCACCCAGAACAGTTGCACCCGGGGACAATTCGTATAATCACTGCGCGTATGGATTACTCAGTCAGCAAATCGAATTCTCTCCATCCCATNCAGCAACGCGACCGAGCCTATGTCTCCCGTTATGCCAGGGGCAGGGATTACCACAAGCTTGTTCGAAAAAGACTCCAGCAGCTAGCTGATAAGATCGAAGAAGCTGCCGGAGCGTTTGGATATCGGGCTTTCGTCGACAGCGCACCAGTGCTAGAACGNGCATTGGCGGAGAAATCAGGCATGGGCTGGATTGGAAAGAACACNATGTTAATTAATAAAAACGCTGGGTCCTGGTTTTTNCTCGGGGAACTATTTACTGATCTTCCTTTGCCTATAGATGATAGAGACAGTGATCACTGTGGCTCCTGCGCTGCCTGTCTAGATATCTGTCCTACCCAGGCATTTATTGGACCAAAAGTGCTGGACGCTACACGCTGTATTTCTTACTTGACGATCGAGTTACGTGGATCCATCCCGGAGGAATTTCGCAAACCTATGGGCAATCGCATTTTCGGATGTGATGACTGCCAACTCGTGTGCCCTTGGAACAAGTTTACCCAAATTAGCGAAGAAACAGATTTTTCGCCGCGACACAACCTAGATGACGCTAAACTCATTGAATTATTTCAATGGACGGAACAAGAATTTTTCCTCAAGACCAGCGGTTCACCTATTCGCAGAATTGGCTACGAGTGTTGGTTACGTAACATTGCTGTGGCTCTAGGAAATGCGAATACAAATGAAGAAACAATTACAGCGCTCAAAGCATCTCTCAATCATCCGTCAAAACTAGTGCGTGAACATGTACAGTGGGCCCTTGAGCAACATGGGCAGCGTACTGGATAGCTTGTCAGGCTTTAATGAAATGTTCTCGGTAATATTTCAGTTCGTTAACTGAGTCCTTAATATCATCCATTGCTTGGTGCTTGCTCTGCTTGAAGAGTCCTTCCATGATCTCAGGCTTCCACCGCCGCACTAGCTCTTTGATAGAGCTCACATCAAGATTACGGTAGTGAAAGAACGCTTCCAATTCGGGCATGTAATTTGCCATGAACCGGCGATCCTGACAAATGCTATTGCCACACAGTGGTGATGCATTCTTTGTGGAATATTCTGACAGAAACTCTAGCGTCTGACGTTCCGCTTCCGGTTCATCAATAGAGCTACTCTTTNCCCGGCCAATTAATCCCGAGCTACCGTGATGTTTTTGATTCCATTCATCCATAGCATCCAGTAGTTCATCTGGTTGCTTGATGGCGAGAATTGGACCTTCCGCGAGGATGTTTAATGCTGGATCGGTCACCATAGTAGCAATCTCGATGATACGATCTGATTGAGGAATGAGCCCGGTCATTTCCAGATCCAGCCAGACAAGGTTCAGGTTTTTATCCATTGAATTTCGTTAGTGTGTTGCGCTTGTTACCAGACATTGTAGCAAAGCTTGAATAGCCAGAATATGCAATAATCGTGGCACTTTAATACATTTATCGCATTATNTTCTNGACTACCCAATATTTATGAGCAAAAGACGGCTAAGCAAACATCAGAAGTCTCGCATAACCGAGAAACAACAAAGAGAAATTGAGGCCGTTACATATAGCCAATTCAGCAATGCCAACACTAGCAGCAACTGCAANGGCAGAATCATCAGTCACTTCGGTAAACAGTTAGATGTAGAAGTGCTCAATAAAAATGGGTCTCCACNAACTGTGCGATGTCACCAAAGGGCGAACCTGCCTGATCTGGTAACAGGTGACTTAGTGGTCTGGGACCANGAAAGCGATGAAAGCGGCGTCATTGTCGCGGTTAACGAGCGTCAAAATTTGTTTGCGAGGCCGGACGCGGCNGGAAACNTGAAACCAGTTGCAGCCAACATCGATATCGTTCTTATTGTTTTTGCCGTAATGCCTGNGCCATTTATGAATCTCATTGACCGCTACCTAGTGGCCGTTGATAANCTAGGACTGGAGCCGCTTTTGGTNTTCAATAAAATNGACTTACTGAATGAGCAAAACTCCGACGAATTCAACAGTATATTGTCNATTTACGANGANCTCNGGTANCCAGTACAACGGGTTTCGGCCCTGACTGGCAGAGGCATTGCNGAACTCGAAGAAGNCTTATCGGNCAAGACTACCGTGTTNGTCGGACAGTCCGGAGTCGGNAAATCTTCGCTGGTTAACCGGCTGGGATTAGCTGANNTGACAGACGTAGNTGACCTGTCCCAAAAAAAATATAAGGGCACGCATAANACAACGACAGCTAGACTTTTTCACCTACGCAACTGTGACGTGATCGACTCCCCAGGAATAAGGGAGTTTCACCTAGGGCATATTACACAAACGGAACTGTTAAGTGGGTTCAGAGAACTGAACGAACTCGCAGGAAACTGCAAATTTCGGGATTGCTCCCACCAGACCGAGCCAGGCTGTGCAATCCAGGAAGCGCTCATTGCAGGAAAGATTTTTCCTCAACGCTTGGAGAACTATTTCAAGATTTTACAGATGATGGAAACTCCCTGAATAGATAAAATTAGAATAGTGACCCTGTAAATTTCTTGAAAAAAAATGTGCTATGAATCCTGAATCGCAAAACGTATTCCCGCTCACTCTTGAAATTGAAGAGTTACTGCCGGTTATGCCTTCGGATCAGATCCTCCTGGTGGCGGTGTGTGCCGAAGAGGTATTTTTCAATCATCACATTCCCGGTTCTGTGTTAATCAGGCCGGCTGAATTAGTGAGCGGTATCAAACCAGCTACAGGCAAACTCCCCAATGCCAAACATTTAAGTACAATTTTTTCTCGTATTGGTCTAAGCAAAGAAAAGCACGTTGTGGCATATGACGACGAAGGGGGGGGCTGGGCAGGTCGGTTAATCTGGACACTGGACGTTCTCGGCCATCATAACCACTCCTTTTTAAATGGCGGGCTGGTAGCTTGGATAAATGAGGCTCACCCCATCTCGAGCGGTATAGCAGAACAAGAACCTTCGGATTATGTCGCCCAAATAGACAGGAGTGTCGTTGTCGATCTGGGCGATGTGCTAAGCCAAATCGGTGACAGCGATTCTATTGTTTGGGACGCACGTGCTCTGGAAGAATACACGGGAACCAAAGTCACGGCGCTGAAAAATGGACACATTCCAGGTGCTGTGAATCTGGACTGGCTAGAACTGATAGACCACGATAGTAATCTTAGATTGAAACCCTTGGACATACTAAAACGTGAACTGGAATCTTTAGGCATTGATAACAACAAAAAAATAATTACCCATTGCCAGACTCATCACCGTTCCGGACTCAGTTACTTAGTAGGTAAAATTTTGGGGCTTGATATCAAAGCCTACGACGGTTCCTGGTCTGAGTGGGGGAATCACCCTGACACCCCAGTTGAGCGCTGAAGCAAGAAGGTTAGCTTAATCTCATGTCCCATTTATTTGCCTTCCTCCAATATCTTTTACCCCACCATGCGTTATCACGCTTTATAGCAATGTTCACCGAAACAGTTCTCTTCAGGAAAGCGCTAATCAAGGCATTTATTGGTTTTTACAAGGTCGATATGAGCGAAGCATTGCTTTCGGACCTTGATCAGTTTGAGAATTTCAATGCCTTCTTTACTCGAGAACTCAAACCAGAGGCTAGGCCACTAGTTGAAGGAGAAAGTGCTGTAGTGTGTCCAGCCGATGGTGTAATTAGCCAGGCCGGGGCCATTGAGAAAGATTCCTTATTGCAGGCGAAAGGCAGATTCTTTAAGGTCGCTGACCTACTGGGGGACGATTCTGCCTTGGTAGCCGATTTCTCGGCTGGCACATTCGCAACTATCTATTTATCTCCCAGGGATTACCACAGAGTTCATATGCCACTGGCCGGACGGTTGGAAAAAATGATCTATGTGCCGGGCAGGCTATTTTCGGTCAATCAGAGAATGTCTGGGTATGTGCCCAATTTATTGGCACGTAATGAGCGGGTGATTTGCCTTTTTCAAACGAGAGCCGGACCGATGGCGCTGGTATTGATAGGCGCTATGATCATAGCTGGTATAGAAACGGTCTGGTCCGGGCAAGTATGTCCAAGCCCAAGAACTCGCAAATTGCGGGTTATGAGTTATGAAACTTATAGTCCTCCTATCGAGTTACCAACTGGCGCAGAGATGGGTAGATTNAAATCAGGTTCTACCGCTATTGTATTATTTGGNCCCGGAACTATANAGCTTGATGNTGCTCTCACTGCGGAAACGCCGGTACGCATGGGCCAGTTACTNGGAACTTTAAAAGCAAATTGAGTATTACATTCCAGCAACAGTAGGTGATGGNAATGACAAAAGATGAATTAAAACGAGCTGTCGCGCAGGCNGCGTTCGAACATGTTGNATCAATGCTTGACGATGACACAATCGTGGGGGTCGGAACTGGTTCTACCGCTAATTTCTTCATCGAAGAACTGGGNAAAATCAGTCACAAACTTAATGGTACAGTTGCCAGTTCTGAAGAGTCTACCCGTCGTCTTAAGGAACACAATATCCCTGTATTCGATTTAAACGCCGTCGGGGAAATTTCGGTCTATGTGGACGGCGCAGACGAGGCCAACGATCACTTGCAGTTGATCAAGGGTGGTGGCGCCGCACTCACTCGAGAAAAAATCATTGCCGCCGCCTCAANAGAATTCGTTTGCATTGCTGATGATTCAAAGCTTGTGAGCACTCTGGGTAAATTCCCGCTGCCGGTGGAAGTCATCCCAATGGCAAGAAGTTACGTNGCACGGCAGATCGTGAAGTTGGGAGGCGATCCAGTGTACCGAGAAAACTGCGTTACGGATAACAGTAACCATATTATAGACGTCTTCAACCTGGAAATACTAAACCCCAGGAAACTAGAATATGACCTAAACCAAATAACAGGTGTGGTNGCCAGTGGTTTGTTTGCAAACCGCGGAGCTGATCGCTTGTTACTTGGCTCGATTACAGGCGTAAANACATTGCTACCCTAATACANTAGGGTATTACTATTCACCGTAAAAATAAGAAAATCGTTAGCAAGATCAGTATGATCAGAGAAATATATCTTATCTGAATCGCTTCAGATTTACTTCAATTCTGTTTCAAACCTAACTTTCAAGCTTTTTATTATTCCGGCAGGGACTCGCTAAAGGCCTATAACAATTAAAGCGGGTTGACGTTTTCCGCTTGGGGGCCTTTCTGACCTGTAGTAACTTCCATGGTCACTTTTTGCCCTTCATGAAGCGTTCTTCTTCCCGAGCCATTGATGGCGCTGAAATGCACAAACACATCCTTACCACCTTCCTGCTCTATAAATCCAAATCCTTTCTCGTCGTTAAACCACTTAACGGTACCTTCAACTGATTCTGACATATTGCTCTCTTGCTGTTTCAAAATTTACTTGGTCGNATTGCAANAAAAANAGCAACCCATCGGCCCACTTTGACCGATCGANNAGTNTACGCTGATATTCTTNCAGATGGAAACNTTTCTTGGTCGGTTTTTATACACNNCTAAATCAACTTGNCTTAATCTTACTACACCTCATCGTATAGCTGGGCTATCTCGTCATTTATATTAACGACCAATTCAACGAAATAGCTCTGGTCAGGTTAAATGAGGGTAATGGCACTGTTCGCTTAAAGATAAAGTTCTACCCTGCATCCTCGATAATCTGGTCTAGTGAGGAAAAGATCCGATCCCGGAACTCTGGTGATTCNTTCACCGAATGGTGGCGCGCATCGGGAATCATATAGATTTTAGACTTGGGAAACTTTTCTTGAATGTGTGANAGGTTGTATCGCCAGTCCACGGTTTCATCACCGGTGCCTTGAATTATGTGTAAAGCCTCATCACATATCTTCGCCCGTGCAAATCGCCTTTGATACTCAATCATNGCCANCACCCAGNTCCGTGGCAATTNCTTACTTTGCAAGGCATCACGGGTGNGNAGGAANTTCAGNAACTCTTCATCGTGACTGTTCATTGCAAATTTGCGCCGCGCCGATCTAATAAACCAGCGGGTNAACATAAATAGCANCTTACTGGTAATCCAGCGTTTAGGNCGNAAAAATGGCCCCAGCAAGATATAGCACTGNACTGGAAACTGGTCGNCAAGATTTGTGTCCTGTAATGCATCCATAATAATAGCGGCCCCAGTACTTTGCCCAATAACAATCCATGGCTGATTGACCTTAAAACCTTTTGCCTGGTGCAAAACTCTGAGGAACGCCTCGCTATATTGTCGAAAAGAATCAATCTCGGCTATTGGACCACTGGACAGGCCATGGCCCGGAAGGTCGAAGATCACTACTTCATAACCAAGTTGCAAGCAATGCCTTATCAGATGACCATACAACCCGGTGTGATCAAAGTAGCCGTGCAACAGGAAAGCCGTCCCCTTCTGGCGCTCCAATGACACCATAAAATAGTGGCAAACTATTTTGAATCCCCCATTATTGACAATGCCGGCGCAGTGTTTACTACCTCCATCATCACCAGTGAAATTCAATCCATAGTATTGCAGGTAGGTCTGAAGGAGAGGGGTCTTCTCTTCCTTGTTGGAATTGGAATTAAAAAAATTCAGAGGCAAGCTATCTCGGATTTGTTCAGCATTGTCTCGACTAAACATAACCAGTCTCGCCCTCGTGTGTCTGACCGGCTAATTATCGGCTAGTATCAGAATAACGATGGTGCATTTCCTCTAGGTTGTAAATCCTCCCAAACTTGGCAATTTGTCCCGCCGTGCCAAAGTCTTNCAGNCGTGCCTTCACGATATCCTTCATAGCGNNTATGGTTGGCGTTAGGAATTTCCTAGGATCGAATTCTGATTTGTTCTCGGCTAGGAATCGCCTCACCGCACCAGTTGATGCGAGCCGCAAATCAGTATCAATATTCACTTTACGGACTCCGTGTCGTATGCCCTCCTGGATTTCTTCAACGGGGACACCNTAGGTTTCCGGAATCTCGCCCCCGTATTTGTTTATAACTGCTAACCAATCCTGGGGTACTGAAGAAGAGCCATGCATTACTAAGTGAGTGCTGGGAATTTTCTCATGAATTTCCTTGATACGATCGATAGCCAGAATATCGCCAGTCGGTGGNCGGCTGAACTTATACGCACCATGGCTGGTACCTACTGCTATAGCAAGTGCATCGACACCCGTAGCATCGACAAANTCTAATGCTTCCTGAGGATCAGTAAGCAATTGTGATTTNTCCAGTTTNCCTTCCGCCCCCACGCCATCNTCTTCGGCTGCCATGCCGGTTTCTAAGGAGCCCAAGCAACCAATCTCACCCTCAACTGACACACCGCAGGCGTGAGCCATCTCCACAGTCATCTTGGTAACGCGTACGTTGTAGTCGTAATCCGTCGGTGTCTTGCCATCTTCCGCGAGTGAACCATCCATCATGACCGAGGAGAAACCAAGCTGGATAGATCGCTGGCAAACCGCCGGTGATACACCATGATCTTGATGCATAACAATGGGAATATGCGGAAACTCTTCGATGGCTGCTTGGATAAGATGCTTCAGGAAGTTAGAGCCAGCATATTTACGAGCGCCTGCCGATGCCTGCAGAATAACAGGGCTATTTAATTCATCAGCTGCTTCCATGATAGCCCGCACTTGTTCCAGGTTATTCACATTAAATGCCGGTACTCCGTAGCCATTTTCTGCCGCGTGATCCAGTAACTGCCTCAAACTGATAAGTGCCATGATAAACCCTCTACNTATTTATTCGTTTCCGCTTGTCTTTGCATCAANNAGTAGTCNNTATTATTTCTCCTGNAATGTTAATTCGCAACTCCTCTTTCTTCTAATATCTGTACACCCGGCAGTTTCTCTCCTTGCACATATTCCAGGAAGGCGCCACCTCCGGTCGAGATGTAGGAAATAGTTTCAGTCACACCAAACTTGTCAATTGCGGCGATAGTTTCACCCCCACCGGCAATCGAAAATCCCTTGTTACCAGCAACAGCTTGCGCAATTTTTACTGTCCCCTCGGCAAACTGAGGTACCTCAAAGACACCCATCGGCCCATTCCAGATAATTGTCTTCATGGTACTAATCAGATTTGTCAGTTGCATTGCCGTTTCCGGGCCAATATCGAGGATAAAGTCATCTTCTTCGATCTCAGCAACAGCTTTTGTGTGAGCTTCAGCATCAGATGAAAACTTCTTCGCAACCACTACATCAGTAGGCAATGGAATATTAGTACGTTGCATTAACATTTTAGCGGCGTCTACAAACTCCGGCTCACACAACGATTGGCCTACCTCAAATCCGCTTGCAAGTAAAAATGTATTCGCGATACCCCCCCCNACAATAAGCTGATCCACTTTATTCGCTAATTTGTTGAGTACACCAAGCTTACTGGATACTTTGGCCCCNCCTACAATAGCTANCATCGGTCGCTTCGGTTTCATCAGGGAACGCTCCAAAGCTTGTAGTTCGCGTGCCAGTAGCGGGCCAGCACATGCGGTCGGTGCATACCTGGCGATCCCATGNGTGCTGGCCTGAGCGCGATGCGCCGTGCCGAAAGCATCCATGACAAACACATCGCANAGCTTGGCATAGTGAGTGGCCAACCCATCATCGTTAGCTTTTTCACCACTGTTGATACGTACGTTTTCCAGCAAAACGANGTCAGCGTCAGAATTCCTAACAGCATCAGGCTTATCTAGGTAATCCTCAATCAGTTCAACCCGACAAGCGAGCAATTCAGCTAGACGATTGGCGATGGGTCGCAGAGAAAACTCGGGTTGTTTAGAAATCGGTTTACCTTCCTCAGGCCGGCCCAGGTGCGACATCAGAATCACTGTTTCCGACTCAGCCCTTACTTGTTCTATGGTCGGAAGAGCTGCTTTGATCCGCATATCGTTGCTAACCACCCCATTCCTAATAGGAACATTCAAGTCTTCGCGAATCAGTACATGTTTGCCTGTGAGATCAAGCTCTTCCATTCGCAGAAAAGTCATGGTCAGGTTCTCTAAATAAGAAAAATCATCAATTTATGGAGTGCATAGCTCTGACTGCATCGCTAAAGTCACAGCGCGCAAAGGCCTATACGATCATAACCGTTGAAAGCTATATTATAGAGCATGAAAGTCTACCAAACAGCAGGATCGATCTTTGGTGAACTAACTAAAAGACCGAGCAGTTTCGATAACATTGTCGACGCTAAACCCAAAATGACTCATCAAAACACCACCGGGAGCGGATTCCCCAAAACTCTTCATGCCCATAATCTTGCCATCAAGCCCTACCAACTTATACCAGTAGTCCGCAGCACCTGCTTCTACAGCTAGGCGATTGCGTACACTGGCAGGTAAAACACTTTCTCGATACTCGGCATCTTGTTCCTCAAACACGTCGACACTNGGCATCGATACTAGACGTACTTGTTCGCCATCGGCTTGCAATGCTTCCACTGCTTCCCGACAGATACCTACCTCGGAGCCNGTAGCGATGATTATTAGCGTTGGCTTTTCTGCGCAATCTTGCAATATGTAGCCGCCATAATTGATGTCCTTGGCCTCTTGACCTCCCCGCTTCTGATGGGGAATCGCTTGGCGCGAGAAAATCAAGGCAGTGGGGCCATTCCTTCTGAGTATGGCAGCTTTCCAGGCTACNGCCGCCTCCACGTTGTCACAAGGGCGCCAGACNGACATATTGGGAGTGCTTCGTAAGTTGGAAAGTTGCTCCACCGGTTGGTGAGTAGGCCCATCTTCGCCCTGCCCGATTGAATCGTGGGTATACACCAGTATACTTCGCTGTTTCATAAGCGCTGCCATACGAGCCGCATTTCTTGCATATTCCATAAAGATCAAAAATGTTGCTGTGTAAGGTATAAATCCTCCATGCAGGGCTATACCAGAAGCGATAGCGGTCATGCCAAATTCCCGTACGCCGAAATAGATGTAGTTGCCATCTGCCTTTTCTGTTATAGGCGTACTACCAGACCATAAAGTTAGATTGGAACCGGTGAGATCAGCGCTACCACCGATCAGTTCAGGCAATATTGAAGCATAGGTTTCTATGCAATTTTGCGACGCCTTGCGGCTAGCTATATCTTCAGGATTGGCGTCGCANTNGGCAATAAATTCATCAGCTTTCTCCACGAAGTAGCTTGGTATTTCTCCCTTNATCCGTCGCACCAATTCCATCGCTAGCTCAGGATATTCTTCTTCATAGACAACCAATTTTTCTTTCCAAGCCGANTCAGCGGCAAACCCTTTCTCNGTNGCATTCCANGCTTGCTTTATTTCCTCGGGNATTACAAATGGCGGGTGATGCCAGTCCANTCGCTCACGGGTGGCGGCAACCTCTTCCTCACCCAAAGGAGCACCATGAGTGGCTGCGGTGCCCTGCTTGTTGGGAGCCCCAAAACCAATGATGGTCCTACANTTAACAATGCTGGGCTTAATGGATTCAGCTCGCGCTTCTTTAATGGCNCGGCTGANAGATTCCGTATCGTGGCCATCCGCACTCAACACCTGCCAACCGTATGCTTCGAAGCGTTTGTCTGTNTCGTCGGAGAACCATTGCCCCACTTCGCCATCAATAGATATACCATTGTTGTCGTAAAACACGATCAATTTACCCAACTGCAAAGTTCCAGCCAAAGAACTGACCTCATGGGATACTCCTTCCATCAGGCAGCCATCGCCAACAAATACGTAAGTATAGTGGTCTATTATCTTGTACCCTTCTCGGTTGAACTGGGCCGCGAGAGTCTTCTCCGCAATCGCCATGCCTACTCCATTGGCCAACCCCTGGCCTAGCGGGCCAGTAGTAGTTTCCACGCCAGGTGTATAGCCATATTCAGGGTGGCCTGGAGTTTTTGAATGAAGCTGCCTGAAATTCTTTAACTCCTTCATCGGAATGTCATATCCAGTTAGATGAAGAAGCGAGTAAATAAGCATTGATCCATGACCATTGGAAAGCACAAATCTATCTCGATTAAACCACTGAGGATTACCGGGATTGTGATTTAGATAGTCATTCCAAAGTACTTCAGCAATGTCTGCCATACCCATCGGGGCACCAGGGTGGCCCGAACGCGCTTTCTGGACGGCATCCATGCTCAGTGCTCGAATTGCATTAGCGCATTG
>NZNL01000012.1 GCA_002694855.1 Gammaproteobacteria bacterium
GAGTAGCGTTGCTTTATCAAACTACTGACCGGCAACAAACAGGCGCCTGGGATAATGCGGGTAGGCAGTGGGAAATCCTTGATGATGGGGATTACCGTACGGCCGCCCAAACCGCAATTAGGGTTGCCTCACAATTAGATGCGCCACAAATTATCAACTTACCAGTTCTTGCTCCGGAGTCAGTACAGTGAAAAATTTAACTAAAATAACCGGCTTTGCAGTAGGTGTTTTCCTGTTTACGGGTTCCTCGCAGCTTTTTGCACAAGCAACATCCCTTGGGAACTTACTTGACCTTGTAGAGCAAGACCGGGTTGCAGAGTCCGAAGAATATTCGCAGCGTGTGCAGGAATTTGAGCAGAACGCCAATCGACAACAAGAAATATTGGATATCACGAATGATCGCATTCTTGAACAGGAGGATTTACAAGATCAGCTCAGTGACCAATTCGAGGCTAATGAAATTATCATTGCGGATAAACGTGAGATCCTTCGGGAGCGCCGCGGAGACTTAAATGAGTTATTCGGTACATTGCAGGGTGTAGCTGGAGATTTCTTAAGTAATTTTCAAAACTCGCTTATAAGTGCGCAATTTGTCGGACGGGCAGAGCAACTCGAAGAAATTATAGAGCGAGCTGGCAGTACTATTGAACAACTCAATATCTCCGAGATGGAGCGGTTTTGGTTCTTTATGCACCAAGAGTTGACCGAGTCTGGGCGTGTTGTCACTTACAACGGTGAAGTTTCACTTCCAAACGGNGATACTGCGAATCGGAGCATTACCCGANTTGGTTCNTTCAATGCCGTTTCAGACGGCGAATACCTGAGATACACCGGCGCTATTGGCCATTTGCAGGTATTGCCGCGTCAACCGGATGCGNCTTATTTGAATGCGGCNGNCGACCTACAGGGCGCGTCTTCTGGATTTACTCGCGTTGGTATAGANCCAACGGGCGGTGTTGGTGGTCAGGTATTAGCAAATTTGATTAATTTCCCAACAGTTGAAGAGCAGGTAAGAAATAACTCGGGCATCATCGGGTTTATCATTATTGGTGTGGGGATAGTCGGAATCTCGATCGCTTTTCTCCGCTTGCTGATTCTCTCTCTCGTATCGATTAAGGTCCGNGCACAGCTTAAAAAGGACAAACCAGGTAAGAACAACCCGCTAGGCCGGGTGTTGCTCGTTGCTGAGTCCAATCCGTCAGCGGATACTGAAACGCTTGAGCTGAAGCTTGGAGAAGCAATTTTGCAAGAAACTCCTCGGTTGGAAAGGATGCTTACTATAATAAAAATGATCGCAACTATCGCGCCTCTGGGGGGATTACTTGGAACTGTAACTGGCATGATTCAGGTGTTCCAGCAAATCACGGTGTATGGCGCTGGAGATCCTACCATTATGGCCGGCGGTATTTCACAAGCCCTGATGACAACGGTGCTAGGTATCACTGTGGCTATTCCAACTATCTTTATGCATACGGTAGTTAAGAGTCGCGCCGACAATATCATACATATTCTGGAAGAGCAGGCGACTGGAATGATCGCCGAGAAAGCGGAACGGTTAGCAGCACGCTAATCTTAAATTTTTTAGAGGCTCTACAATGTATTTCGCATTTCTCGATATTCTTGATGCAGTAAGCTCCTTCATGAACCGTGGTGGCCCGGTGTTAAACGTCATCGCGGGTCTGCTGCTCGTAAAGTGGTCACTGGTGTTTGAACGGATCTGGTATCTCAATACAACTCACAAGAAAAATGTTAAAACAACTCTAGCGAACTGGAATGCCCGCTCAGACACGAAATCATGGAGTGCGCATCATATCCGAAACATGATGATCTCCAAGATTTCACTGGATGTTCGTAATACCATGCCAATTATCGAAGTCTTGGTNACTATTTGTCCTCTNCTTGGATTGATCGGAACAGTGACTGGAATGATCACCGTATTCTTCACTATGGCTGTCAGTGGAGGTGGCGATGCTAAATCGATGGCTGGAGGCGTTTCCATGGCCACGATTCCGACTATGGCCGGTATGGTTGGTGCTATTTCTGGCATTTTTGCTTATAACTATTTGAAGGGCAAAATCGATCGTGATTTGGAGCTCTTGGAAGACCATTTACCGATATCACAGTAAGCAAAGCTGCTAGGTTATAGAATAGAAGGGCAAGATAATGAAATCAGGCTTGATGAAAAGGAAGGATCAGGAAGATGCCGGCGAGATTGACCTCACGCCGATGCTCGATGTNGTCTTTATTCTCCTTATATTCTTTATTGTTACGTCAGTATTTGTCACCGAGGCAGGTATCGAGGTCACNAAACCGGAGGCGTCCACAGTAGAAGATACCGCNGGAGATCTNATTCTAATTGCTGTCGGACCAGCAGGAGATATCTGGATCGACGGCGAGCAGATCGATCCACGATTTATCCGTTCGCGTTTTGAATTACGGTTAGCGGACGCACCGAATTCGGCCATCATTATACAGGCTGACCAGAACGCAAATAATGAGCAGGTATTGATAATCCTGGAAGCAGCGCGTGAAGCAAATATTGAAGATGTATCTATTTCAGCGGAGGCATANACGATGATAGTAGTCAGATGGGCCATATCNATGGGGATTGCTGCTGGCGTTACCCTGGGACTTTTCTTTTTTATGTCAGTCCTTATAGCCACTGGTGAGACTCTTTCGGAACGTCTGTCAGTCGTCAAGATTGTCGATGCAACCATGCCAGACATAGAGCTGGAAGTGATTGAGGAAATCGATAAGCCGGAGCCGATTGAGGAGCTGACGGAGGAACAGCCAGAACTGCAAGACAAACAGATCAACNTGGATTCTGGCCCCTCTCTTAATATTGCGCGTGTGTCCATTGATATCGATACTGGGTTACAACTCAGCAACGCATCTATTAACGCTACAGATGGTGATTATTTGCCNCTGGTTGCAATTGCTCCCCAGTATCCTACCCGGGCTGCTCAGAGAGGAATTGAAGGATGGTGCCTAGTTAGTTTTACAGTGAACGGCTTGGGTAGTGTCGAAGAAGAAACAATTACGGTTGTCGATGCGGAACCGCCTCAAATTTTCAACAGGTCTTCAGTCCGAGCGGCNGCTCGTTTTAAATTCCAGCCNCGGGTTGANGATGGNGTTGGCGTNGAAGTGTCCGGTGTACAGTATTTATTCCGTTATCAGCTTGAGGAATAANTAATAATGAAAATGGGAACTAAACTTGGGCTGGGNTTCTTAATAGTATCCCTATCCGTAGCGATTTTTCCGACCAGCTTTGTGTTGGCAGGAGAGGAGCAGCGAGCTCCACCCCAAGCGCGTACCAGTGGAACTCTCGGTCAGGCAGTTATGCGTTCGATTTCGCGAATTCAAGAATTGATGACCCCTGAAGATCCGGATGATGAACCGGATCTCGTAGCGGCAAAACTCGAACTAGATGAGTTAAGAGAACGTCGATTTGAGCGCATGAACGATTTTGAAAAGTCGACCCTGCTTAATTTCTACACAAACTATTATCTCACCCTCGAAGATTATCAAGGTGCAATCAGAAGTTTTGAAGAAATACTGACTATTGAAGATCTTCGTGAGGATACACGATTGCGGACTTTGCGTTCTTTGGGGCAGCTATATGCTGCCGAAGAAGAGTGGCGACCCTCGATCGACAATTATGTAGCTTGGCGTGACTTTTCATTTGATGAAGATGATCTTGTATTTCGCGGACTCTCCTACGCGCACTACCAACTGGAGGAGTTCACCGAGGCCCTGCCTTATTGGGTTTCCTATATGGAATTTATACTGGCTGAAGGAGNACCGCTAGATAGAGATGATTACGCTTACCTTAATGGNCTTTATTTCACTATAGAAGATTTTAATAAGGCTCTGGATTTAACCAAGACCATGATTGTGCTGTTCGACGATCCAACCGATTGGATGAATTTGAGCGCAGTGTATGCCAGCGTCGANGATGAGGAGCGACGAGTAAGATCACTTAATGTTGCGTACCTTAAGGATTACTTTGACGACGAAACTAGATATATGAATCTGGGGCAGTCTATGGCAGGGGTTGATATTCCAGCTAGTGGATCNAAAATCATAGCGGATGGGATNNATAAGGAATTCGTAGAAGAGAATCTCGACAATTTTGAAACTTATACTCAGATGTATCTGTTAGCTAGTATGTGGGAAGATGCCCTTGAGCCAGCGGAACGCACTGCGGAATTAGATGAAACTGGCGATGGGTATGACACCGTTGGCTATATTCACTACGTGATGACGAATTACGAAGATGCTGCGGAAGCATTCCAGATGGCTATTGATAAGGGAGAGCTTAATGATAAAGGCGATACCCTGATGTTTCTGGCCAGATCTTTACTGGAATTGGACGATTTCGAGGGCGCATTGTCGGCAGCGAGAGAGGCATCCGATCTCAATGATGAAGACTCTCGTAATGGTGCCGAAAGCTATATTACTTTCATCAATAATACTAAGGCCCGGTTCGATATCCTTGCTGAAAGGCGGCAGGATGCTATTGANTTCTATGAGACCTATCCANCTCTGGATTGAAAACTTAACGCGCGAGGATCTGTAAATAGNATAAAAGCGGTTTTAATACGTATGATTAGCGCTTGAAACAATAGTCTTAAGACCCCATCTATAAACCCGGCCATTTAACAATGGTCGGGTTTTTTACTGCGCCAGCACTGATAGTTGGAGAAAGAAATGGCAACCAGCACCAAGACCAAGACCAAGACCAAGAAGTAAGAGGGTTTGAAACGGAAGCGAAACAGCTTCTGCATTTAATGATCCACTCCCTATACAGCAATAAAGAAATATTTTTGCGCGAATTAATTTCAAATGCTTCCGATGCGGTTGACAGGCTCCGATTCGAAGCCCTTTCAAAACCAAAATTGTTGGGGAAAGACACAGAGCTAAAAGTCAAGATCGATTTCGACGAAAAGAATAAAACGATCATGATTTCGGATAACGGCATTGGTATGAACCGAGACGAGATAGTAAATAATTTGGGTACTATCGCTAAATCTGGAACGGCGCAATTTCTTGAGTCACTAACTGGAGATCAGCAGAAAGACTCTCAGCTTATTGGTCAATTCGGTGTTGGTTTCTACTCAGCATTCATAGTCGCTGATAAGGTGGAAGTGTTAACACGAAAGGCCGGAACAAAGCCAGGCGACTCAACTCTTTGGAAATCTAGTGGTGAGTCAGACTACTCCATTGAATCGGCCACAAAAAAAGAACGTGGTACATGCGTCACGCTTTATTTAAAGAAAAGCGAGGGGGAATTTGCAGCGGCATTCAGGCTAAACAGTATAGTAAAAAAATACGCGGACCATATTTCTATTCCAGTACTTATGGAAAAGCAAGAATTAGCCCAGGAAGAAGATAAAGGGGGAAAAGTTAAGAAGAAAAAGGAGTACGAAGCAGTAAACAAGGCTAAGGCTCTTTGGTCACGCCCCCGAAAAGATATTTCTAAAGAAGAATATAAGGAATTCTATAAACATGTGAGCCACGACTTTGAGGACCCTTTAGAATGGAGTCACAACAAAGTTGAAGGGAAGCTGGAATATACCAGTTTGCTTTATATCCCTGGCAAAGCGCCGTATGACTTATGGAACCGGGAAGCAGCTCGGGGCTTGAAGCTCTATGTGCAGCGTGTCTTCATCATGGATGATGCAGAGCAGTTTTTGCCATTATTTTTACGGTTTATGAAGGGAGTTGTAGATTCAAATGATATTTCATTAAATGTATCAAGGGAGATTCTGCAAAAAGACCCTGCCGTAGATTCTATTCGTAGCGCACTCACCAAGAGAGCATTGGATATGCTGGAAAAGCTGCGTAAAAAAGATAAGGATAAATACAACGTATTTTGGAAACAATTTGGTCAAACTTTAAAGGAAGGTCCAGCGGAGGATTATTCCAACAATGAGAAAGTCGCTAAGTTACTACAGTTCACAACAACTCAGTCAGAGTCAGATGAACAAGAACACGCCCTGCAAGAGTACGTTTCACGGATGAAGGAAGGGCAAGAAAAAATCTACTACCTGGTCGCTGAATCATTGAAAGCAGCGCGTAATAGCCCTCTTTTGGAGATATTTAAGAAGAAGGAGATTGAAGTAATTTTAATGCATGATCGTATCGACGAGTGGTTAATGGGACACCTTCAGGAGTTTGATGGAAAACAGTTTCAAGATATAGCTCGTGGGGAACTGGATCTAGGAAAACTTAAAGATGAAGCTGATGGTGAACAGCAAGATAAAAGTGAAAAGGAATATGAGCCACTGGTAACGCGAATTAAGGAAATCCTGGGGGATAGGGTCAAAGATGTGAGAGTTACCCACAGGCTCACTGAATCACCCAGTTGCCTCGCAATCGATGACCACGACATGGGGGCACAGATGCGTAAAATCATGCAAGCTTCCGGGCAAGAAATTCCAGAAACCAAGCCAATATTTGAAATTAACCCTGACCATCCGCTGCTTAGTAAACTGAATCAAGAAAGCGATGAAGAACGGTTTTCAGATCTAGTGACAATCCTGTTTGGCCAAGCAAGCCTCGCTGAGGGCGGGCAGCTGGAAGACCCTGGAGAATTTTCTTCAAAAATTAACAAGTTATTACTAGAAATCGTTAATTAATCTTTATATTAAATATGTTGGGAGGCTTCGCGGAGTAGATTTTTGCTGATACCTTCGTTTACATTTTCTCCAGGGTTTCTATGCCTAAAAGATGAAGACCCTGCTGTAAGTTTTCCGCTGTGAGTCTGGATAAAGCCAGCCTAGACTCCTTTAGAGGAGTTTCGGCTTTCAGCATGGGGCAGGTCTCGTAGAAACGCATAAAGCTACCAGCAAGTTCATAGAGATAGTTACACAGATGGTTGGGATAACAATCTGTAGCGATCGCATGAATAATTTCCGTTAGTTGTAAATTTTTTACTAAAAGCACCCTTTCTTCGGGCTCCGACACTAGCGTGATCAAATAGCGATCATCTGCTATTTCCTGATGTTTCCTGAGTATGCTTTTGATTCTAGCGTAGGCATATAACAGATAAGGTGCGGTATTACCTTCGAATGAAAGCATGCTGGACCAATCGAAAATATAATTACTAGTTCTATTCTTGGATAGATCCGCATACTTTACGGCGGCGATACCTATTTTTGCTGCTATTTGTTGCCTTTCAGATTCGCTGAACTGTGGGTTCTTGTCAGTAACCAGAGTAAAGGCACGTTGCACTGACTCATCTAAAAGCTCTATAAGCTTTATAGTCTCACCTGAGCGCGTTTTAAAAGGTTTTCCGTCTTTGCCCATCATAGTACCGTAAGAAATATGCTCCAATGAGATAGCACTAGATGCTAGGCCTGATAATTTTGCTACAGCAAAAACCTGTTGGAAATGTAGAGATTGCCTGACATCAACCACATAAATTGAACGGTCAGCTTTAAGCTCATAAGAACGGAGTTTAATTGCTGCTAAGTCAGTAGTTGAATAGAGATAACTACCATCTGATTTTTGAATAATGACTGGCAAAGGGTCATTATTTTTGCCAACAAATTCTGGCAAAAACACGCACATTGCACCGTCTGATTTGGTCAGTAATTCCTTGCTGGCAAGCAGCCTCACTATTTCAGGTAGATCATCGTTATAAGAACTTTCGGCATCGAGGTCCTCACGGTTAAGTGTTACCTTAAGTTTTTCGTATATAGCCTCGCAATGATGCATAGACTCTTCGATGAATTGTTCCCAGATTGCCATATATTCAGCATCTTTACTTTGTAGCTTGACTACGCTACTACGCGCGCTGGCAGCAAAATCTGGGTCAGAGTCAAATCGTTGCTTAGCTGCTTTATAAAACTCCTCCAGATCTGTAAGCTCATTTGGCAGAGCATCGTGCTCAGTAGTAAGCTCTCTCATACAAGCTATCAACATACCAAATTGGGTTCCCCAATCGCCAACATGATTTTGCCGAATGACTTTATGCCCCAATCTCTCAAATATTCGAACAAGACTATCGCCAATAATAGTGCCCCGTAAGTGCCCAACGTGCATTTCCTTTGCTAGATTTGGAGATGAATAATCTACGACAATGATTTGCGGTGATTCGGCTTTAGGAACGAGCAAATCTGGATTGGCCAACATACTATTGGCACGTTTTATTAGCTGTGAATCACGGAGAAAAATATTAATAAATCCAGGACCGGCAATTTCGAATCGTTCAACTAGCTCTTGCTCGCGAGTTTCAAGATGATCTTGGACAAGCTTGGCCAGTTCTTGCGGCTTAACATTTAATTGTTTGGCAATAGCCATTACCCCATTAGCCTGATAGTCACCAAATCCAGGTTTGGACGCGGTAATGACATTAGCATTGCAACTCGACATGTTTGCCGAAGAAGCAAGTGCGTCTCCTATTAGGTTGTTTAAGTCTTGTTTTAGGGTTTTCACTAGTTTAGAAAATCAGTCGATCGAAAAACGAGGCGATTGTACACCATTACCGCATAAACCGATTGCTGTAAAATACTTAAGCGATAAATTCTCAACTTTTGTGAACTNCCCATGATAGAAGATAGCAAAAAAGTCCAATTCATCAGGGTTCTTGAGCCTCAGCAGGGTCAAAGAATCGACAATTTTCTGATTAGACATTTAAAAGGGGTTCCTAGATCCCGGATTTATCGCTTAGTTCGCCGTGGAGAGGTGAGAATAAATAAAAAGCGTTGCAAGCCGGCTCAAAAGCTAGAAGCCGGTGATGAAATTCGAATTCCACCCTTCTCGGGGGTTACCGCGGTCCCGCCAAAAAAGCTCGGTTCGGGTATGCGGCAACTCCTAGAAAAGAGCGTGCTATTTGAAAATGACGAGGTACTCGTCATAAATAAACCGGCGGGACTAGCAGTTCATGGNGGGTCCAACATACGGTTGGGTTTGATTGAAGCTCTTCGCCAGATGAATCCACANTGGCCGGAATTAGAGTTGGCACATAGGCTCGATCGTGACACTTCTGGGTGCATATTAATTTCAAAAAATACTATATTTCTAAGGTATATACANCGCAAATTTAAGGAAAAATCTATTAATAAACAATATTTAGCACTTGTACACGGTAAATGGCCTAAAGGGCTATTGGAAGTACAGGCTCCCTTACTGAAGCATGGAGNTTCNTCTAACGANCATTTGGTGTATATCGATGATAGTGGTAAATCGTCATTGACTCGTTTCAGGGTAATTCGTCGGCATCAGGATTCGACTCTTGTAGAGGCGTCACCAGTGAGTGGCCGTAAACATCAGATTCGGGNGCATTGTAAGCATGTGGGGCATCCAGTTGTAGGTGATCAAAAGTACGTATTAAAAGGNCTTGAGTCACCTTTGCGTAATGTAAAAACACTTTGCCTCCATGCAAACAAGATTACGTTTATGATNCCGGGGAGAAACAAAAGCACTGNAGTCGAAGCACCAATTGATCCAACCATGGCTAGCGTGCTTGACAAGTTAAATAAAAAATAATTATATCAANTAGTTAACNAATATAATTAAAGCTAAAATCTNATTACNTGTATTTTTTGACAACAACTATAATGACGCCTATTATTGCGCGCCTATGACAGATGGTGCTTTACCAGTCTACGTAGATACTAGNAAAATTTTTCTACAACAGACTCAAATAGACGGTACNGTAGCTTTGGAGCGCTTGTCGCGGTTCAGGAGCGCTCTGGCTTCGGATACCGCTAGTATTTNGGCTAGGCTGCAATTCTCCGTTAATAAGTCCGGTCAGAAGTTAATCGGTGGTCAGTTGTCGGCTGATGTTGAAGTGTGTTGCCAACGGTGTCTGCAACCTTTCGTAATTAATTTAACCGACGACATAAATTTGGTGTTGTCTTCAAATGAAGCAGTTGCGGCAGGTCAGCTTGGTTCTAAATTAGAGCCCTGGATATGTGAAGATTACAGACTTGATTTGGCAAATGTTGTNGAAGAGCAACTCATACTNTGCATGCCAATAGTAAATTATCACCCTGGTGAAAATTGCCTGGATAGACTGGATTACAAAAAGCAAGGCGAAAATNAAAAAAACCTAGCCGAGAGCGAAAATCACACGGATAGTACTACAAATCCTTTTTCTGCTCTCAGAACACTTAAGAAGTAAGCTCAATCTATTTGATATTTTGAGCTATTTTATCATTACTAGGAGGCCAGAATGGCTGTTCAGAAGAGTAAAGTGACCCGCTCAAAGAGAGATAAGCGGCGAACCCACGATTCCCTGTCTAGTCCTGTGTTGTCTACGGATAAAACGACAGGAGAGGTGCATCGTCGCCATCACATAACATCTGATGGCTTCTACAAAGGCAAGAAAGTACTGGATATTAGCGAAGACTGAGCTTGAGTCCCAATATGCACATAGCGATAGATGCTATGGGTGGTGAGGGCGGCGTAAACTTGACGGTTCCCGCTGCCCTGCAGGCGCTGCAAATGTTCCCGGAATTACTCCTTACACTGGTTGGTAATGAAGACCAGATTGGTCCTTTATTGCCGAGAAACCCGCAATTTCAAACGCTTCGTTTATCAATACTGAATACGCCGGATGTTATTAGTGAGACCGACAAACCCGGAAATGTGATCCGTAACGGAAAAAATTCTTCGATGTATATGGCCGCAGGCTTGCTGAGGAGGGGAGAAGCGCAAGCAATGGTGAGCGCAGGTAATACCGGAGCTTTAATTATGATTGGTCGCCACCTTATAAAAACTATAACAGGTATCCAGAAACCTGCGATTGTTGCGACCATTCCTGGAACTTCACGGCAAAGTTATCTACTGGATGTTGGTGCTAACCTTGACTGCACGGCGGAGCAGCTTTTTCAGTTTGCAGTAATGGGATCAATTCTTGCAAAATCTTTAACTGCCTCTGAGGCGCGCGTCGGCTTGCTCAATATTGGAGTAGAGAATCATAAAGGGACGGATGAGGTTCGTAGAGCGGCAAAGATTTTAAGTGAGTGTTCAGCGGTGAACTTTATAGGATTTATCGAGGCAAATGAGCTGTTTGAGGGTGTGGCTGACGTCGTAGTCTGTGATGGTTTCATTGGAAATGTCACGATCAAGTCCAGCGCCGGTGTAGCCAACGTGGTAAATAAATTGTTAGCTGAACAATTAGTAAGCGGCCGCTATACTGAAGCCATGACAGCATTTGGAGCCCAGATCAATCCTCAACGCTTCAACGGGGCAAGCCTGCTAGGGTTGCAAGGTAGTATTGTTAAGAGCCACGGCAATGCAACGGTTGAGGGCTTTGTTTATGCAATCCAACAAGCGATAAGAGAAGTAGAAAATAATGTGCCTCAATTGATTGCAGAAAATGTAGCCGCCATAATTTAAGGGAATGGATTGCTCGCCGTGCTTAAAACTAATAGAAGAGCTTAGTAATGAGAAAGTTTGGATTCATGTTTCCCGGTCAAGGCTCTCAGAAGTTAGGGATGCTAAGTAACTTTGCGACTAAATCCAATGTGATCCAAGAGACTTTCTCAGAGGCGTCCGATGCGCTGGGAATTGATCTCTGGGACATTGTGCAACACGACAGGGAAAACAGTCTAGATCAAACTCAGATAACACAACCCGTGCTGCTGACCACTTCCATAACGATTTGGCGGCTTTGGATAAAACAGCAAGGGCCGGAGCCATCTGTCCTCGCCGGGCACAGTCTTGGTGAGTATTCTGCATTGGTTTGTGCTGGCGTGATAGGTTTTCAGGATGCTGTTAATGTGGTCTTTCGCCGCGGTCAATTCATGCGGTCAGCAGTTTCTGAAGGAAAAGGCAAGATGGCAGCTATTGTTGGTCTGAAAGCTGATAAAATTACTGAAATCTGCAAAGACACTGGAAATCTAGGTACCGTATCTGTGGCAAATTTTAACTCTCCCGGTCAAATTGTTATCGCCGGAAATACAAAGGCAGTAGAGCATGCCATGGCATTAAGCAAAGACGCTGGAGCAAAAAGGACTGTCCTTCTTAACATAAGCATTCCCTCACATTGCGGTCTAATGAAACCCGCTGCTGAGCAATTAGAGAGAGAATTAGTGAATATCAAATTCAAAACTCCTAGCATTGGAGTAGTTCAAAATGCGAATGCGGAAATTAGCAACAACCCTGAAAAGATAAAATCTAACCTTATAAAACAATTATATTCACCTGTTCGATGGACTGATTGTGTTAAGTTGATAAGCGAGATTGGGATAGAGAAGCTGGTGGAATGCGGGCCTGGCAAAGTCCTCTGTGGACTGGTTAAACGAATTGAACCTGAAATGGTTTGTTGTGGTAGCGATGATGAAATAAGCCTGGGCAATGCAATTGCCGAGATGTCTGCCTGAATTCGTAATTTAGGCTGCCGAATACTCAAAAAGTGGAATAAGTAGGCACCTGTGAGGAAGGTTTTATGGGAAATACGGGAGCAATAGCCTTGGTAACTGGAGCAAGCCGAGGGATTGGTCGCGCCATCGCTATAAATCTTGGAAGCCAAGGCTTTATGGTAATAGGTACAGCGACGACTGAGCAGGGCGCTGAGGCAATTTCAGCTTATATGGCCGACAATCAATTAACAGGCAAAGGGTATTGCCTTGACGTATCCAGCAATGATTCAGTTGCTGCGGTTTTGGGTTCTATTCAAAATGAAATTGGAACGCCAACTGTACTGGTTAACAATGCTGGTATTACCCGTGACAATCTTCTGATGCGGATGAAGGACGAGGAATGGAATACTGTAATAGATACCAATCTCGGGTCTATGTACAAAGTATCGAAAGCCTGTATTAAGGGCATGATGAAGGCTCGCTGGGGGCGAATTGTCAATATAAGCTCAGTTGTTGGGTGTAGTGGGAATGCCGGCCAGACAAACTATGCAGCATCAAAAGCGGGTATTGAAGGCTTTACCCGGTCACTGGCTAAAGAAATAGGCTCTAGAGGGGTTACAGTCAACGCGGTTGCTCCAGGATTCATAGACACTGATATGACCAGAGAATTACCAGAAAATCAAGCTGAGGCTTTGCTGCTCCAAATACCGCTTGGAAGACTTGGGCAGCCAGAGGAGATCGCTGCTGTAGTAGGGTTTTTGGTGTCTGACAGCAGTGGTTATATCACCGGTGAAACGGTACATGTTAACGGTGGGATGTATATGTCGTAGTTAGCAATTCCAACTACAACGAAAGAGAAAAATTGTACAAAAATTAAGCACCGACTTATAACGCCATTTTGAAATTTAGACATTACAACTCAGGGAAATAGAGGTAAAATCGCGTCTCTGATTTACATGGTTGGCTTGTGCGATACAACTGTGAGAGGAGATTTTATAAAAAGTCTCGATAATACAAAGTGTTAGGAGCTAATAATAATTATGAGTAGCATCGAAGAACGCGTTAAGAAAATTGTCTGCGAACAGCTTGGCGTAAAAGAAGACGAAGTAAAAGCTTCTGCTTCATTTGTGGAAGATTTAGGCGCTGATTCTTTAGATACCGTCGAATTAGTAATGGCTTTGGAAGAAGAATTTGAAACCGAAATTCCTGACGATGAAGCAGAAAAAATCACTACTGTCCAGCTAGCCTGCGACTATATCAACGAGCACCTGTAGAACTTTACCAATGAACAACCGTAAGCTACTCCAGAGTATTCTGGGGTAGCTTTTGTTTATCTAGAGTTATGGAAACCTCCAGGAGAGTCAGTATTGAATGAAAGAAGAGTAGTTGTTACCGGGCTCGGTTTGGTTTCTCCCGTTGGCAACGACGTAGCAAGCTCTTGGGATGCATTAAAAAATGGGCGAAGTGGGATCAATTCGCTGTCCCATTTCGATGCAAGCGATTTCAGTACGCGTATCGGCGGGTCTATTAAAAATTTCGACTGTAGTCCTTATATGCAGGCTAAAGAAGCTCGGCGTATGGATATTTTTATACAGTACGGCATNGCTGCGGGCGTACAGGCTTTTAAAGATTCCGGACTTTTAGACTCGCACTGGGACGCTGATCGCGCTGGGGTAGCCATCGGTTCAGGTATCGGTGGTCTTACCACTATTGAGGAAACTGCGATTCAAATTCGTGAGTCTGGTCCGCGCAAGGTTTCTCCATTTTTCGTCCCTGGTTCAATAATCAATATGCTTGCCGGTAATCTATCAATCCGTTTCGGATTAAGAGGGCCGAATATTTCCGTGACTACAGCTTGCACAACCGGCACCCATAATATAGGTATCGCTGCCAATATGATTCAAAATAACCAAGCGGAAATAATGCTGGTTGGTGGGGCTGAAATGGCTACCTCGCCAGCTGCATTGGGAGGATTTTGTGCAGCCCGAGCGCTTTCGACTCGTAACCAAGAGCCCGAGAAGGCGAGTCGTCCTTGGGACAGGGATCGAGACGGTTTCGTGCTCAGTGATGGAGCGGGCATCATGGTTCTTGAGGAACTGGAGCATGCACGTAAACGAGGAGCCAGAATTTATGCAGAGTTGGCAGGTTTCGGTATGAGCGGAGACGCTTACCACGTAACTTCACCTCCTGAAGGCGGGGCCGGGGCGGCCCTCTGCATGCGTAATGCTTTGGCTAGCGCAACTTTTGATGTTGCAGCCGTTGATTACATTAATGCTCATGGAACATCCACCCAAGCCGGTGACTTGGCTGAAACTGAAGCGATTAAAACTGTATTCGGCGATCATGCCAAGCATCTCAGCGTAAGCTCGAGCAAGTCCATGCTAGGGCATTTACTTGGTGCCTCTGGAGCAGCCGAAGCCATAATCTCGGTGCTCACAATCGTGGACCAAGTTATCACGCCCACTATCAATCTTGATGAACCTGACGAAGGATGTAATTTGGACTATGTTCCTCACATTAGTCGAGATCAATCGGTCAATGTTGTGCTCAGCAACTCCTTCGGATTCGGTGGCACAAACGGCTCCCTGGTGTTTGCGAAATTTGACTAATTTTCCCATCCATCGGTTAATATTCTAGAAGAGTAAAAACTCTAATTTGCCGATGATAATGTCAAATTAAAATGGTACGGTGCTTGCCTGGTCTACATAACAAACGATCGGGCAAAACCCGCACATGAAACTATTCTTACCACAAGCTAAGCAGACACTTTTTACGTTACGGGTTCTTNTTTTTGCCTCGGGTTTTATAATCGCAGGTGTATTTTATTTTTGTTTGCGCTATTTGAATGCTCCAATTAACAGGTTACAGCCCGGTACTGTTTTTGAAGTAGAATCAGGTAACGCTTTATCTCAAGTCGCAAATAAGCTTGCGGATAGAGGGGTTTTGCTTTATCCAGAATTATTCGTCACCCTCGCACGCCTCAGAGGTGTCGCAAACTCAATTCAAGGTGGGGAATACGAATTGCATAGTGGTATAACGCCAGTACAATTGCTAGATAAAATGGTAAGGGGAGACAATGTCCAATACCGTATTACGTTGGTGGAGGGTTGGACTTTCAATCAAGTCCTTGATGAGTTCAAGAGTAGCGAAAAGCTGACTTTAAAATTGCTAAATACAGATCGAGCGGAAATTGCCAGTGCGTTAGGTTTAGAAAATTCGAATCCTGAAGGAATGCTTTTTCCTGACACCTACTTCTACTCCAAAGGAACAACGGATTTGGAATTACTGAGAACAGCAAACATGAGGCTTCGTGAAATCCTTTCGTCAGCATGGAGTTCACGCCTTGGTGTTTTGCCATATGAAAATGCATATCAGGCGTTAACGATGGCATCGATAATCGAAAAAGAGTCTGCGCTTGATAGTGAGCGGGGGCATATAGCCGGTGTGTTTGTTCGAAGGTTGGAGCAAAGGATGCGCTTACAATCTGACCCTACAGTGATATATGGAATAGGNGAAAGTTTCAATGGNGATTTGCGACGAGCTGATTTAAGAATGGAGAATCCTTACAACACCTATAGTATAAATGGTCTTCCTCCTACACCAATAGCACTTGCTGGCCTTGAGTCTATTATGGCGAGCCTAAACCCTTTGCAGTCCGATTATCTGTATTTTGTTGGGAAAGGTGACGGCAGCCATCACTTTTCAANCACATTGGAAGAGCATAATGTTGCCGTTGCTCGCTACCAAAAAATNCGATAAAAANAATAAGATAATTTTTTATGCAAAAAAATAGAGGATTTTTNATTACGATCGAAGGTGTTGAGGGAGTTGGTAAAAGCACTAACATCGATACCATTAAAGGCTACCTCACGCAAAATAAAATTGACTTTGTTATAACCAGGGAGCCAGGTGGCACATTAATAGCTGAGAAAATTAGGGATTTATTGCTAGAAATCAATAACGGCGAAAAGCTATCTGAATTAAGTGAATTACTGTTAATTTTTGCCTCTAGGGCTCAGCATTTAGAAAAACTTATCAAGCCAGCCCTAGCCGAGGGTAAGTGGGTTATATGTGATAGATTTACTGATGCCACGTATGCTTATCAAGGGGGAGGCAGAGGGCTTGATTGGGAAAATATTTCTCAACTAGAGGAGCTTGTACAAGGGGATCTTCGCCCTGATTTAACAATAATTCTTGATCTTAACCCCCAGCTCGGGCTTGAACGGGTGAAGAGCAGGGGAGAGATGGATCGATTTGAACAAGAAAAAATTGGGTTTTTTACAAAAGTACGGGCAGCATACCTCAAGCTCGCTGCAGCCGATCAAGAACGCTGCATAGTTATAGATGCCTCAAATGAGTTGACTGAAGTTAGTGCACAGTTGTTAACCGCCCTAGATGATAAACTTACCAAATTACTACGAAATGGCTGATCATATCCGATTGCTTGCAGACGTGCCTTTTCCTTGGCATCAAATTCAATGGCAACGCCTAGCCAATCAATTTCAAAACAAGCAATTACCTCATGCCTTATTGATTTACGGTAATAAAGGGCTGGGTAAGTCGTTATTTGCTAGTAGATTTGCACAATTTATACTTTGCCAAGCGCCAAAAAAATATCTTGCTTGCGGCATCTGCAAAAACTGCGTTAAGGCGGGTGAGGGTGCTAATCACCCTGATGTCATCCATGTTCAGCCAGAGGAAGGTAAGCGCCACATTGTGATCGATCAGGTGCGATCATTATCCAACTTTATTGTTCATACTAGCCATAGCGGAGGAGCCAAAATAGTCATCATTAATGGCGCTCATAACTTAAATCTTAATTCAGCAAATGCCTTGCTGAAAACACTCGAGGAACCAACCTCAAACAGCTATTTTTTCTTAGTAACAGAACTTCCCGGGTCTCTACCAGCAACTATACGAAGTCGTTGCCAGCGTCTACCACTTATCGCCCCCCCAAGAGAAATGGCCCGGCAATGGTTAACAGAGAGACTGCCAAAAGAAGATGAGATCCAACTTGATCGGTTGCTCAGCGATGCTCAATGCGGACCCTTGCTGGCCATCGATTTGGCTGGGCAGGACGTTTCAATTCAACGGAATCATTTCCTCAGTAAACTCTATTGTTTAGCAAAGAGAACGATCACACCGCAATCATTAGTAGCGATAGCAAGCAAGACAGGTGAGTCTCTAATACTGGGGCATTTACAGCTAGCTACATCCACAGTAATAAAACACCTAATTACTCAGGGCAAATTCAATGGCTCAGATCCAGATTTGAAAGATCTTTATACGCTGTTCGCACAAAATGAAACACCCACATCACAACAGGTTATTTGGTTAATGCAGTTCTACGACGAGGTAGTAGACGCGCGCAAACAGATGCAGTCTGGCGCCAACCCAAATGCTGAACTAATACTGGAGACATTGATTTGGCGTTGGTACCAATTAACCAGGCCATCGACTTTTAAGGAATAGCTAGTAAAAATCTATTTCAAGGAAGAGCCATCGCAATCTCTTCTCCTATTGCCAAGCTAGCAGTTAGCCCCGGAGAATCAATACCAAATAATTGTACCAGCCCCGGGATCCCATGCTCGTCGTTATGCTGAATTATAAAATCAGCAGGTGGCTCTCCTTCTGCTGCTAGTTTTGGACGAATACCAGCATAAGCCGGCTGTAACTTTTTAGAAGATATTTCAGGAAAATAATCAGCAATATCTTGCGCAAAGGCTTTGGCCTTTCTGGGATCTACGAAATATGAAAGTTGATCCACGTATTCTGAATCAGGCCCAAAACGAACATTGCCCATCATATCCATCGTGCTATGAACCCCCAACCCTTGAGTATTTTGTTCTGGGATAGGGTACACAAGATGATTAAATGGGTTTGGGCCAGAGTAATTAAAGTAATCTCCTTTGCACATATGTACGCTAGGGATGTGAGTAGGGCTCAAACCATCTATATTTTTTGCAAGATGATGCGCATCAAGGCCGGCGCAGTTAATAAAATGCTCAGCCTGAAAAACATATCTTTGTTCCGATTTGCCATCGGTAATACAAGTATCAACCATAAAGCCTGCAGTTGATCTGGCAACGGCTTTGATTTGTGTATACCGGGCAAACATTACTCCGTTATTTTCCGCTGTATACAGCAGGCTCTGCATGAAGCTATGGCTGTCTAAGATTCCAGTCGACGGGGAGAACAGCGCATAGTCAGCTTTGATTGCCGGCTCCTCGGTCTTTAACCGATTATCATTAATCCAGACAAGGTCGGAAACACCATTTTTGGCGGCCTGGCCTTGGAGGGTAGCTAACCTATGAGCATTAACTTCCTGCGCTACGATAAATTTACCGACCATGTGAAAAGGAACATCATAGCGTCGGCAGTGTTCATAAAGTAACTGCTTGCCTCGCACGCACAATTTGGCCTTGAGGCTGCCAGTGGGATAATAAATTCCNGCATGNACAACTTCGCTATTACGACTACTGATATGGTGACCGAAGTTTGCCTCNGGCTCAGTTACTACAATTTTTTTAGTTTTAAAACGAGTTGATTCTGACAATTGAAAAGCGACAGCCAATCCGATCACTCCTGCTCCGGCTATGCATACATCAAATTTATCCAATCGAAATCCTATTTAAATCACTTGCTGGCTATAACATTTCGAAAAGTCAGGTTAATCCTAGGCTCACTNAATCCCCTTACTTTAGGTAGTTGGTGTATCCAATTACTTTGTAAAGTATCCCCCATTAGTAAAACGCTTCCATTACGGAGCANAATGCAATATTTGGGTAAATCTTTACGANTTTTATGGCGTAATTGGAAGATCCGTTCGGCGCCAAAACTGACAGAAGCTATGATTGGTTTGAGGCCCAATTCGGGCTCGTCATCGGAGTGCCAACTTACGCTGTCTTTTCCGTCTCGGTAATAATTGAGAAGGACAGAGTTAAATTTTATACCAGTTAGTGACTGAACTGATCGACGAATAGAAAGAACATTATCACTCCAACCGATCGGTGTTAGTTGAAGTCCCGAATAACCGTATCTGGCTCTCGGGTTTCCCATCCAACATTGTAATCTTGGGACTGGTATTTCCTTGCCGGCAATCATAAGCATATCTTGCCGCCACGGAATATTCGTTACCAGAGAAAGCATTATTCTGTCGGACTCCNTAAAAGAGAAAACATGAGGATATTCACGGATGGCTGCGTCATCTAGCCTATGGTCTTCATAAAAAGCAGGGCCATAAAGATCTGAAAACAAGTTGGACTGCATATTGACTGGTGCTTTCGTTAGTTTAGCTGGGCATAATGCCATTTTTTCAGCATTAGAAGGCAAGGATACAGCAAGTTGGAANAATTTGATTACGATCTATTTGTCATTGGGGCNGGTTCCGCGGGAGTACGTGCCTGCCGGGTTGCGGCCAATTTAGGGGCGAAGGTGGCGGTAGCGGAAGAACGCTACTTTGGGGGTACTTGCGTAAACGTTGGATGCGTACCCAAAAAACTCTTCAGTTATGCCGCACACTATAAAGATCATATTGAAGACGCCAAAGGATTCGGCTGGTCTGACTCTCAAGGGTCATTTGATTGGTCTATATTACTCAAAAATAAAGACAATGAAATTAATAGGTTAAATGCANTATATAAAACTATTCTTGAAGAAAATAGAGTAAAAATCTATAAATGCCGTGCTACTGTGCACGGNTCCAATCAAGTTCTTGTTAATGGAAAAGTGATATCGGCTCGCTATATTTTACTGGCAGTTGGTGGTTGGCCCTGGGTGCCAGAGTTTGAAGGAAGNAATCACGCTATAACATCCAATGACTTATTTCACCTNGCTTCGCTACCCGATTCCCTGGTAGTTGTAGGCGGGGGCTACATTGCGGTGGAGTTTGCAACCATATTCAGCCGCCTNGGTTGTAAAACAACCTTGATATACCGACGGGACTTATTGCTCAGAGGGTTCGACTATGAAGTCAGGGAATTCATCACCACAGAAATTGGACGTCANTTAACACTGAAAACAGGGATCGATATTCAAGGAATAACGCGTAATAACAATANNTTAGTAATTAAACTTAGCAATGGTTCTAATATTAAGGGTGATTCCGTATTGTATGCTACAGGTAGACACCCAATGACAGCCGATCTAGGGTTAGAAAATGTCGACATAGAACTATCGCCTAATGGAGCTATAAGTGTAGATAAAAACTTTAGAACTGGTGAGCCCAGCATTTACGCAATTGGCGATGTAATCGACCGAGTNGCATTAACGCCTGTTGCCTTGGCCGAGGGTGAAATCGTCGTAAAATCACTGTTTTCCGAAACTAATATAGATATGAGTTACAAAAATATACCTACAACGGTATTCAGCCTGCCAAGCCTGGGGACAGTTGGGTTAACTGAGAACGAAGCTGTAGAACTTGATTTAGATGTNGATATATACACGACGACCGTGAATCCTTTGAAACATTCTCTTAGTGGACGCGAAGAACCGGCAATGCTAAAGCTAGTAGTAGATCGGCCATCTGATAGGGTAATTGGTCTGCATATGGTCGGCCCTGACGCAGGTGANCTCGTTCAGGGTTTTGCCGTTGCTATGAACTGTGGTGCCACTAAANCAGACTTCGATAANACCGTTGGTATACATCCNACTTTNGCTGAGGAATTCGTGACTATGCGNACAAAGCGAAAANCNGGTATTAAAGCNGNTTCTAGCTAGACTGAAAGANNNTTAATTCCGGTAATAGAGATTACCGGAATTAAATGAAGTGCAAGTCACAGTGGATAAATCTATTGGTGGTATTGGCCAGTNTCTACCCTTTTGNGGTACACAGCTTTTATACAGATGTAGCTCGAAAGATATAGCAACAAGCAGTACTTAGAAANCCACTATATCTCAAGAGNATGCAGGAACCNTGTTATTTTTCTATTGCTGAAAATTGGAGCTGAATAGTTTCTTTTGACAAATCCCATTGTTCTATACAGAAATTTGTAGCGCCGTCGCTCACATCATCAAGAGAATATACTGTGCCAGTCACACTATTGCCGATATAAACTCCTCTTCTCCGTCCTTCATTTTGGACNCCGTCTTCTGTTACAGCTCTACCAATGCCTATAAACGAACCCATGTTCTCCTGGGTTGAATTAGGTGTGAAGTTGTATGTTAACCATACTTTTCCGTAGCGCCCGACGGTNCCAGTAGCATTAACCTGTGTCCCTTCNGGNTTTTGNGTTATGGAAGTTATTTTTAATTCAAAACTATTTATCTCATCCTCTAATTTTAGTTGTTCTGCAAGTGAC
>NZNL01000013.1 GCA_002694855.1 Gammaproteobacteria bacterium
GGATCACAGCGGCCTGTTTCCGCTCGACTTGCATGTCTGAAGCCTGCCGCCAGCGTTCAATCTGAGCCATGATCAAACTCTTCAGTTTAATCTTCCAAGTAGCCACCTTCTTTACTACAGCCGGTATTACTAAACCCGGCAAAAAAAAACGACCACTAAACTTTTACTCAAAGATTGCAAACTACTATTGCAAATTACTGTTGCAGTTTCATCCCAAAAAGGGATAAAACCGAAGCTTCAATAAATTAACGCAGTTGCTTACTTTGATAGGATCCAGAATCCGAGGAAATCCTCAGATTCAGAATCTAATTGCTTAGACCCCAAATCCAAATCAGCAAGCACCCACCTCTATTGCTTGAACTACTTTTTTAAAGAACATAAAACCCCGGTGCCGTTCGACACAGAGCCGGCGTATTATACGCCCGTGGCGTTGTTTAGCAAGGGTTTAGTCGAGCAAAGTTCCACAAATTTTAACCCCTGAAATATTTGGGTATTTCAACAGGTTAAGCTTACGATTTTTATTGGATGTTTTTGACCAAATGGAACAATTTTTTACCTCGCCTGAGAAGAAAGTATTTACCTTGCAATGCATTGCTTTCCGAGAGCTTAAAATCTNTAGAATTCACTATCTGACCGTTCACCTGAACAGCATGGTTTCCGAGAAATTCACGTGCCATCTTGTTTGATTTCGCCAATTCGGTCTGTACGAGCGCTTCCACAATATCTACTTTATCACCTCTAATCTCGGTATAAGGCAGGCCATCCAGCTCGAGCTGAGTCATATCATTTGCGGTGAGGCTTCCAACCTCCCCTGAAAACAGGGCCTCGCTAATCCTCGTTGCNGCTTTCCGCCCCTCAACTCCATGAAGTAACTCNGTCACTTCACTNGCAAGAATTCCTTGGGCTTCCGGCTTGGTTTTGGACGACTCATCGCTGAATTTAATTTCATTGATTTCATCCACACTCAGGAANGTGAAGTACTTCATGAATTTGTAGACATCAGCGTCTGCCGTGTTCAACCAGAACTGATAGAAAGCGTATGGGGAGGTTTTCTCCGCATCCATCCAAATAGTACCACTTTCAGTCTTGCCGAACTTGGTACCATCCGACTTGGTGATAAGCGGTAACGTGACCCCGTAAACTTGCTGTTGGTAAAGGCGACGAGTCAGATCAATACCGCCGGTTATATTTCCCCACTGGTCACTGCCGCCGATTTGTACGGAGCAGCAATAACGCTTATTGAGCTCGGANAAGTCTAAAGACTGCAAGATCATATAACTAAATTCAGTGTAAGAGATGCCTTCCCCTTCCCGCTCGATTCGTTGCTTGACTGACTCCTTCTGAATCATGGCATTGACCGAGAAATGTTTCCCAACATCGCGCAGAAAACTTAGCACATCAAGATCCTTGGTCCATGCTAGATTATTTACCAGAATTGCCTCGTTTTTGACGCTATCAAAATCGAGGAACTGACTTAGCTGAGGCTTTATGCGATCGACCCAGCCCTCAATAACCTCAACGGTTTTTAGNTGTCGTTCCGTATCCTTGAAACTCGGATCTCCNATCATNCCTGTGGCNCCGCCGACAAGAGCGATTGGCTGNTGACCAGCCAGCTGAAATCGNTTCAGGGCTAGNAGCGGCACCATGTTTCCAATATGAAGACTCTCAGCAGTCGGGTCGAAGCCGCAATAAACAGTTCTGAATCCGCTGGCAAGATGCGACTTAAGCTCTTCACCCCCGGCGATCGAAGAAATGAGGCCTCGGCTTTCTAAGTCACCAATAATATCCGAGTTTGCTATTCCCATCGGGCATTCCTATTCACTAAACGTCACACAACTAAGAAAACAATCAATTTTATTGGCTCCCTGGCAGACGGTGACACTTTCTGCGAGAGATAGCACTGGCTGCTTGGAATGTCACCATCAGCAAAAGAGGATGTTATTCGGGCCGCCCTAAAAAAGCGCAAATTTTACACCAGAACCGCAATTAAGTGCGGGAATAGTAAGGTGATCTAGCCTAAAAGTCTTTGAAATACCTAATGTATTACTGTAGTTTTGCGCATTCGAATGACCGCGAATTGAAAGTAGTTGTTAAATATGAACTTTTTTGATTTNCCGAAACAATTTATCAGTAACTACTATCCTCGAGGTCACCTCTATTTTGCCTGTGTCCTAGCCGTTACTTGCTTGATAATTGTCTTGTTTGTGGACGCTGACGAAGGTAGAACCGTTCCCGAACCGACTACCCGTATTGTTATTCCAATTGCATTCCCTGAAATAGAGACCCTGTCCAAGCCCGAAACTGTTCCCGCTAATGAACTTGCGNTGCAANATTTCGTTATAACGAAAGAGTCTCCATTGGAAGCCGTGTCGCTTTGGCATAACGTTGAAGTCCGCNNCGGCGATAATTTATCTGCCATTTTCACCAAGGTTGGGCTCAGCGATCAAGATTTATTNCGAGTACTCAATAGNAGTGAAGAGGCCAAGATACTCAANAGNCTTTATCCGGGCTATCAACTGGATTTTATGATTGTTGATACTGGGGAATTGGAAAAATTGAGAGTCCTGAAATCACCGTTAGAAGGCTATTTGTTCACACGATATAACAATGGATACATGGTTAACCCTATCCTCAAGGAAGCCGAAATTCGCCANGCGTTCAAAGTAGGTAAAATTGCCAACAGCCTGTTTATNGCNGGACAGCAAGAGCAAATTCCAGCCGTCCATATTATGGAAATGGCAAACATCTTTGGAGGCGTAATCGACTTCATTTTAGACCCGAGGACTGGCGATCAGTTCAGCATCTTATATGATGAACAGTACCTNGATGGTGAATTTATAGGGAACGGGNAAATACTAGCAACCCAATTTATCAATCAAAGTANAAANCACACTGCCGTTCGNTATGTTAATGAAGAGGGAGAGATAGGTTATTACTCGACCGACGGCGAAAGCATGCGCAAAGCATTCCTACGCAATCCTCTCGATNTTTTTCGAATCAGNTCTAATTTCAATCCGCGTCGACGCCACCCTATCCTGAACACAATTCGCGCCCATAAAGGTACCGATTATGCCGCTCCCGGNGGCACTCCGATTCAAGCCACCAGTGACGGTCGGGTCACACGCGCTTCGCGCTATGGTTCCTTCGGCAACCTAGTTACCATCAAACACACCGGTGGCTTCGAGACCAAGTACGCTCACTTATCCCGATTTGCCCGTGGCTTGAATCGCGGCGACCGCGTACGCCAAGGAGATGTCATCGGTTTTGTTGGAGCTACTGGCGGGGCAACCGGACCCCACCTACATTACGAGTTTCTGGTAAACGGTGTTCACCGAAACCCTCGCACAATCCTTGATAAACTGCCGAAGGCTAAGTCAATTGATCCTTCTGAGATAGATAAGTTCCACCAGCACACGGCTGGGTTATTACTGCAGTTTGAAAAACTCAACTCTTCAAAAATGCTGGCTACAAATCAACCCAGCGCTGACTGAAATTAGCAACATGACTACTTGCGATCAATTCATTGGGCTGATTTCNGGCACTAGTGTTGATGGNGTTGATGCTGTGTTGGTTACATTTAGTGAGAACCGCCCTCAACTAATTGAGACCCATTTTCATGAGTTCGATNGCACTGTAAGAGAAAAAATACTTTTCCTTAGCAGAGGGTCCGAAATTACTCTAAAACAACTCGGCGAAGCCGATGTTGAAATTGGCCGCCTATTCGCAGATGCTACAAATACTTTGCTGAAGCGAGCAAATATTTCAGCTGAAAGCATTTGTGCTATAGGTAGTCATGGCCAAACTATCTGGCATCAGCCTGATGGTCTGATTCCTTTCTCAATGCAAATTGGAGACCCAAATACGATTGCGGAACTAACCGGAATAACTACGGTCGCCGATTTCCGGCGACGGGATCTTTCAGCTCGCGGTCAGGGTGCCCCGCTTGCGCCGCTTCTACATCGAAATTGCTTCAAGGGAGACAGAGATAGAGTCATAGTAAACATCGGTGGTATTTCGAATATAACTGTGCTCACTTGCAGGGGTAATGATTTCGCATTCGACACTGGTCCAGGAAATGTATTGATGGATTATTGGATCCACAAGCACCATTCTCAAACCTTTGACGTCAATGGTGAATGGGCTAGGTCAGGGAAGGTGAATTCAGACCTGCTCGATGTATTAAAAGAAGAACCATATTTCGATCTTCCCTATCCCAAAAGTACAGGCAGAGAATTATTCAATGGCTCTTGGTTAGAAAAAAANTTGTCGCCTANNCCGACAATTCCTNAAGAAGATGTNCANGCCACATTATTNGCGTTCACTGTTNAAACNATTAAATNTTCNNTANANAAGGTCACTGAAGCTCAACAGATATTTGTATGCGGTGGAGGAGCTAACAATAATTACCTGATGCAATGCCTGGCAAAAGCCCTACTACAATACGAAGTTAGCACTACTTCGCGGCTGGGAATCGATCCTGACTGGGTAGAGGCCACTGCATTTGCCTGGATGGCTAGTGAGACTATAGCCGGGCGGTGCATAGACACAACAGCTTTTACCGGAGCAAAATCATCAGTAATCCTTGGAGGGATTTATCAGGCCTGACATCCTGAGATTAAGAATCTATANGGAAAAGGAAGAACCACAACCACAGGTCGNTGTAGCCNTTGGATTCTCGACCACAAAGCGAGACCCTTCTAACCCTTCGACATAATCTATCTTGGAACCANCCAGGTACTGATAACTGAGCGGGTCNACCAGTAGTCTTGCACCTTTGTTTTCGATTACAGTATCGTCTTCGTTCACTCCTTCTTCAAACGCAAAACCGTACTGAAACCCGGAACAACCGCCTCCGGTTACAAATACACGAAGTTTCAGATTGTCGTTACCTTCCTCGGAAATAAGACTTTGCACCCTATTCGCCGCATCGTCGGTAAATGACATGATGCTGGGTTCTACTGTTTGGACGCCTGACATTGGGATTCCACGTAACTCCACTTTGCTGTATGTGGGGGCCAAGCCGCTCACTTCAAAGCTTTGAATTAATTTCCAAAGCTACACAATAACCGACAGGGATACTCAGGTATTATAATACCCGAGCATGCCACTTTAAACACTAATTTTTAAGGATATCAACCCTTCTCTGAAGGCCCGGTTTGTGAGGCTAGAGCAGTTAATTCCTCGTCGGTGAGAAAGTTTTTGTCATCCATAACTTGATTGGGTTCATGTTGATTGATGCCAATGTGCTTGAGATTACCGTTGACCTCGGATCCCATCACCATCTCGATCGTTTTGTAATAAACATTTCCTAGAACAACTGCTTTNGCGGCAAGTTCGACACGAGTAGCCGAACGGATATCACCTTGCACTAATCCGTTAATAATTGCGGTGGGCACACAGATCTCTCCTTCGACTACGCCTTTTTCGCCTACCCTAATAAGCGCTGAAGAATCATCATCNGCATAAATTTTGCCTTTGACTCTGCCTTCGATAATCAATTCTCCGCTGAAATGAATGTCACCCACAAATTCGGTAGTTCTCGACACCAGTGTGTGAATAAGGTCATCGGTGTTATTTNCAAATTTACTGAACATGATCCTAATACCTTTGCCGTTTCTCAAACGCTTGCTGAAACCCCAATCGCGAAATTAACAGTAACAAACTACCGATAGCAAGGTCGATAGGGAACCNCTATCATTTTTTTCCTGTTTACTACCTTTGACTACTTTTGGCATTTAGATTNNTCCGAATTCAGGTNCTGCAAGACNNACCCGTCAAGGCAATAAGGCTATACTCTCCAAACCAGTGGTCTCTCCAAGTTCAAACATGAGATTCATATTTTGAATGGCCTGACCTGAAGCGCCTTTAACCAAATTATCTTCAGAAGCAAATACTACTACCGTATCGGTATTTGATGAATAATTAACCGAAATTTCGCACTTATTTGACCCTTTCACATCCCGTGTCGCGGGCAGTAATCCCATCGGTAGGACCTCTACAAAGGGCTCATCAGCATACCGGTGTTCAAAAATTGATTGCAATCGGTCGATTGTAATATTCTGGCCAGCGTCTACTGGTGCATAAAGCGTTGCCAATATGCCACGAATCATGGGCGCAAGATGGGGAATAAAAGTGAGTTTAACTTCCTGATCACAAACCAGATTCAATTCCTGGCAAATTTCAGGATGGTGGCGATGGCCAGATACCCCGTAGGCTTTCATAGATTCGTTTGCTTCACAAAATAGGTAATCTTCTACCGCCTTGCGGCCAGCACCACTAACACCAGATTTTGCGTCAGCAATAAGTCTATCCGCAACCACTATGCCTTGTTCCAGTAAAGGCAGAAAACCCAATTGGATAGCGGTAGGATAGCAGCCCGGCACTGCCACCAAGTCAGCGCTTACAATTTGAGACCTGTTTACTTCTGGTAGTCCGTAAACTGCGTTCTCTACCAATTCCGGACAATTATGTGCTGTCTTATACCAATCTTCCCATAGCGCAATGTCCTTTATTCGAAAATCTGCCGACAAGTCAATAATACGCACTCCCTTATCCAGTAGAGTTGGCACTGAATGCATGGCGACCCCATGTGGGGTTGCATAGAANACAACATCGCATGCGTTTAACGCCTCAGACTCCGGCGCAGNAAAATTCANNTCTAGATGNCCGCGCAAGTTTGGAAAATGTTCCTGCACAGACAAGCCTTCCTTTTCCCTGGAAGTAACAACTACAATCTCTATGTCTTTTCGAGGTGCAAGCAAGCGAAGCAACTCAATACCCGTATAACCAGTAGCACCGATAATGCCCACCTTAATCAACACTTGCTCCTATACTTACTACGTTGAGTAGTTGCCCCACCATTTCTATAAACTCTCGAATTCCTGAAGGGGAAAATTAGCTTCCGAATTGCAGGGGAAGGTATCTTACCTGTGATAGCCGAAAATGCAATAAATCCGGCAACTTCATCACATAAAATCAATAGCTTAGACCGTAGCTTTTCAATCTCCAAGACTTCAATCTTGAGCTGTGATAGGTTCTCTTTTCCGTAACAGGGAACTTAAAATGCTCTGGATAAAAGCATTCCACATTGTTTTCGTCGTATGTTGGTTTAGTGGCTTGTTCTATCTGCCGCGCTTGTTTGTGTATCACTCAACGAGTCAAGACCAAATCAGCAAGGATCGCTTCGAAATCATGGAGCGTAAACTTTTCTGGGGTATTACTACACCCTCGGCAATTGCCACTGTATTTCTCGGAGGCTGGCTGTTGATTTTAAATTGGGATTACTTCATGGCCTGGTGGTGGATGCAAGCTAAACTCGGGTTAGTTGCCCTGCTAATTACCTACCATGTCTATTGTTGGTTGTACATGAAGAAGCTGAGGGAAGATTCAAAAACCGAGACCCATGTATTTTTCCGAATTTTCAATGAACTACCTGTATTCCTGTTAGTTGGCATTGTCATTCTAATCGTTGTAAAACCTACGCTATAACAAATTAACGTTATGCTCTCCATGCATCATATATGATCGTAAGAAAACCCAATGTCATGTGTTTCTCAGGCTTGGATCCAACAGGCGGTGCAGGCTTGCAAGCTGATATAGAAACCCTTTTCAGCATTGGCTGTCACTGCACACCCATAGCAACCGCCCTAACCGCTCAAAACACCCAGAACGCTATTAACATGATTGCTACCGAACCAGCGCTGTTGGTTCAGCAAGCTCGAGCAGTGCTAGAGGATATCTCGATTCAATGCATCAAAATTGGGTTACTGGGCAGTGTGGAATCCATTGAAGTGCTTCACATCCTTCTAAAAGATTACGCCAATATCCCAGTGGTTCTCGATCCCATAGCCTTGGCGGGGGGCGGGTATGAATTCGGCGGAACTGAAGTGTTGGAGGCTATGCGTAACTTGCTAGTGCCGCTTACCACTGTCCTGACACCCAATACTAATGAAGCCAAACGGCTAGCTCCTTCCGGGGATACTCTCGATGCCTGTGCCAACGAGCTCTTGGACCTCGGTTGCCAGCATTTATTACTTACAGGCACTCATTCCCAAACGCCTGATGTCGTCAATCGGCTTTATTCGACTCACCAAGAAGTAGTCACCTTCAACTGGCCCCGCTTGGAGCATTCTTACCATGGTTCAGGTTGTACCCTTGCTGCTGCAATCTCCGGCTACCTGGCCCACAAATTAAATATTCGGGATGCCATTCAACAGGCACAACGATTTACCTGGGAATCTCTAAGTCATGGTACACGGATGGGGTTTGGACAATTCCTGCCAAATCGCAGCTACTGGAACAAACAGAAACTCTAATATTTCGAGCGCGACCCAATGAATTTCAGAGGTATATATGCGATTACTGATGATACGTTACTTGCAAATCGGAACATCACAGCATCGATAGAGTCCGCATTGCAAGCAGGTATAAGCATGTTGCAGTATCGCACTAAATCGGAATTAAACGGTCTCCAGCTGGAACAGATTTGTCAAATTTTAGATCTTTGCCGTCAACATAGCGTACCCTTAATAATCAATGATGACGTGACTCTCTGCAAGGCTATTGGAGCGCAGGGGGTACATCTTGGCGATGAAGATGAGAATTTGCGCGCGGCGCGCATTACACTTGGAGCTGAAGCTATCATCGGAGTGACCTGTCACGATTCGCTCCAGGCGGCAGTTGCTGCAGAAAAAGCCGGTGCGGACTATGTTGCCTTCGGGCGCTTTCACTCATCAAAAACGAAACCCGAAGCTACCTCGGCAAACGTTGATATCCTTCGAGAAGCCCAGGCAACGCTCTCATTACCAATAGTTGCTATTGGTGGAATCAATGTGGAAAATGGCGCGGCTTTGATTGAAGCTGGAGCCGATATGCTAGCTGTTATTCATGCAATATTTGGAACAAATGAAATTTCAGCTAGCACTCAACGACTCGTGGATCTCTTCGAGGCGTAATCGGTTTACAAGAATGCTTTTCGATTATCAGGATGAAGGTGAAAAACATGACTAGGGTTCATTCCTCAGAGCTGTATGAACTTGCTCTTAGCTATATACCCGGGGGTGTAAATTCGCCAGTTCGCGCTTTCAAGGGTGTAGGAGGNAAACCGCTNTTTTTCAAAGAAGGCCATGGTCCTTACCTGATTGATTGCGATGACAACCGTTACATAGATTATGTAGGGGCCTGGGGGCCTCTCATCCTAGGCCATCGTCACCCCAGAGTCCTANCAGCCTTGCAAGAACAGATGGAGCTTGGACTNGGATTTGGTGCCTCGACCGAAGCCGAAATCACGATAGCTAAGANAATCTGCGATTTGGTTCCTTCCGTAGAACAGGTTCGCCTAGTNACTTCNGGTACCGAAGCTACCATGAGCGCCATCCGTCTGGCACGTGGTTTCACTCACCGCGACAAGATTGTCAAGTTTGAAGGCTGCTACCACGGCCACGTCGATAGCTTACTAGTAAAAGCAGGTTCCGGAGCGCTCACGCTTGGTGAACCGGACTCACTTGGCGTGCCAAAAGCTTATACAGATCTGACTTATGTTCTACCATATAATGACAGCCATGCAGTTGAAAATTTGTTCGCTGAATGTGGCCACGAATTAGCCTGCATTATTGTTGAACCTATTGCCGGAAACATGAATTGTGTGCCCCCTGTGCCAGGTTTTCTCGAAACACTCCGAGAACAGTGCAGCGCCCATGGAGCGGTTCTAATCTTCGATGAGGTCATGACTGGTTTCAGGGTAGCGTTAGGAGGTGCTCAATCCTTATTTGGGGTGACCCCTGACCTGACTACACTCGGCAAGGTGATCGGGGGTGGGCTTCCGGTTGGTGCTTTCGGCGGGCGAAAAGAAATCATGGAAAACATCTCTCCAACCGGACCGGTATACCAGGCCGGTACTCTCTCCGGAAACCCTTTGGCTGTGGCAGCCGGGCTGGCCACGTTGGATACCATTAGTGAACCAGGTTTTTATGAGGCTCTGAATAAAAAAGCCAGCAGGCTAGTAGATGGCTTTTCGGAAAAAGCTGAAGCCGCGGGTATACCATTCTCAAGCAACCAGCTCGGCGGTATGTTCGGTTGTTTTTTCAACGGCGACAAAGAAATTTCGCAATTCTCTCAAGTAATGGCTTGCAACACTGAGCACTTCCAGCTGTTTTTTCACAGCATGCTAGATAATGGAGTATACCTAGCCCCTTCGGCGTTTGAAGCCGGCTTCATGTCTGCTGCCCATGATGATGAAGTGATACAAATAACGCTTGATTCTGCTGAACAGGCTTTCGCTGCATTATGCTCCTAGTTTCCACGTGTAATTCAGGAAGAATATAGTAGTGGGTCAATACGACGTTTACGGTGTCGGCAACGCACTGGTAGATATAGAATTCGAGGTAGACGAAGCCTTCTTTAGAGATTATCGCATCAAGAAAGGCGTAATGACTCTGGTGGACCATGAGCAACAAGACCATCTGCTTAAGATACTCTCCGACACTTATGGAATCACAAAGAAGTCAGGTGGTGGTTCCGCCGGTAATACCCTCTACGCGCTCAGCCACTTTGGTGGCCGTGCCTGTTTCACATGTAAGATCGCCAATGATCAGGCCGGAGATTTTTACCTAGAGCAACTTGGTAGGGACAATATCGATACAAACGTTACTAGTCGAGAGGATGGCGCTTCAGGACGCTGCTTGGTGATGATCAGCCCCGATGCGGAACGAACTATGCATACCTATCTTGGCGTTTCCGAGATGCTCTCTCGTAAGGAACTTGATTTTCAGGCGGCCCGTCAATCCAAGTACATATATCTCGAGGGCTACCTCGTGACATCACCAACGGCCAAGTCCGCTATAACGGAACTGAAAAAGTTTGCCGAAGAAAACGACGTAAAAACCGCCATGACATTCTCAGACCCAGCCATGCTGGAATACTTTAGGGACGATATAAATGACGTGCTGGGCAGTGGAGTCGATCTATTATTCTGTAACGAACAGGAACTCTTGCTTTGGGCTGGCACTGATAGTATAGAAGCGGGATGCTCTCTTATGGAGGACAAGGCTAGCCAGTTCGTAATTACGCGCGGAGCTGAAGGTGCATTGCTCTTTGATGGCGAAGATTATATCTCAATTAAGGGTCACAAAGTGAAAGCGATAGACACCAACGGTGCCGGCGATATGTTTGCTGGGGCATTTNTGTATGGAGTTACATTTGGCCTAAATTTTATAACCGCAGGAAAGCTAGCAANCTTCGCTTCGTCGAAGGTAGTGTCTCAGTTCGGCCCGAGGCTCTACCCAGAGCAACACGTTGAGATAACNAGCCAGCTATTGAAGTCAACTTAAGTGCCGAAACCTTCGACAAATTTCTTCACACCATCAAACCAGGATGATTTTTTCGGGGACTGCTTCTTTCCCTCAACTTCCTGGATTTTATGAAACTCTTCCATGAGTTCCTTCTGGCGGGCAGTTAGGTTCACCGGTGTTTCGACGATTACCCTGCACAGCAAATCTCCAGCACTCCCNCCACGGATTGGAGTAACCCCCTTATTCCGCAATCGGAATAACTTACCAGTCTGTGCTCCGGNAGGTATCTTCAATTTTACGCGGCCATTCAGTGTTGGGACTTCCAGTTCTCCTCCGAGTGCCGCATCGGTAAAACTTATGGGAATTTCGCAATGCAGGTNAGGTCCATCCCGTTGGAAGATGGCATGGGCACGGACAGCAATCTCCACGTAGAGATCTCCTGAGGGNCCANCATGGACACCTGCCTGGCCTTCTCCACTCAGGCGTATTCGGTCCCCAGTATCAACACCAGCTGGCACCTTCACGGAAAGNGTCTTGGTTTCATCAANGCTGCCCCGCCCATGACAAGTATTACAAGGATCCTTTATTTGTCTACCAGNGCCNTGACAGCGAGGGCAGGTCTGTTGTACTGAGAAAAACCCNTGCTGCATCCGAACTTGCCCATGGCCACCACAGGTAGTGCAATCGNTTGGCTNAGTACCAGGCTTCGCGCCACTCCCATTGCATGTCTCACAGGCCACCGTTGTGGGGATGCGAATCTTGACCGCTTTACCCTGAACCGCTTCTTCGAGGCTCAAGTCAAGGTTATAGCGTAGATCAGCTCCTTTTTGCACATGGCTACGACGGCCGCGGCCACCCCCGAAAATATCACCGAAAATATCACCGAAAATGTCACTGAAATCAGCCGTTCCNGCACTGGTCTGCCCTTCTACGCCCGCATGGCCGTATTGATCGTAACGACCTCGCTTCTGACCATCGGAAAGNACTTCAAATGCTTCGTTAGCTTCCTTGAACTTTTCTTCTGCTCCTTCGTCATCAGGATTTCTATCGGGATGGTGCTTCATAGCAATTCGCCGGTAAGCCTTTTTAATATCGGCTCCCGACGCATCTTGGGAAACACCCAACACTTCGTAGTAATCCCGCTTAGACATGGAATGTGTCTCTGTTCCTAGTACCTTAGATCTGTAGTNTCAAAAACCAAGCCNATTAATCACTCCCTGAATTAGCACTACCGCTTAAAGCGCAAAAAACCAAGCCATATGAAATGACTTAGTTTCTTGTACAATAATTGTTCCAGAAAGCGAGAGAATGAGTAATATGCTTACTTGTCTTCTTCCGTCACTTCTTCGAACTCGGCATCAACCGCGTCTTCCGCCTCGCTTTGACCTCCAGATTCAGCTTCACCTTCTGCATTATCTGTCTGCGCNTGTTGTTCGGCGTATAATTTTTGCGCTAAATTTGTTGAAGCGTCCGTCAAATCCTTGGTCTTTGTTTCGATTTCCGCCTTATCATCGCCCTTAAGAGCTTCTTCAAGTTCGGTGATAGCGTTATTGATTGCATCCTTCTCCTCATCAGTTGCCTTGTCACCAGCTTCCTCTAGAGTTTTCTTGGTAGCGTGAACTAAGCCATCAGCCGTATTCCGGACGGCAATCAGCTCCTCGAATTTCTTATCATCAGCCGAATGTGCTTCGGCGTCCTTGACCATTTGGTCGATTTCTTCATCGGATAATCCGCTAGAAGCCTTGATGACAATCGATTGTTCCTTGCCGGTGGCTTTGTCTTTTGCGGATACATTTAGNATTCCGTTCGCATCGAGATCGAAAGCCACCTCGATCTGCGGCATACCACGCGGCGCCGGTGGAATGTCAGTCAGGTCAAATCGACCCAGTGATTTATTCTGGGCTGCCTGCTTGCGCTCNCCTTGGACCACGTGAATGGTCACGGCAGTCTGGTTATCGTCGGCAGTTGAAAACACCTGGGTTTTNTTGGTTGGAATGGTAGTGTTTTTATCAATCAAAGAGCTGGCAACNCCTCCCAGAGTCTCAATACCCAGAGACAAAGGAGTCACATCCAGAAGCAATACATCGTTTACATCTCCTGAGAGAACCGCTGCCTGAATAGCGGCTCCGACTGCTACAGCCTCGTCCGGATTAACATCCTTACGCGCTTCTTGTCCAAAGAAATCTGCAACCTTTTGTTGTACCAACGGCATTCTGGTCTGCCCGCCTACCAATATTACGTCATCGATCTTTGAGGCATCCAGATCAGCATCCTGTAAAGCTGTCTTAACCGGGNCCAACGTTTTCTCAACAAGGGCCTCCACAAGTGACTCAACCTTAGCTCGAGTCAATTTCTGCACTAGGTGCTTGGGGCCACTCGCATCAGCTGTAATATAGGGCAGATTGACCTCTGTTTGCTGGGCTGAAGACANNTCGATCTTAGCTTTCTCCGCCGCTTCCTTTAGCCGCTGCAAGGCAAGAGGATCGTTGTGCAAATCCATGCCTGATTCTTTCTTGAATTCATCTGCTAAGTAATCAATTAGGCGAAGATCAAAATCTTCACCTCCCAAGAAGGTGTCACCGTTCGTGGAGAGAACNTCGAAAGTGTGCTCACCATCCGTTTCGGCTATCTCGATAATAGAGATATCGAAGGTNCCNCCACCAAGGTCATAAACAGCTACTGTGGAATCACCACTCTTTTTGTCCATACCATAGGCAAGAGCTGCCGCNGTTGGCTCGTTGATGATACGTTTTACATCCAGACCTGCGATCTTACCTGCATCCTTGGTCGCCTGACGCTGGGAATCATTAAAGTAAGCAGGGACGGTTACCACGGCTTCCTTGACTTCCTCGCCAAGAAAATCCTCTGCGGTCTTTTTCATCTTCATAAGAATTTGTGCAGAAATCTGCGGCGGAGACATTTTCTCACCATTTACCTGAACCCAGGCATCACCATTATCCGCTTCGATGATTTCGTAGGGCACCATCTTGATATCCTTCTGTACGACTTTATCCTTGTATTGCCGCCCAATCAGGCGCTTGATCGCGAACAGGGTGTTACTAGGATTAGTCACAGCTTGGCGCTTCGCCGGCTGACCAACCAATGTTTCTCCATCATCGCTGTATGCAATGACAGAGGGAGTGGTACGATCTCCCTCTGCATTTTCAATGACTTTGGACTTGCCTCCTTCCATCACGGCGACACAGGAGTTGGTAGTTCCCAAATCGATACCAATAATCTTACCCATTATCAAATTCTCCGCTTGTTACCTAGCGTTCAAGCCGCTTTAAGCATGGTTCTTACTTGTACCCTCAATATTGGCCCAATCCTGCCTATTTCAAGGGCTTCGANATAAATTCCTCGAATTTTATCCGGTTANCCCGATTATGGGTTTTGTTGGCCTAGAGCCANAAATTGAGGAAGATTGATAGAACATTACTTGTCGTTATTTTTGTTCTCAGATTCTGGCTCCTTCGAAACCACTACCATAGCAGGTCTGATTACTCGGCCATGAAGTGTGTAACCTTTTTGCATTACTTCGATCACCGTATTGGGTTCGACGTCAGAATTCTCGAGGATCGTCACCNCCTGGTGTAATTGCGGATCAAAAGGCTCACCCATCGGATCTACTGACCCAATATGAAACCTGTTGAAGCAATCCGTGAAGCTCTTGAGAGTTAGATCAACCCCTTCATAAATTGCCTTGACCGTTTCATCTTCATAGTCTGAAGCTGCTGCCAGAGCCCGTTCTAANTTATCCATCACCGTCAAGAGCTCANTGCTGAACTTCTCCTGTCCATATTTGTGAGCCTTCTCGATATCCTGCTCGGTGCGACGCCTCAAGTTTTGCATCTCTGCTTGCACTCTGAGCAANTCCTCTCTCGCTCGGACAGCTCCCTCCTTTTCTTCAGCCAGTTTTTCAAGTACTTCTTCTAACGTGAAGTCTGCTTGCTCTTCGACATCCTTCTCTTCAGCACTGCTTTCCTGCAAATCTGAGTCATCTTCGGTTTCGATCTCCGCCTGATCTTGATCTGCGTTTGCCAATTCAGCTTTATCTTTTTGAGTCTGCTTACCCATGCCGTCCTCTAGAATATGTATTAATGTTTNCTANNGCTTCCAGGAGTTTGCCAGTCTCTCCNGCATTAACCCTGAATTTATCTTTTCAATGGCTCGCATATGGGGTCTAGCACCGAATTTTCAAGCGTTAACGCCGATTTATCCAATTGATATTTGACTGCCGGCAATCAATCATTCAGGTTAGCCATGTTTCTGCCTTTCTGCGNCTNGATACAATATACTTTNAGNTCATGCTCCAGCAACTTTACATAAAAAATTACGCCACCGTCGANATCCTAGAGATAGAATTCCAAGTCGGAATGTCAGTGATTACTGGCGAGACTGGAGCGGGCAAATCAATAATACTTGGAGCACTCGGNTTAGCCCTTGGAGACCGCGCNGACAAAACCACNGTGCGAAGCGGTACCAAGCAGGCAGACATCAGCGCAGAATTCAATACCTCTCAAATAAGCCAAGCTCGGCAATGGCTGNTTGAAAATGACATGGAAACCGGCTGTGGCACCTGTATCATCAGGCGAGTGGTAAACAGCGATGGTCGCTCTAAGGGCTATATCAATGGGTCCCCGGTCACGCTATCAAGTCTTAAGATTTTGGGCGAAATGCTGATCGATATTCATAGCCAACATGAACACCAGTCTCTTCTTCGCCGCACCTCCCACCAGCGCCTATTAGATGACTTTTGCGTTGATCATGACATTTTAGAAAAGATGCATTCGACCTGGAAGCAATGGCAGCAAAATTTTCGGCAACTACAGGAAATCAATACTCAATCTCAGATAAACTCGGCACAAACTCAGTTACTAACCTACCAGCTGAACGAACTCGAGGAACTGACTATCGGCACGAATGAAGTTGAAACCCTGGAAACAGAATATAANATCTTAAGCCATGCTGATGAAACCATTTCTGCAGTGCAAGTGGCTCTAGATATATGCAGTGAGAATAATGACCAAAATGCTTCCTCCTTGTTAAATCAAGCGCTAACTGCANTACGGGATTTGCCGGGAAAAAATAATACGCTTACTAGTACTATCACGCTCCTTGAAAGCGCGGATATTCAGCTGTGCGAAGCTATCGCAGACTTAAACGCCTTCAANGACAAATTTGAGGCTGACCCNGAGCAATTGGAAAAGGTTAATTCNCGATTAAGCGACCTGCATACAATTGCCCGTAAGCATAAGGTTCAACCAAGGCACCTGGAAAGCATCATCGAATCGCTGCGTAAAGAATTATCCAGATTCCAGAACAATGATGCAGAACTGGAACGTATGAATGCAACCGACCNCCTACTTCGCGAGCAATATCAGAAACTAGCTAGCGAAGTAAGCTCTCTACGCAGCCGCGGCGCTGTTAAACTCGCAAAAGAGATAAATAACCAGATCCAGCAGCTAGGCATGCCTCACGCGGAGATCCAGATAGAGGCAAGCCCGACCAAGACTGATGAGCCTTCCATCAACGGAATTGAGACCATAGAGTTCCGGGTAAGCACCAACCCAGGGCAACCCCCAGAACAGCTCAAAAAGATTGCNTCAGGAGGAGAACTATCGCGCATAAGTCTGGCTATTCAAGTTGTCACCGCTAAAACGTCACAGACTCCCTGCCTTGTTTTTGACGAGGTCGACGTGGGCATAGGAGGGGGAATTGCGAAATCAGTAGGCCAATTACTCAGAGAGTTAGGAGGAAAAGCTCAAATTCTGTGCGTAACTCACCANGCACAGGTTGCAGGNCAAGGNCATCATCATTTTGTAGTAANCAAGACCAGCAGAAACAACTCAACCCGAACGCGAATAAATAAATTGGCTNGCAACGAAAAAGTNAGAGAAGTGGCACGTATGCTGGGGGGCGAAGAATTCAGCGATGAATCATTAGCTCATGCCAAGCAGATGGTCGCCTCCAGTCANGTTTGAATCAGGTTTCGACCGGCTGNCCAGTCAAAAAGAGAGACTCCGAACTCTTGCTGCCGCCTATGAGATGTTGGTTTTTCTTGAATAACCAAGAGGATTATTTCAGAAGCCAAAGAAACAGTTTCAATCNCCCTTACCTTGGCATTCCTGGCAAATNCCGTATAGGTACATNCTGTGGTCAGTGATTTTAAAACCNTATTTTTTTGCAATCATCTCCTGTTGCTCTTCGATTACTTCNTCGTAGAATTCTTCCACCTTCCCACAATTATTGCAGACAATGTGATCATGGTGATCGACCGAAGTTAACTCGAAAATAGAATGNCCACCCTCAAAGTGATGTCGCATGACAAGACCCGCTGACTCGAACTGAGTCAAGACTCGGTACACTGTTGCCAAGCCTACATCCTCTTCCGCCCCAATCAAGGCTTTATAGACATCCTCCGCACTAAGATGTTTATTATCGGAATTTTCCAGTATCTGAAGGATCTTAACCCTGGGTAGGGTAACTTTAAGACCCGCCTTGCGCAGTTCTTTATTCTCTGTATTCATCGCCAATCTCTAAAAACGGTAAAGGGGACTACTCTATTTTTTATAAGCAATAACCAGTGTCCAAGGCAACACAGCGACACATCTGGCAGTTCTACTACTGGCATTTGTAGGTTATTATGCCTACTTGGCTTCTCATAGGAAAGACGAGTTCGAACTTATAGAACTGATCCTTNAATGAAATTAACTAAAAGCATCCTGGGCCTTATGCCTCTTGCTGTTTTAATCTCCTGCAATAATATCGGCTCCATGGATTTTCCAGGGGTGTACAAGATTGGTATTCCTCAAGGCAATATCATCACTCAAGAAATGGTTGATCAATTGCGGCCAGGTATGACCAAACGTCAAGTCAATTTCGTGATGGGAACACCTCTCGTCAGAGACCCATATCACCAGGACCGTTGGGACTATGTGTACAGCTACCAGCCCGGTGGTGGTGAGAGGGGCCAAGAGCNATTATCGGTCTTTTTTATCGACGACCAATTGGTTAACTTCACCGGCGACTTCATACCAACAACAGTCAGTGAAGCCAATANCGCCTTTCAGGACCCCGAATAGTTCCAATCGCAGAACCACACCTAAAAACTCGAACGTATTTATGAAATTGCTGTCGAGAAGGTTGCAACTGCAGCAAGGCCGACAACATCTTGTGCTTGCAGGAAAATGTCGTGCCTGGGAAGTAAAGGAATTGCGTCAATTAAGGTACTCAAGTGGATTTCCTCTTGCGCTCGTCGCTCATCAAGGAAATCCCCGCTGTTAGCTGGTGCTCTCTTATTAACTACCAGGCACCCAACATTAACTCCTGATCGCTTAAGTTGTTCGCTCAACTCAATAGTTTCCAGCACTGGAAGTCTTTCGGCCGCAAGCACAATTATGAAAGATGTCGTTTCCTCATCTGACACCCGGTCACGGAAACCAGAAAACTTCTGCCGGCGCCTATGCAAAATTCTTCGAATCTTGCTTTCCCTCTCCTGCTCCATGGAACCCGCAACACCTACAGTCTTCTCTGCCATAGTTGAATCTCTTCCGAGGTCCCTTACGAATTCCGCGAACCGATCCGCTTTCTCGCGACGTTTAATCAAGCCCTCGGTCCAGGCCGTCATCATTTCTGGTAGAACCATTAGTCTAGCAGTATGGCCGGATGGCGCGGTATCAAACACTATAAGGTCATACTCGTTTATTCCCTCCTCAACTAATTCGGCGATACGTTCCAGCAACGCGGCTTCTTGCATACCCGGCGCTCCTCTAGACAGCAGCATATGTTTGTCAATTTCCTTATGCAGATTAACTGGCATCAATTCGTGCAGAGCGGAAGACACCTCCCGCATATGGGCATCGACCGTGTTATCTGGGTCCAGCTCAAGAGCATCGAGTCCTGCCATTATACGAACTGGGCGCGGCCCAATTTTCCTGTCGAATAGATGACCCAAGTTATGCGCTGGATCTGTAGATATCAGTATTACTTTGGCACCTTCATTTGCGCGCGCGAGTGCGGTTGCTGCTGAGACGGTTGTTTTACCAACACCGCCTTTACCGCCAAAGAAAAGAACCTTTCTTGACCGAGCGAGATCTAACAACAACTTATATGATCCAGAGGCGAGCGCTCCATTCCCATGCGAGTGTGCCATTCATGGAAACGATCGTAGACCACAGGCAATAATTCCAGCGTATAGAAAGCAGCAGGATTGGGAATACCTAGACTTTCTGCAAATACGAGCAGCATGAACAAGTCATCTTCGTCCCGCTGGGCCCTAGCAAAGGATCGGCGATAGGGCGCAACATAATATTCGTGCAATCCATGTTCGATCCTACTGAGCAGACTGTCTTTGCGAGTTACTTTATCATCTTTGCGATTAGTCATAACGGTTCCCTATTCCACTCTCAATTATGCGTGAAGGAACTATTGAATTAAAGGTATCAAGTCTTAATGATAATAGTTGCCTTACTAAATATCGGAGAACAGACAGCTTTATCTTTTTGATTTCTTATTTTCTGCTCGGCTCCGTCGTGCCTGTTTTGGGTCAATAAGCAATGGCCTATATATTTCAACCCTGTCTCGAGCTTTTAGGACATAGTCTTTCGGTAGCGGTCTTGATTTGCCGTCCAATAGATTTGAAAAAATACCCATGGGATTCGATTCTGGATCAATTTTTTCAAATTCGTCTCCGATATTGGAAAGTAATACCGCTTCATAGGCAGTGGTTCCAAGGGGCACTTCCAATGAAACTATCAGTTGTCTGTCGGCATTTCCATAAGCCACTTCAACGGGAATAGCCTTGGGATTCTCTACATATTTATGCTTCATGAGGAACAGACCTGCTTGGCTCGCCCAACCAGCGCATCAACGAGATTATTGGCAGAGCTACTGAAAAGCTTCTCTGCCGCAAAATCCACAATTCCCGATTTAAATTCAAACTCTAAATGGAATACGATCTTGCAGGCGTCTCTTCGCAGTGCTTCGAACCTCCATTNCGCGTTGAAACTGGCAAAATTCCCTTCCAATAGTTCCATCTCGATATTTCTTGGTCTTCGCAGCGTATTTNTGGTCGTGAAACACTGCGTAATACCGGCCTTTGACAGACANAGCTCACCTATGAGTTCGTGCTCNGATTGNCTCTTGACCTTNGAGGAAATACATCCNTGCATGAATTGTGNATATTGTTCTATATNGTTGACGATATCGAACATATNCTCCACTGAATATTCGACCAGGGCGCTACGGTGGATGACAGTCATTGTAAGTACAGGAAGCTTAATTCAAGTAAATTTGGAATACAGTGCTNATAAAGACAACCANCAGNACTAAGGGAATAATTGTTCCAAGTGAGAAATTNACATATTTCTCAAGCAATGATCCATCATAATCGTCATCACCGATAACCAACTCAGATTTAAGGCCGCNGACTTTCCAGCGATAAGCACAGAAGATGCAAACCGTGAATCCTACAAAAGGCAATATAGTTTCATAAAAAACATCCGAAACGAGATCGAAAAAAGACTTCGGTAAACCACCATAGCTGGTGAAATTGGTGAAAAAATCGGAGATTCCAAGAGACATGGTTGCCGGTATGGCGAAAAAAGTCAGCAAAAGAGCCTGCATTCCAACCGCCTTCTTTCTGGAGAACTTTAATTCATCAATCCAACATGAAATNGGTATTTCTATTATCGAAACAAGAGAAGTCAATGCCGCGAANAAAACGAGCGTGAAAAATNCGNCCGCTACTANGCTTGCACCTATGTATCCAACCGCAACTTGCATAGATAGAAAAATCTTTGGAAGAAAACTAAAAATCAGCCCTATGCTGCTTGTGGAAAGATCGTCCGTGTTAGTGTTTGGATCGAAAGCGAAAATGGCGGGTAATATCAAAAGCCCAGCGAAAAAGGCGATACTCGTGTCGGCCACTGCCACCATGCGCGTGGACTGTGGGATACTATCCTGTTTTGAAAAATACGATCCATAGGTAATCAGGATCCCCATCCCCAGTGAGAGCGAAAAGAAAGCCTGGC
>NZNL01000014.1 GCA_002694855.1 Gammaproteobacteria bacterium
AACCGTTGTCATTTTTCCAAATGACAGCGAAGGCGTTAACCCGTTCGGGTTCAACTCCCAGGGAATCCCTGTCGTAGTCAATGAGGGCGGCAGAGTGATCATCCTCCCGCAGCAGGCTCAGGGCATGAACGGAATAGAGGTTGTCGCTGTTACAGACGGTAAAATTCTGCCCCGCCCAATCCGGCCGGGCCTCCAGTCCCGACAGTACAGCATCTGCTGTTCCCAGCGGTTTGGCCCGTCCCTCCGGTACTGTCTGCACAGCAAAAGAAAATGTGAGGCCCTCAAAATCGGGGTAATTAGCACGTGTAGTATAATAGTTTCGTACAAAATCATCTCTGTCATTTACGATAAGTAAAACATCTCTGTATCCCGCATCTCTGGCATTGAAAAGAAGATAGTCCATAAACGGCCGAGAATCTTCCCCAACTCCCAACATCATTTTCGGTTTTACTTGTGCTTCTTTTGCCAGCTCGGAGCTGTTTTCAGCCTCAGCTGATTTTCTCATTCGCGAAGAAACGCCCGCCGCCATAATCATCAGGTTCCTATCCATCTTTTGTCGACCCTTTATCCACATGAACAATATAAGCCTTTCCTCCTGCTCTTTCGATAGCAGCCGCCACTTCTTCCGCACTGTTTGGCGCATAGGCGAACATGCAACCTCCACCTCCTGAGCCGTTGATTTTTCCACCGTGTGCACCAGCCCCCATAGCCGCCTCCAGCATTCTTTCAATTTTATCTGTTGAAACACCAAGACTATCTCGGAGAATGGCATGCTGTCGGTTCAACAAATCGCCTAATCTTACTTCGTCTATATCTTCAATATTCAATAAATCCAACCCTTCAGAAGTAATATCCCGATTAAGAAGGGTCTCAGATAGAAGGATCTTCTCTTCTTCAGATAGATACTCTATTTTGCCAACCTCATGAGATGTCGTTGCGTGAAGAGAAAAATCCCTGTTTTCTGATTGTATTTTGGACACCAAATCTATTACCCTCTCCTTCGATCGTGAAAGAACCGCCTGGGTATCCTTTTTCTCTAATGAGTCGCCCAGTACGAACGAACCCAAACCGCATGACAATTTTTCTACGACCATTTCAGGCTCAGACGCGATATAGACAACACCACCCACCGCACTTGTGTAGTGATCCATCATACCTCCAGCCTCATCAAATTCCTGTACTTCTGCTCTGTATGCCAGATCTGCCAATACACTCGCCTCTAACTCTTCCGCTTGGTCACTCATGGCTGACAGAAAGTTGATCCAAGAAACTACCATGGCGGAAGAACTTGACGTCCCTGCCTGAACGGGAATATTCCCTTTAACTANNCAGTCACAGCCGTTCGAAAAGGTAAATCCATCTTTNCTCATGGTATTGATGCCGCTTTTGAAATAATCAGCTNCTTTCGTATAGGNAAGNTCNCCNTCCATAGAAAATGTCTCTTCCCCACCTANATCAGGTAGATCAACAGTTACTNTCATATCNTCCCGAGGCTGACNNTCTATNGTAACACGAAGTGATATGGNAGCAGCGATGACCGGAAGGCCNAGATAATCTTGGTGTTCACCAAAAAGGCAGATNCGGCCNGGAGANGANACNATCATTGTTGNNTTATCTCCAAGTCTTGAAGAGCCCAAATGCNGCNGCCGCNCCCACACCAAAGATNGTAACAGCAAGAATGACGTTCCCGTAAATCATATAGCCTGTTCCGANTAGGAATGCATAAATAGCCACACANCCCAGCGCCATTGAGAGAATTCCTCTGGGTACCGNCCAATCNCCGTCCNTATTCTTTTCGAACTNTGCCCATCCCGGCCCACCGGGATTGATCTTACTNACAAAACTGGTAAGTACTGATTCACTGGTAGGCNGGGATANNAATGTGGCTGATACCCAAGCCAATGTGGTAATACCCACACCCACAACCAGCTGCTGCCAGTCGTCCAGCGGCAAAAAGCCCATAGATTGATGAATGAAACGGAAGTATATGGCCACCCCAAATGAGACTGTCATTGCTGTGATTTCACTGATGGCGTTTATTCGCCACCAGAACCACCGTAGAATAAATAACAATCCTGTGCCGGCACCNATNTGAAGCATAATCCAAAAACTTTCAAGNGCTGTCTCNAGCCAGAGCGCNAGTGCACCAGCGCAGATCATGAGAACAATTGTAGAAAGTCGTCCCATAAGCACCAGCTCTTTCTCAGGCGCCNCAGGATGATAAAATCGCTTATAGACGTCATGNACCANGTAAGATGNTCCCCAGTTAAGGTGTGTTGANATGGTAGACATGTAGGCGGCGATGAGAGAAGAGACNACNAGTCCCAACAGACCNGCCGGGAGAAAAGTGAGCATAGCGGGATAGCCGAGATCGTGNNTCACAATGCCNGCGGCGTCAGGAAAGGCTACGCGNAGATCATCCAACTCAGGAAAGACGATAAGTGAACANAGTGCAACAATTATCCACGGCCACGGTCTGAGGGCGTAATGNGCCGCATTAAACAGAAAAACTGCACCCACCGCATTATTNTCATCTTTCGCCGCCAGCATACGCTGNGCGATATANCCTCCGCCCCCGGGTTCAGCGCCGGGATACCANACACTCCACCACTGCACAGCCAGCGGTATAATGAACACAGCCATGGCGTGNGTTGGATCGGAAAAATCGGGGATAAGNTCAAGTTTATCCGCNACATTTTCGTGGGACAAGAGCCCACTAAGACCACCCACTTCTGGTAACCGCAACGCCACTACTGCCGCACTGACTCCCCCAACCATGGCCATGGCAAACTGGATCAGGTCTGTAATGAGAACACCGCGCAAACCACCCAAGGAGCTGTAAATCACTGTCACCGTGCCAGCAATGAGAATGGTCTGAATAGGTGACAGACCCAGAAGAACACCACCNATCTTCACCGCCGCCAGNGAGACAGATGCCATAATAACCACATTNAAGAAAAANCCNAGATAAACGGCCCGGAAGCCGCGGAGNAANGCAGCAGGTTTACCGCTGTACCTCAGTTCGTAAAACTCAATGTCNGTTAGAACGCCAGACCGTTTCCACAANCGNGCGTANACAAAGACGGTGAGCATTCCCGTCAATAGAAANGACCACCAGANCCAGTTGCCNGCCACACCATCCCGGCGGACAATATCGGTTACNAAATTTGGTGTATCGGTAGAGAAAGTGGTGGCCACCATGGAAATACCCANAAGCCACCANGGCATTTGCTTTCCGGCGGCAAAAAACTCTGTAGAATCCTGACCGGCCCGCCTCGNTACAGCGGCGCCAATGGCGAGACTTACAACGAAATAAAGGACAATGAATGACCAATCCAGCGAGGAAAGAAGCATATCACTCCGANGTTAATCCTAAGATAGAGTTTAATACTCGTCGCTGAGGGCNAAAATAGGTTTATTTNTTTTCCATTTTCTCCGNGTAAAGTCGGGAAATTTGACTGAAGTACTCCCTCTAGCGATAGATTTTTCGGATANNGGGCTGATGACACTCATGGATACGGCGTCATAAANATCAATNGGAGGTGCCANACCCCGTTTGATGGATTCCAGAAATGCACGAACGATGAAAAAGTCCATGCCGCCGTGGCCGGNACCNGTGGCTTCGTCNTCAAANCGCTTCCAGACNGGATGGTCATACTTGTTTAGGTAAGGCTCATCCGGTTCCCATTNGTGACNCTCNGGACTCACCCCTTCTATATAGATAGAGTTGTTNTCNTTCATCCAGAGACCCCGGGTTCCCTGAACACGGAAATTGAGAGANTAAGGTCGNGGGGAGTTTGTATCATGGCTCAGCATGACCGTNTGGCCGTTGGCGCACTTAATGACCGTNGTAACAATATCGCCCAGANGAAATTTTACTGACGCATTAGGATGGTCAGGACCGGCCTGATCNACGATATATTTATGGAGNCCCCTNGTTTGTGTAGCCGTGGAAGTTAGATGNACAAACCGGTTTCCCCGATTAATATCCAGNATNGTACTNACNGGACCNACACCGTGNGTAGGGTAGAGATCACCGTTTCGATCAACGGAGTNCTGTGTCCGCCATTTGGCCTCGCTGAATCCCTTTTTNCCANACTCCACNCCNTTNCCATAAGGTCCCTGGCCNTCATTGAACTTTACGTGGCGAAGATCNTGCTGATAACCACCNTGGCAGTGNAGTAGCTCACCGAAAAGNCCTTCCCGAACCATATTNAGGACAGCNATNACATCCCGCCGNTAACANACATTCTCAAGAATCATGCAGAATTTGCCTGNTTTTTCTGANGCACGGACAAGGTNCCAACATTCATTCTCGGTAAGGCCCGCTGGCACCTCTACACCCACATGCTTACCACTCTCCATNGCGGCAACAGCCATAGGGGCGTGCCAGTGCCACGGCGTGGCAATAATAACACCATCNAAATCTTCCTTTTGCAAAAGATTCTGATAATCCTTCTCCCCATTTTTATANATTTTNGGNTGCGGGCGTTCAGCANCATCATANACAGACAGTGCCATNCCAATCATCTGTTCATCAATATCGCAGATAACGGGAATTTCCACATCCTNTCTTNTGAGTGCCAGCTTGATATGCCACTGNCCCCTGAGACCNGTACCAATAACGCCTATTCTCATNTTACTGTTNTTNNTANAACTGCCCAAAGCAACTTTTGGCAATAAAGAAACAGCCACGCTAGAGACAGNCNCACCTTTNATGAATTNCCGGCGATTCACACTTTTCTTGTTCATTATANCTNTCCTTTCCAATGNATTTTATACATATTTTGTGAACACATTTTGTTTACTCTCCGTTCAGGNTCANGAAAAGGACCATTCCNAAGCCNGNTCCGAGAANATTTGCTNTCANATCTTTCCAGCAGAAGTGATTNTTGGGCTNCTTTTNGTCAGAAAATTCNTTTACAATCCCGACTGAGACCATGATTGAAGACCCAGCCAATGAAGCATNACCATGATCNTCGACAACCANATTCATGGAAACCTGAGAAAGNNACAGNGTTCCNAGGAAGCTGGCTGTAAAATGATGAAATTTGTCTTGGGAGAACCACAAATCCTGTTTATACACANTCTGTTTATTCNNTACATATTTTGTTGAATTATCGTTTATTNCCTTGATNCCCTCAACTGNNTCCGCTCCCCAAAGGGGTAAAGTAAGCCCAANCGAAAGAGAAATAATTATNAAAATAATTAAATTNCTCTNTTTNTCTNCTGTCACCATTAGNAATGTAGGTTAAGTTCTTTCCATGGGCAACGTTTCGCAGCATTGATTGACATTGGGTTTACTTGATCTTATTTTCCATCATCGGGGACGCAACCTGATCTCTTAATATATCATCAATATGAAATCCAAAATCATCGTCGGCCCTTCAGTTCCCCAAGGAAATCGAAAGATCCTCCCAATAATTGCGTGGATGTTGCTCCGACTGTCCAAGTGGCGTGTTACCGGTTCTATACCGGATGAACCAAAAATAATTGTAATTGGTGCTCCCCACTCGTCAATGATAGATGGTTATTACGTGTTGCTGGCGGTACTGTCACTGGATGTCAAAGTAAAGTTTTTAGCGGCACTGTGGACATTTTCCCGGCTACCCATCCTCGACAGCCTATTCCCCAGTTCTCAGAACAATCCTGATGAATACGGCGTCCGGTGGCCACTGGGGTGGCTTCAGGGGATTTTGATGAGACGACTGGGCGGTATTCCTGTTGAAAGATCTTCGGCCGCAGGTGCTGTGGACAAGCTTGTAGCAACAATTAACGAAATGGAGAAAATAGTTCTTATGCTTGCCCCAGAAGGGGGAACAGAACCTTCCGAGAAGTTCAAGTCAGGCTTTTATGTACTGAGCTCCAAACTGGATCTTCCCATTCTCCCTATTCAATTCGACTACAAGAATCGCCTTTTTAATCTTTTGGAACCGTTTTACACCACCGGTAACAGAGAAAAAGATATGGCGGACATCAGGCAGCTTTTCCACGGTATCGAAGGCAAAAACCACACCTTCATAGCATGACTGGGCACTCTATTTCAGATAGGTGTCCAGCCAGAGGGCTGTTTCCCACAGTGAATGCATGACAGATTCCCTGGCCCGGTAACCGTGACTCTCGTGAGGAAGCATGACCAACCGTACGGTGGAACCGTGCCCTTTCAGGGCGTGGTAGAATCGCCTACTCTGAATGGGAAATGTTCCTGAGTTGTTATCGGCTTCACCGTGAATCATCAAAAACGGTTCGTTCACTTTTTGCGCATGCATGAAAGGTGACATGGCAAAGTAAATCTCCGGTGCCTCCCAGAAGGTCCTCTCCTCTGCCTGGAATCCGAAGGGTGTAAGAGACCTGTTATAGGCGCCACTCCGGGCGATTCCCGTCCTAAAAATATCGGAGTGGGCAAGTAGGTTAGCCGTCATAAAAGCACCGTAGGAATGACCGGTGATGGCCACCCTCTCCCTATCCGCCACGCCCCGGCTCACCATATAATCAACTGCTGCCTGGGCGCTGGCCACCAGCTGCTCTACGAAGGTGTCGTTGGGCTGGGTATCTCCCTCCCCAACGATGGGCATGGTGGCATTGAACAATACGCCGTAACCGTGGACCAGCATGGCCAAGGCAGACGTAGAGCTTGAAGTGGGACTGATTCTCACAAACTGATGCGGTGAACCGATCACCTGGGATGCGGCTTTCATCGTTTTAAACTCCCGGGGATAAGCCCAAAGTATCATGGGAAGGGGACCGTCCGAAGGTGAGTGTCCAGGCGGCAGGTAGAGTGTAGCTGTAAGATCAATACCATCCTCCCTTTTGTACTTTACTAACTCCTTGTAGACACCTTTCATCTGAGGATATGGATTTGGGAAGGCAGTCATCTGTTTCATGTCTCCTGCTTTCAGGTCGCGTACGAAATAGTTAGGCTGCTCTTCCTTCGATTCTCTGGAAGTAATAATGACTGACTGGTCAGCATCCAATATTGCCACGGGTCGTTCAAAATAAGGCGCTTCAGAACGGAAAAGACGTGTCGTATTCCCCGATTCAATGTTGAGTTCATCCAGAAAGGGGCGATCACCTTCCGGAGATGCTCCGGTGCCCATAAGATAAATATTATTGCCGTTTTCACCCGTCACAAGAACGGACACACCGTTTTCATTTGTTTTCGTTACCGGTGAACCGGGATCACTGTATCGATCCTCATAGAGCCGGTCGAAGATCAATTTTGGCTCTTTCTCAGGACGGTCGGGACTGACGGTCCAAGTACGGGTTTTCCGGGTATTCCATTCACGAGTTGTGATCAGAGCGAGATCGCCACTTCCCCACTGACTATAGCCATACCTTAGACCGAGATCAATGAGGGGAATGGGATCATCACTGAAAGGTGCCTCATGGGTAAAGATCTTGTCTCTCACCTCCGCTTCCGCTTTGGGATCGCCCCCATCCTGTGCTTCTGTCCAGTAAAGGGTGGCTGGAGCATCTCCTCGCCATCCGTAAGACCGGGGACCCGTTGGGACGGCACCGAAACCGAGGGGCAGCTGATCCGCCAGTGGCATGTCCGTGGCTGTATGAACAACCTTTCCGCTCAGATCCCAAACCTCCACCAAAGTTGGAAAACGGTAAACAGGTACCAGATAGGAATAAGGTCTATGAACAGTCTCCACCAGCAGCATCTTCCCATTGGGAGAAGGTTCCGCCCGACGGGTGATGGCCGGTTTGCCAAGATTGGTCACTTTCCCTTTCAGATTCACGAGGACCACCTGAGATGTGAGATGATAATCAAAAAGCTCTTCATCATGAGGAGATTTCAGGAGATCCTGATAGGTTCTGGCCGGCGCCTTTTCGCCCAGGTTTTCCTGGACCACAGGGCCTTTCGGCACCGTACTCTCGGCTGGGGCCGGGCCTCGTCCCGCCGGAACTGTGAGAGCCACCAATCCTTTGCTATCAGACAGCCACCTGAATGGGCTGCCGTAAGTGGCATTCAAAGAATTTTTCATGGTCTGTTTCGCTTTTCCTTTTTTGGTGTTGGCGATCCAGAGTGATATGTTTTCATTTGAGGTGACGGTGAAAGCCAGGTGCTTACCGCTGGGCGACCAGGAAACATTTGAAATTTTCGGATTGGCGGGCAGTCCGGAAACTTTCACTTCCTTACCTCCCCTGACGGGCCTGAGGGACAGTGCACTGTAGTGACTGCTTCGGCTACGGCCGTTTGTCCGTGGGTTGATTCTCAACCCTGCAATTCTCAGCTCCGGCTGGGACAATTCATCAATACCGGACATGTCTGGCCGCTCCATAACTACAACCTGCTCATTCGATGGGCTCAACATAATGCTGGGAGTCAAAGGAGCGTTTACAAGATCTGCAATAGCTTTCGGAGGTGTTTGGTAGGTAAAGGGTTCCTGGGCATAAGACCAGCCTCCGAAAAAAACCACCAGTATTGAAAAAACTGTTTTTTGGGTTCTCATTATGAAAAATTCCCCACTTTTTATTGCTGTTGAGAACTTGGCACAACCACGCCGCCTTTATCGCGACTGCCAGCCAGTTGGTTGAAGTCAGCCACATCTTTTGCTATCAGCCTGTTGAATTCAGACTGATACTGGTCAACTCGGCCCTTGAGTACTTTATATACTTCTTGCTGTTGCTTATTCGGTGCAAAATCAACGGACCCGGGATGAAAACCATCTCCGCTGGCCAAATCTCCTGTAATAACAGAAAGTTTGCTGTAAAGCTTATTGGTAAATCTGAATGACTTTGAGTCACCTTCAGCTAGAACCGGCTGGAATACTTTGTCCTCCAGTTCTTGAAGCTTTTTGTAGAGAGCATCTCCCTTTTCCATAATATCCTTACTCTTCTCATCACCTTTCATAACAGTCTTCAGATCCTCTATCTGGCGCTTCATCCATTCGATATTGCTGATCATATCTGAAACAGTGTTGAGGTCTTTGCGAACCTGAAGTAGCAGTGCTACCTGATCATTAATGTCGGCCAGGGTCCCTTCCGACCGAGGATCCTTTAGGACTAAAAGATCAGTTGTCAGTTCGGTCTTTCCTACAGTTAGTTTGACAGTATAAGCCCCCGGTGCCACCATAAATCCCCGGAAACCTGCGTAAGTTCCCCAGCTCCGGATAGGATACCACCCTTCCCGCTCCCAGGTTTTCCTGAATCGCTTTTCTTCAACCAGATGAGGATTGTGTGGAGGTTTGGTCCGAAGTTTGGCCTCCCTTGCTCCCTCGTATCTCAAATTCCACGCTACACGATTGATCCCTTTTTTCTTGGTCCCCTTCAGAGATCTAACAGTGTCCCCGTTTTTATCCAAGATGGCGATATTAACATCTCCCTCAGGTTCATCTTTCAGGTAATAATTGATCAGAGCACGGGCATTGGGACGTGGACCGTTTCTCAAGGGATGCATACGGTACGCTTGCCGGAGATCAAACAGATGAACATTCTTTGCCAGAACTTTCTCATTCAGCTGTCTCAGCGGCGTCACATCATCCAGTATCCAAAAGCCCCGGCCGTAGGTAGCTACCACCAGATCATTGAAGTGTTCCTGGGTGATCATGTGGTGTACCGGTGCATAGGGCAGGTTATTCTGAAGTGGCAGCCATTTCTTGCCGTCATCAAAAGAGACGAAGATAGCATTTTCCGTCCCCACATAGAGCATCCCTTTCCGGACGGGATCTTCATGAATCCAATGCACATAGCTGAAAACACTTTTCGGTATACTGTTACTGATAGACCGCCATCTTTTTCCGTAGTTGGTCGTTTTGTAGACGTAAGGGTTGCGGTCGTTCATCTGGTGAAAATCTACGGTGATGTATGCTGTACCGGCATCGTGGGGAGAAGGCTCAATGTTGCTGACGGTGCCCCACTCCGGCAGGTTGGGAATATTCTTTGTTACATTCGTCCACTTCTTGCCGCCGTCCCGGGTCACATGGACAAGTCCATCGTTGGTACCAGCCCAAATAAGGCCTGTCTCCACCCGGGATTCGGCAATGGCAAAAACAACACAAGCATATTCCACACCGATATTGTCTTTAGTCAACCCGCCGGAGGGACCCATCCGACTCATGTCGTTGGTACTCAGATCAGGAGAAATGACCTCCCAGCTTTCACCTCCGTCCGTTGTCTGATGGACAAACTGACTACCCACGTAGACCTTGTTGTTGTCATGTGGAGAAATGGTAATGGGAAACGTCCAATTGAAACGATATTTCGCCTCACTGGCCGCGGCACCGTATGACGATTCAGGCCACACCCTTACCGTTCTTTCATGGCCAGTGCTATAGTTCACTTTTGAGAAGTTTGAGCTAAAACTCCCACCCCACACAATGTCAGGGTTCACAGGGTCGGGAACAATAAACCCACATTCACCTCCAGCTGTATTCTCCCATTCACTGCTTACAAAACCCCATCCGCCGCGGCCCGGAGCAGCAGTGCTGGGTCCTCTGTAACCGGAGCCGTCCTGCATCCCACCGTAAACGTAGTAGGGAATCTGATTATCCACCGCCACGTGGTACATCTGGGCGATGGGCAGCCGGACCCGCTCCCAGGTTTCACCGTGGTTATTGCTGATGACAACACCGCCGTCGTCAGAAAGGATGATCCGGTCGGGATTAAGAGGATCCACCCACTGATCGTGCGTATCACCGCTCCACCCCGTCCGTTCGCTGGTTAGTCCCCCGTCATAGGTGGCGCTGTGACTATTAGCAGCAAAATAGACCTCATTTTCATTGGCCGAAGAGACCACAATGCGGGAAGCGTAGTGAGGCCGTTCATTCAGGATACGGTCGTAGCTTACCAGCTTCCAGGAGTCACCGCTGTTATTGGAGCGCCACAGAACGCCCCTATTGGGCGAACCTGTTTCAATTAGTGCATAAACTACATCTGGGTTGGTGGGTGCAATGGCAAGGCCCACTTTACCTAAGGGCGGCTTGGGAAGACCCTTTTCCAGCCTTTCCCAGGTCGATCCACCATCAGTGGAGCGCCAGACACCACCGTTGGGACCTCCGCTCTCCCGCCCCCAGGTTCTGATAACGACGGGCCACATACCTGCAAACAGAATCCGGGGGTTATCCATGTTCATGGCAATCTCGAAACAACCAGTATTCTCATCCACAAAAAGGACATGTTTCCACGTCTTTCCGCCATCTGTTGTGCGGAAAACGCCCCTCTCTTTCTGAGGACCATACCCGTGTCCCACTGCTGCCACAAAAACAATGTCGGGATCCCTTGGATCGATGGCCACCCGACCGATCCTCCCAGTTTTTTCCAGTCCCATATGCTTCCAGGTCTTACCGCCGTCCGTCGATTTATATACACCATTCCCTATGGAAACGTTACTCCTGATAAAAGCTTCTCCCGTTCCGGCCCAAATGACATGGGGATCAGAAGGTGCAATAGCCAAAGCACCAATGGACTGTGCCTGCTGATCATCGAACAGTGGTTCCCAGTTACGCCCACCGTCTTCAGTTCTCCAGACCCCTCCAGAAGATCCACCTACGTAGTAGATCAGTGGATCACCGGGGACACTCACTACAGCGGATGTTCTGTTCCCCGGCGGTCCGATATACCGGTATTCAAGGTTCTGGTAGACCTCAGGCGTAATTGTCTGAGCAAGGGAAAAACTCATTAGAATAATAATCGTTGAAAAAAGAAAAATCAGATTCTTTGATCTTTCAGCAGTACAAAAATTGTGCATTCTCTTTCTCCTGTGAATAAACGTTATTTTATTTGACTCCTGTAAAACCCCACCGAACTAATCCTCGAAAGAATGGATGATTTTGAACTTGATCGGATACCTGAGGATACGCCCTGCACCGATTAATAAGCAAGTCTTTCTATCCTCATAAAGCCAGCGTATATTTAACCTTTAAAAGCTTTAGTGCGTCTAAAGTGCAAAAGCAAAAAGGAAAAATTTCATGAAACGTAATCTGCTTATCACATCACTGTTTATCACGCTGGCATTTTTTACCGCCGGTTGCGAGAACCCCTTTGCGCAAAATGATGAAATTCAGCTTGATTCTCCTGAGCTGGAAATGTTCTCCAGTGATCTGGAAAATGATT
>NZNL01000015.1 GCA_002694855.1 Gammaproteobacteria bacterium
AGGGTCAGACAAGATTTTGTAAGCGAGATAGATAGCTAATGTGGTATCGGCTACGCCGATTGGGCCAAAGGCCAGATCATCGACAACCGTTAATGTTTCCTTCGCCTGCAAAATCTTGTTAGCTCTGGCAGCTTGCAGACTTTCCAGAGCAGAATCCCAGGGCACATATTCACCGGATTCCAGCAGCATGAAGATCTCTTCGCCCCAGGCAATGAGCACATAGAGGTTACCTACGCTGTTTACGTGACTCGTCTCTATCTGTATCTCAGTTAGAACATCGATCGCCTGTTCGTAAGCAAAGCTGTTTGCATAACTAGCGCCATTATCAGCGGTTGCTCCAGCGAAGAATTTTGCCGTAGTCTCCTTTCCGGTGAGACTACTAGGAGAATCGAGTTCAGGTAGCGATGCCTTAGTAGTACCGAAAGCGAGGGGCGCTATAACCACTCCCACAAAAAACAGCATTTTATTAGCTAGGGCGAAACATTTATTGAAGCAGAGTGCCATAAAAGATTTGTCGGCCCCGCTCTACTCAGATAGAACAGAGTTCACAAAATTCTGTAGTTTCTGAAGATCCTGGCTTCCTGTCATTAACTGAATTCCACCACCGTGGTTTATTCCTTGGGGCTTGGAAAGCAACAAACTCGAACCATTAGTGGCTGGCCCCATAGCAGCGCCCGGTCTTTCGACAGCTCCACCTAGTAGATTGTTAATGTAATTGACCAAGGTATTGTAGTTAGTAGTTTGGAAATTTGTAGAACTGGAATCGACATAACGCAAGGCACTGCTTGCCGCCGCACCACCTGCTTTATGNCAGNCTATGCACCTGTTTTGAATAATCGGTGACGAAATATTATTCTNATAAAGTTGAAAGCTNGAACTGCTTNGNTGTTCNGCTNCNATNGTTACCAGTAAAGCTGACCCACTATAAAAAATCTCACCNGCNGCNGCGNTNGAGTCGTACGCAAGATAAAGTGCTAGNGTTGTNTCTGACACNCCNGCTGGGCCGAATGCTACATCATTGACNATATTGATCNGCTTCANTNGNTTGCAGCGTTTTGGCNGGAAAAGCNGCTTGCAAATTTTCTAGAGANAANTCCCAAACTTCGTAAGCCCCNGATTCAATTCGCATGAAATACTGATCACCCCAGACAATCAAGACATAGACGTTTCCGACAGTATTCACGTGGCTCGACTCCACCTGAATTTCCATGTCGATATCTATGGCTTGATCGTAGCCAAAGCTGGAACTATAGGTTGCCCCATTGTCTGCGGAGGCTCCACCGAAGAAGCGGGCTGTGGTGGTTCCACCACTTACCGTAGAAGGCAAATCTAATTCTGGCAGTTGCGCCAATGCAACCGGCATGGCAAGGAAAACTGCAAGATTGAAAAATGTTGTAAGTAACTTTTCTTTCATCTACATGTGGCCTTTACGATTTATATACGTCGAAAAACTGCAAAGCCTTCCAAAATTGCAAACCAGGGAAATTCAACAGGGCTTATAAAGCGTAAACTCCAGTTAACTTGGAGACCCTGAAAAGAATAACTACACCAGTCCAAAACCCGGGCGATAGACCTTATCTAGATAGGCATTGGCGCCTTCGTCATTGGTGAATCGCATGCCGACTTTATCATACTCTAACACCTTGTTTTCAGAGGCGCGCATAGTAGCGATATTGCCCAGCAACATGGTCTCGGTGAGGCGGCCTGCATATTCAAAGTCTGAAGTTGTCACCTTGCTACGGTCCTTAATAGCATCTATCCACTCCTGGTAAATACCAGGTGACCTAGTCATTCTCTTGGCTGGTTGTTGATATTCTAGGTGTTTTGCTTCAGGGATGAGTCGTGGCTCACGGCCGTAGACACCGTGCATTAGGGTATTCTTGTCTCCGACAATGAGCACTCCGCCATCATTATCTCCAAGCATTCGGCCCTGCTCCAATAATTCTGGGCGTTCTGGCAGCAATCCCCCGTCATACCATGTCATTTTCACCGGTGGCCGGCTGCCTTTAGTTGGAAATTCAAAGTGGATCTTAGAGGCAATAGGAAAGGTCTCCATGTCCGACCCAAACCGACTGGAACTCGCGGAAATTCTGTTAGGCAAGTCAAGATCCAGTGCCCAGTAAGGATGATCGATGATATGAGCACCCATATCCCCTACCACACCTGTACCGAAATCAAGCCAACCGCGCCAGTTAAACCAATGATAGGCCCTTTCTTTGAACGGCCGAAACGAGGCGGCACCTAACCATAGATCCCAGTTGATATGTGTTGGTATGGGATCAGAGCCTACTGGCCGGCCAATTCCCTGTGGCCAGACAGGGCGATTAGTCCAACAGTGTACTTCTTGAACCGTACCAAGAGCGCCATCAGCAACCATTTCGTTAATTAGCCGAGCTCCCTCTTCTGCGTGGCCTTGGTTTCCCATCTGGGTAACGACATTGGTCTCACGGGCGCGTTTTGCCAGGAAGCGGGCTTCAGCTACAGTATGGCACAGCGGCTTTTGTACATAGAGATGCTTCCCTAGGTTCATGGCATGGGCAGCGATTGGTGCATGCATGTGATCCGGCGTACTAATCAACACCGCATCGATTTCGGGGTTCTCATCCAGCATAACGCGGTAGTCTCGATAGGTCTTGGCTTTCTCGCGAAACGACGCAGTCCAATCTTGGTTCAGAGTCTCCGCCAATCGATTATCGTCTATATCACAGACAGCATAGATGTTCTCATGAGATACAGATTGAATATCTGACCGGCCCTTACCGCCAGCTCCAACAGCAGCGATGTTGACCTTGTCACTGGGCGCGACGTAAGCAGGGCCTCCGAGCACATGGCGGGGAACAATTATAAAAGCGGACGCAGCCGCCGTGTTTCTTATAAAGTCGCGACGACTTCGATTTTTCCCTTTCGTATCTTTTCTCATGGAACCCCCGTGTTATCTTATTAAGCTGGCCTGAAACAGNCCCTTTCCAATNCTGTTTAGCCAGCTATNACCACTCCGAGGTTAGCACAAAGGAATGGGTTTCCGGAAACTCAGCACGCTGCTTATCAACCAGTTTGACAAATTTTGGCCGAAATCTCTGCGCGTAATCCCGCTGATGATTACGGAAAGGGAGGCAAGTTAAAAGAGATTTAGAACTTCTTGAATGGGTCCACAATCATAAAGGTCGCATTAGTCTTAGCTACCAGTTTCTCTTCACAGTAAATTGAAATCTCGCAGCGAAACAACTTTTTGCCAACATGNATGACTTCCGCTTTAGCAATGAGCGTATTCCCTGCTGGAGGTCTGATAAAGGATATATTGAGATCGATGGTAGCCGACAACTTTCCCTCTGGCCTTACCGATCGCACTGCGGCTCCAGCAGCCGTGTCCGCTAGCGAGCTAAGCACGCCACCATGAACACGACCTCCATTATTAAAGTGATAATCTTTNAGTTCGATAGCACAAGTCGCACNCCCTTCAGCAAAATCTATTATCTCGATACCGAGAAATTCACCGAAAGGACTCATTTGGGGTGTTTGGAGAGNCATAGCTGTTTGCGCTTCCTAAATTATCTTAGAGCGATTNATCGCAACCATCGCCTCAGTTATCAATTGGCGCTTGCGCCATAGCTTGAATTAAATCGATAAGCTTAGCTATGTCTCTAAGATCAGCAATCTCAGCTGGTGAATGACTGTAGCGACCAGGCCAAGATAATCCCGCGTTAGGTGCACCATACACGGTAAAGGTAGTGCCATCGGTTCCACCTTGCGTTAAGCCATACTGGGCATCGATCCCTGCTTCCTCCGCGATCCGCCGATTGCGATCCAACTCATAGGGTGTCGCCATGCTGCTATTCTCAATAGACCGCAGCACCGGGCCATCACCTAAGGGAGCATAAGCAAAGTGGGGGGACTCGAGAGGTGTATCGGATGAAACAAAAGTGTCGATACTATAAACCCGTCTTGTCCGCGAGTAGAGCTTGCTTGCGAGCTCTGCTGCTCCACGTAACCCTCCCTCTTCTCTGACCGACCAGGCGAAGATGACCCGGTTAGACAAGCGAGCCGGATCGATTTGTTGCAATGCCATTAATAAGGAAGTACTGCCAACCCGGTCATCAAGTGATCGGGAAGCATAGCGATAAGCCCCCATACGATGTCCTTCCTTGTAACCTGTCACACCCATACCGATCCGCACACCGGCAGCAGCCAATTGTTCCGAATTCATTCCGAACCATGCCTGCACAGCTTCCGGTTGTTTCCTTTGCGGATCTGAACGATTCAGAAAAACTCCCCGCAATGCCGGCGCATCGATCTGAGACTCAATGTTGGTAAAGGGGTCTATTTGCATTACCGCAGGCTGTCCTTCCCAAGCGGTGGTTACAACGCCGCCGAGTCTTCTTAAGTTAACAACCCCATTTGCTTCTATATTCTCAATCTCATAACCCACCTCATCCATGTGGGCGATAAAGACAGTGGCCTCCCCCGCCGGCCCAAACTCAACCCAGAGGTTCCCCATTTCATCAACTTGCGCAATTTCCTTTGCCCAATCCGGCATCGCGTTATACACCAGATTGCGTATTGGTCCTTCATGACCTGGCACAGCTGATCGCTCAGCTAATTGATCGATTTGTCGTTCTATTTCAACCAAGCGATTTACATTCTGGGTCGGGCCCCAGCGGCTTCTTTCACCATTGAGTACATTCAGTTGCTCTGGAGCTGATATCCAATTCGGCACATCGGCTCCACTATCTATTGCCGACACCAGGGTATTCAGGAGTTGTTGCGCATCCGTTAGTTCGACCCTTTCCATTAGAGCATCAACATTACTAACCCGCGGAGCCAGTATACGCACCCCATTGGGACTGCTAAGAGGNAGTACTACGTTAACTCGTCCACCTAGTTCATTCCGCTGCTCATCTTGAAATTGGTTTCTCCCGGGCCCCAACACGATCAATTCCTCCGGCCCAGCATCAGCGATGAGAGCTGCTCCAAGGCCAACCCAACCAAACACCTGTTGTACGCTCAGAACATATTTAGTAGTAAATTCATCACCACTGACTTCCGCTTCAGCAGCAGCCATGAGGGCAGCACAACCAACTCGAGCTCCTGCCCTTGGCCCCGCGACTTCGTCAGCGTAAGACCACGCGGGCAATTGCCGCACAACCGGATCGAGCAGACTAATTCCCAATTCCTCTACTTCCTCAGGAGATTCTGCTCCAACATCCAGCCAAATGTCATTTTGCGTAACGATGGTGGTTTCGTTTCGGTGTTGATTTGCAAAGTGCCCGTTAGCAATGGCACTCACACCAACTACGGGTCCTTCACGAGTCAAAATGCGAAGATGTTGCCCTTCGTGCGCCTGATCCCAAAGAGGGTGACGTGACCCGTTTCCAATGCGATGCAATCTAAGGTAGCCCTTCTCAGTGATTTGACTGACCGCATAGGAATAGGTATCNAGAGCACAGGCAACTACTCTTCGGTTTGTGCCNTTTCCGACTACCTTNGCCAGATTACCGTAGCGATCTTTTTCCCAACCGCTGAAATTTCTCTGAATGGATTCGATAGCGAGATGTTCGTGACCAGTGGGNGCATCCAGTGCAATCCAGGAAGCTATTACGTCAGCTGCCGGNTCCTGCGCANCNATACTCCCTGCAAGGAAGGTAGCCNCGCAAGCACAGAGTTGCAATTTGAAAGTANAGGAAGAGGGCATATTCTTACCCGCAGNTAGTCTGGNAACCGGTAGGCAATGATGTAACCCCCTTCCGGATCTTCCTGATCAGCGGGTAGCGTCACGAAGCCTGCCCCGGGACCGGTTGTTTTGTTGTACACCGGAATGGTGGCAACAATGGTTTGCTTACCCGAGGCAGACAGATAACTCATGGGCGTTGAACTCGCCTGATGCGGAATGGGATTACTCCACAGCTCCTCGCCGTTCAACACATCCGTGGCACGAATGGTATTGTCATAGGCGCTGGCGCTNAATATCAGGCCACCGGAAGTGGTAACCGTTCCACCTATCTGCGGTGTACCAACACTGATCGGAAGAAACGTCTTCATACCCAGACCGAATATCGTCGGGCCGGTNTCTTTCGCCANGCCAATGGGTTTTTCCCAGAGCANCTGTCGAGTTTCCANGTCAATTGCAGCCAGCACTCCATAGGGCGGCTGATTACATGGAACGCCTAACGGAGACATGAACTGCACCGTAGTNTGCGAGTAAGGAGTTCCCAGCTGATTGCCTTGTACTCCTTCTGGTAACTCATCGCGCGGAATCAAGGTAAGCTGATTACCGACAATCATCGGATTGACCACCATGATGTTATTTAGCTGGTCAACGCTTACGCTTCCCCAGTTGTGGCCGCCGGCATTGCCCGGAAACTGCAATATCGTGTCGGTGCCAGGCACGGTGAAGTGTCCTTCATAGCGCATCTTCCTAAATTCGATACGGCAGTACAGCTGATCCAAGGGCGTGATACCCCACATTTTCTTTTCGGTAAGATCCTCCCTAAAGTTTGGCATGTCCATCGTGAAGGGTTGCGTGGGAGCAACATAGTCTTCCGGCACCCCACCTTCTTGTGACACCGGCAATTCCTGAATATCAAAGATCGGTTCACCTGTTTCGCGATTCAACACAAATACCTCGGAACGCTTGGTGGGTACCAATACTGCCTTCACCTTCTCACCATCGGTACCCGGTAGATCAATTAACACCGGCTGTGCCGGCACGTCCCAATCCCAGAGGTCATGGTGCACAGTCTGATAGGACCATCTTGGCGCACCAGTTTCACCGTCAATAGCCACTACTGAACTGGCATATTGTTCGCTGGCTTCCATGCGGTAGCCACCGAAATAGTCCGGTGTTTCATTGCCAGTGGGCGCATAGATCAGGCCAAGTTCTTCATCGACACTGAACAGACTCCACACATTGGGTGTACCACGGGTATACACTTCACCAATCAAAGGCTCGGTATGAATACCGGGCCGTGCCATATCCCAAGCCCAGGCGAACTCCCCACTGATCGCATTGAATGCCCGAATTACTCCGGATGGTTCACCGACGCTTTGATTGTCAAATACCCAGCCCCCAACCACGGCATTACCCCGAACTATACCTGGCGGGGAAGTCTGAAAATTGAATATCAGCGGATCATTTCCCATATTGGTTGTTAGGTTTATTTCCCCCAGATCGCCAAACCGGATACAACGCTCNCCAGTTAAAGCATCCACCGCTATCATCCTGGCNTCGGTGGTAGCAGTGATGATGCGCNCCTGGCATTCGCCCTGGTAGTCCGGCGGNGCCTCATAATAGGCAAGGCCGCGACAGGCAGTTGTGAAATAGCGANCANACTCAAGATGCCCAGGATNNATTAGGGGATCGAACTGCCAAACCAGCTCACCGTTGTCTGCATCCAGTGCGATGATGACATTACCNCCTGCACACACGTAGAGCAGCTCACCTACCTGCAGCGGTGTAGCCTTGAAAGCCCCGCCAATACCCGTACGGTAGGTCCAGGCCACTTCGAGATCCTGTACATTCTCGCGGTTAATCTGATCGATGGGAGAGTAGCGAGAGCCTCCAAGAGTATTACCATAGGATGGCCAGTCGGTTCCTGCATTAACTGTGTTTATGCCGCTACGTTCTGGTAATGAAGTTACAACCCACCCATTACCGGCAATAANGATACCCGCGGTAAGAGCAGCCACGAACACAGTCACCCCACGGGAGACTGTCGATTTAAATAATGGTGGGGGTTTACCGTCGTACAAGGAATTTCTTAAAAAGGGGGTAAGAAACCAGATACCAATAATCGCAAGAGGGAGAATACGAGGTGCGAGAGCCCAAAGATTAGTTCCTGATTCCAGGAACGCCCAGGCTACAGTTGCTACCAGTAAGCCGCCATACACCATCGAACCCATAGGATCTGCCTTCCACAACTTCATGGCACTCGCCACCAATACCAGTCCTGCTAATAGATAGTAAAAAGACCCACCGAGGAAGACGAGTTGCAGTCCCCCAAAAATCATCCAGACTCCAAGAAAACCTATCAGTGAGGGGAATGCTCTCGGTGGCCGTGTGTTTGTCATAGTCATAGCTTGGCCTCTCTTTTTATGTCTTTTTGGGCTAGCTCAACCCAATAATTAATGGGCTATGAAGTGCCCATCCAGCTCAGACTCATTATCCTGAGCAACAATCTGGGCAGCAACAGCTGAGTTTACATTGCAGCCCAGCACACGAATGATCAGTGAAGATTATGATTTAAATCTCTCCCGACTTCTTTGTTGCTCTTTAAAGCTTAGCTTGTCTTGGCGCCGCGAAACAACAGTTGCCTGCATTGCTTGACCGATATGAGTTTCGCCCCTAGCCCTAGCGAATTCAACCTGGCGCTCACGCTCGGCATAACGCTTAACCTGGTCCTTCGTGTGCTTGTCATAGCAATGGGGACAACTCACTCCCTTCTGATAATGTTCGCTCTGCTTGTCTGTGTCAGTAATAGGCATGCGGCAAGCATGGCATTGATCATAGCTACCTCGCTCCAGTTTATGCTTCACGGTAACACGATTATCGAATACGAAACATTCACCCCTCCACTTAGTATCAACCTCCGGAATTTCTTCCAAATACTTCAGGACCCCACCTTTCAGGTGATAAACCTCGGCAAATCCGTGCTGTTTGAGGAAGGCAGTAGACTTCTCGCAGCGAATGCCCCCAGTACAGAACATAGCTACTTTCTTTTGTTTTTTGGGATCAAGGTTTTTCTTTACGTAGTCGGGAAACTCACGAAAAGAATTGGTATTCGGATTGACAGCATTCTCGAAAGTACCAATTGCCACCTCATACCTATTGCGGGTATCCAATAAGAAAACTTCTGGATTGCTGATAAGCTCATTCCAATCCTTGGGATTGACATAAGTACCCACAATGAGATTCGGGTCGATATTCTCCTCACCCATAGTAACAATCTCGTTCTTGAGTTTTACCTTGGTACGATAGAAAGGATTCTCATCTACATAGGATTCCTTGGTTTCCAGTTCCGCAAAGCGTTCGTCCTCCCGCAATCGCGCGACCACCGCATCGATACCTTGGCGCGACCCGGCTAAGGTGCCGTTGATGCCCTCGGCTGCGAGCAATAGCGTACCACGCACGTCATGCTCAAGCATAAAATCACGGAGGGACTCTTGGAAATCTGCAAAATCAGGAAATTTTGCGAAACGATAGAACGTGGACACTACCACGGATTTATCTGGATAATTCATGACTCCTCCTCATTGCTGACCGGAACGTAAAACCGGCGCAAAGTTCACGGAACAGATTTTAACAGATATGAATCACTTGCCCATGAGTGATCAGAATATTTAGGCTTTACAAACCGGTGAGACCAGAATAGTGTCTGTTTTACTGGCCTGAACGCTACCAGTTTCGGAGCGTGATCAAAGAATTAAGGAGATTAGCCATGTCTTATTCAAAGCAGCTCACTNTTTCCTCTGCCCTCTTAGGCTTATNATTGTCTCTTGTGCCCTATATCGGGGTAGCCCAAACCACAGAGAGACCCGATTTGGAAGGGATCTGGACCAATGCATCGCGCACAACGCTTACCCGACCACGCGGTATTGAAGAGCTGGTGGTTTCACCAGAAGTTGCAGATCAAATTGTGGCNAATATGGCTATCGCAGGTATTTCAGCGGAAAACATAGCGGCTGGCCCATCGATTGATCCAGAAACTGGCGCACCACCTTCGGGTAGCTACGATTTCGGTCTACGTGGATATAACTTATTCTGGACAGATCCTGGTTCGTCATTAGCCTTGGTTAAAGGTGAGTTTCGAACCTCCTATGTTGTAGACCCACCCAATGGACAGATTCCCCGGTTGGACGAACCTATGGTCGAATTACAGCGACCGAATTATGGCAGCCGCTATCTAACTGGAGTGGGCGGAAATGAAGGTCCAGAGGCTCTACCTATCGCTGAGCGCTGCCTTATTGGATTCGGTAATACTGCTGGTCCAGGGATGATGGGGACATTGTATAACAGCAGCTATCAATTCATACAAACTGATAATTACGTAATGATTCTCATAGAGATGGTCCATGACACNCGNATNATTCCTATTTTTAGTTCAGCCGAAGAAGCACGGGCAAANCGNCGTCCCGCTGCTTTGAATCAATGGNTGGGAGATTCCGTAGGTTGGTATGAAGATGGCGNACTGAATATTGAGACGATCAATATCAACCCACATCAGATGGGNCAAAGTTCGGTACCAATTTCTCCAAACGGCAAGGTCACTGAGCAATTTAGTCGATATGCAGATAACGAAATTTTATATACATTTACGGTAGAAGATTCAAACCTTTACAGCCAGCCTTGGACTGCTGAGTTAAGTTACTATCCTCTTAATGGCCGTATTTATGAGTATGCATGTCATGAGGGCAATTATTCAATGCCGGGAATTCTTGCTGGAGCGAGGCGCCTCGAGGCAGAGCAAGCCAGCAGGTAATCTACCTGCTTAATGGGATTAATATTTAGAACTCTTGGTTATATATAAAATCTAAAGGCAACAAGGAATTAAATATGAAAAACATCATAAAACTTGGATTGGCAATTTGCGTTCTACTGCCAGTTACATTCGGTATATCCTCCTCTTTTGCTCAAGACATTGAACCTGACGAGCTTGGGTTTATCATAGGACAACCGGAGGATTTAGTTCCTGGAGAAGGCGGTCGAGTAGTTCGTATCTTCGGGGATGCAAGCCAGCCAGGTCTGTATGTAATGCGAATTACTTTCCCCCCCGGAGCCGGTAGTCGACCGCACTACCATAGTACAGCTCGATACATCACTGTTATCAAGGGTACCTGGTACACTTCCTGGGGACCCGATGCGGACATTTATGATCCAGACAATATGATGGCGGTGAAAGAAGGTACCTTTATTTACCAACCACCAGAAGGGCACCACTATGATATGGCCAAAGGCGAGGAGGTTACTGTTCAAATTATGGGCGTAGGCCCCGTAATTACGACTCAAATTCCGCAGCCTGAGCAGTGAGAGACCTAGCTAGTCGACTGTGACGGGTAGCTTTCCCGGAAGACCCCATTCAGCCCAGCTGCCATCGTATACAGCCAAATTTTTATAACCGGCGACGTTGGCAGCAAGGGTGAGAATGCATGCAGTAATTCCAGAGCCACAAGTCGTTATAACTTTGTTATTTTTGGTAGTGAGACCAGTAAATATCTCATTTAGCTCCTGAACCGATCTTAACTCTCCCCCGGCTAATAAATCAGTAAAAGGCAAGTTTTTAGCATTGGGCATGTGCCCTGCCCTAACTCCTGGCCTCGGCTCAGGATCAATACCTTTAAATCGCGCTGCTGACCTTGCATCTAGCACTTGGCAATTGGGCTCGTATAGGGCCTTTAAAACAATCTCAAAATCACAAAAAAAATTGTCGTCCAGGTCTGCCTCAAAGTCTCCGGGCTCAGGATTACTGTACTCACCCACTACGTCACGGTCTTCCTTTAACCATTTAGGAAGCCCGCCATTTAGCACTGCAACTTGTTGGTGCCCCATAGCGCGAAACATCCACCATGCTCTAGGGCTAGCGTAGAGGCCCACATCATCATAAACAATGATTGTGGTTTCCTTGTTTACGCCTAGTTTTCTGACTTCATCTTGAAATAATTCTTTTGTTGGAAGCATATGGGGTAATGAGCTATTTGGCCTGCATACCACCTGGTCATAGTCGAAACGTCTCGCTCCGGGTATNGCTGCAAAATTTCCATTTCCATTTACNGAGTTGAAACCGGGAACCACAGGTTTAACTGAGGAGTCTAGTAAAACTAGAGAATCGTTTCCCAAGTGGTCTTCCAGCCACTGCGTATTGATCAAAGGAGTGTTAATTTCTAGCATGTTAAATACTTAAAAAATAATTACTCAAAATTAAATACCAAAGGCAACACAAGAACAACAAAAAGAGCCCAGGCGCCATAAGCAGGAAAATAGTTAACAGCCGCGAGTTTTAGTTTATGCTCTCTGAGCTCCTTTTTATAAAACCGCCAGTAAGTAATAAATAAATTACTAAGATGGCAAAAAACNAATAGATTCGCTCCCAGTACAACTACTCGATTTGGAGATAAACCCCATTCAGAAAAGCGATAAAGAATAGCCAAGAGTGCGGTGAAGTTGATAATCAATGTGAGACAAATAAGACTGAAGTTGACTAAGTCCATCAGTGTAAATGAACTCTTGTCCNCGCGGCCGCATATAGAAAAAATAATCATCCCCAACACAANCAGAAGAAGGCCATTAAAGACAATTAGAAAATCTCGATTGGTAAAAGGGCTTANTTGTTGCATGGCCATCACTANTAAATAAACTACCGATGTAACAANAAAGAGAGGCGTGAATATATTTGCAAGATTAGAGGCAATACGACCATTTGACTTCATGTAGTCAATATATANATANGTTGCAAATATTGGNGCAGAAACAACTCCCCCGAGAACAANGTTGTTGAAATACCACAAGCTAACATCAAAATTAATTAGCTCGAATAGACTCAAAGTAATCGCGGTAAGTACACCTCCACCTAATCCCATCAAAACCAAATAGATAAACACTTCACCATTCGCACGNATGAAATTCANTCGTGCTCCATCACTTCGCCAGTTATCTCCTGTAAAACTTAGTCCTAACAACACCCACATGACTAATGGCGCATGAATTANAGCCATAAGGATACTCGATGACTCATAATCACTAGGTAGAAATAACATTGGTAAAACAACGNTCAAAACCCCTGCCGACAACCCAAAGGTAATTTTCTTAGAAGCGNNGCCCTTTTTAAGAAAATAAAAGATCAGTGAAACAAAAACAACAAGCGGACCAAATCGTGGGAAGTACCATTCAGGCTGGATAGACATTAAGACNGGTANACGTAATGCTAAAAAAGCCACCGCGCAAATTGGNAACAGATTGAGAAGCTCTTTTATCGAAACACGATTNTCTANACCAGATCCGTGTTCGAGCCTTATCTTCCAGAAATTTAGAAGCGCANCGTCAGGATTGGATNCCAATGCCTCAGTTAAATTACTTCTGAACNATTTGGGGTCTAGCTCGTAAAGNTTTTCAAGTTGACCAGGGTCAGCTAAGGCNTCATATAAGGGGTTTTTAGACATCAAGCCGCAGTACGGTATAAGACATAATTACAATAAAGATACAAACTCGCGGAGTTTCGCTTTTAGAAGAGCTGTGTTATCAGGCCCGATACGGATTAACTGCTTATGCACATCTTGCAAATTTTCAGTACTTGCATCAGCGTACAGGTACATAACGGAAGGTTTGACCAATTGGTAGGGCCCNTCAACATTGGTGGAGCGAAGCACCGTATTGATAGCNGAGCGCAANGTGTCATCGAANCTCACATTGCGAAACCCTATCTCGGCATAGGCNTGNTNAAAAAGCGGTGACAACATACGGTAGAACGCCATGGCNGCACCGGTGTCAATTGAGACGAAGNTGCCAATCACCTGGTCNAAACGAGCATGAGCATTCTCACTCATGACGAATAGGTTTTCATCAATATTTCTGGCTGGCATTTCTTGCACGATCCCTTTATATGGAAGCCCAGTCTGCGGAAATTCAGCGCGGCTTACGTTTTCNACGAACACGACAAACTTNCGCACGATTTGNTCATCTGCCAACAACCGAANAAGCGCAGCTCCACNTTGCATAGCGCGTAATCCTTCAAATACNAATCCGTCACTGNTATTTAGACTGGGCAACTGGACGANTTCCGTTTCTATCGGCTGCTCAANCTCCNGTTCAGGNATNGTGACCTCCTCTGGNAGTTCTTCGATTATAGGATCGGTGCCGGCGACTACTACAGGTGGGGATTGAGGTTGAATACGAATCTGCGGTAACGTCGATGTTATTGCCTCAGCGGCATCAGACTCAGCACGCGGCGACGCTGGGGGTGGAATTACTAGTGTAGTTGTACCTTGTGGTGTTTCAAAGGTTAGGACAAAATATGCTAGCGATAGTAGTGTTAATACTGCGACTATCGCAGTAACTTTCAAGCCTGCCTTAGACATAATTCGCTCCGTCCCCCCACGATTTCAACTATTCTGGCACAGGCTCCGTGAAGCGACAACACGTGTTATGTCTCCATCATAATGTCGCCATGAACTGTCATATTCCAGTCACACTTTAAAGCTTGTGGAACTCGAGTTTGGAAAATTTCGGGAATAAAAAAACCCGATCCTTTTGAGTTGATCGGGTTTTCTTACATGCCTATTTAGCGTTTCTATACTTTGGGAAACCCTAGTTCTTCCATAGTGCGAACAAGATCCCGGCCAGCCGTTGCCGGTTTGGTTTCCTTATCTATCTTGAGNATGGTGCCATCTTTATCNATATAATAGGTCCACCGATTCGCAAAACCTGCNCCCATCAGGACCTCATACGCTCCTGTCATCTCCTTAGTGGGNTCTGCCAGGATTGGAAATCCAGCGCTGTGCTCTTTGGCAAACGCAGTATTATCTTCCAGTGTATCTACACTGGCCATAAAATATGCAACGTCGAAGTTCTGTATTTCTCTGGCACTGTCACGCAGCGCTTTACATTGCATAGTTCAGCCACCGGTAAAGGCTTTTGGGAAAAAGGCAATAACTACAGGCTGCTCTCCCGTGAACTGAGACAGTTTGTAGGTCTGACCATCCGAAGCCTGCAGCGTGAAATNTGGCGCTTTATCACCCACTTCAAGCGCTGAGGCCATCTGGGTTCCCAAGGCCANCACGACGAACATCGCCATGAATAGAACCTCGGTTAACCGCTTGGCAAATTGAGACATAATCTCCTCCAGCTATTATTCAGAGCCAACCACCCTAAGGCAGGTNGCTGACCAAGCCTTTTTACCTAAAGTAGACANAAATTTCCACTAAAACCGGTGTAAAAGTCCATTTTCANTATAATTGCAAGNTTAGAATAAACGTGTGCGGCTTGCAGACCTTAGTAATTGCTCAGATTCAGAAGCGAGTTCCACAATCCGGATCTCTAGTTGCTGGCGTTCACCGTTGGTTAGCCCGCTGTTGTTATCCATTATGTAATGAAGTCGTTCAATCGAACGGGTAATCTCTCCGTTATACCGTTTGAGTATTATTCGCTTCGCGTCACGCTGAGACAGGCGGTAGCGGGGGTTTTCAACCTGCACGGTGAAGCAATTCCTCACAGCCTGCCCCTGAGANTTGCGCNCGGTCTGGCAACGGGTCTGAGGNACATAACGGCTCGCGGTTCCTTCGAAAGAGCTATAGGGCGTTGCTGCAATGGANCGTGCCAACGTAAGNTCCGTCTCTGTCTTTCCATAAACCATTTTTAGCAGTCTCTCGGGTTTGATATCCACCTGCTGTTCTGCGGATTCTATTACCATTTTATAAAACTCGCTCAAATCTTCCGCCGTACCGAGCAATCTTCGGCCATTCAGATCTAAAAGATTCTCCCGGACCACGCGCAGTTTCCAACCACCGAAATCTTCCACTGCGGTCAANTATTCCGAATCTGAAAAATCATACAAACGACTAGAGATGTGATAGTTGAGTTGGTGTAAGTCATCAACCTCAGGCCATTCTTCTAGTTTGCCGTTGTTATCGATTAACGCTTCAATGATAGGAAGTTGTTGTTCGCTGTAAAGACCAGTGTTTATACGNGAAATCTGCAGNGCCTGATTATANAAANNCACCGCNTTNGAATAATCCTCTAGTTCCATGTAGAAACCAGCGAAATCGGAATAGGCTTCNATNAGGGCNGCGTCGTACACNCCTAGCNCGCCTTGCATATTCTCAATGTCNCTTTGCCGCGCTGTGNCTTCCCGACTGATCTCCANNGCCGTAGACTCCGCAGCGCCATTGCTCAACGCTACGNTNGGTTCCTGCGCGTGAAGNAAGTTCACCGCAATGATGTTCAGCAGGAACAAGCAAAATTTAATNATTTTTGCGTAATTGAATTTTCTGAGCATGTTAACCATGACTACGACGTATCTTGATATTTTGATTCTCGCACAGCACCACTAGAATGCATCAAGTTTTGGGCTATATATATTTGTATTTACCTGAATCAATACTGAATAAATCCACTTAATTTGAAATTTCCTAGTGCCCTTACAGTGGCACAAATATTAATGTTACACAAAGAACACCGAAAANCAGGTGCNTATATCCCCGCTTTTATTCAAACGTGACCTGCTACACCCTGCTACATATTGACGGCATGACAAAAAGGATCAGCTGCGTTACTCTCAGGGCAATATCTGAAACATTATTAACACATTCAGCAACTACGACGTGCCCATCAAAAGCGAAGAGAGGTGCCTACAATGATAAAAAATAATTCGTCCAGTCGCACCCGGTCTCACCGGCCCAAGTTACTTAAGACAGTCCTGTTAGCTTTTTTAGTTCCGTTTGGCTGGTCCGCGTCCGCACAAAACACGGTTGAGTGGACCACCCTAGGTAGNGATTTCGCGCATACACGTTCCACGAAGGCAGATCAGATTACCCCAGAAAATTTTTCCAATTTGGAAGTTGCATGGGTCTGGGATGGTGCTAGCTTTGAAGCCCAGAGTGGCCGTTCTACCCCCAGCTACATCAACGGTCGACTTTACACCGTGGCCGGGGCACGTCGCCATGTCGTAGCAATAGATCCTACATCAGGTGCAACCATCTGGTCTTACAGAGAGCCTGATACACCCCGCTGGGATTACTCAATGCGAGCAGATTATGGAAAGGGCATTGGCTACGCCAATATCGATGGTCGCGACGTCATTTACATCATTTCTCCCGGTTTTTTTCTAACTGCACTGGACGCCGAAACCGGAAAGCCACTGCAGGGCTTCGGGGAAAAGGTATCAATNGAGGGCTTCCCGGAAACTGGTGTGGTCGACCTGCTGAAAGATTTAGGCCACCCCTATGATCCTTACGAGGGTTTGCCCTTAGAACGCGGCTATATCACCTCTTCTTCTCCGCCCATCGTCGTAAATGATGTGGTGGTTGTTGGTAACTCGGCCGAACAGGGCTATCACCAATCCCGTATCGAAAATGTGCCAGGCGATATCCTCGGCTACGACGCACGTTCCGGCAAATTCTTGTGGAAATTTAATGTACTCCCCCGACCCGGGGAGTATGGCCACGAGACTTGGGAAAACGATGCTTGGCAGTACACGGGAGATATTTCCTCCTGGGCTCCGATTTCCGCTGATCCTGAGTTAGGTCTCGTCTATATCCCCACCAACGGAGTCACGATAGATTATTATGGCGGCCATCACCCTGGCGACAATCTATATGGCACCAGCCTTATTTCGTTAAACGCGCGTACCGGCGAGCGTGCCTGGCATTTCCAAATGGTGCANCACGATATCTGGAACTTTGATACACCAACAGCCCCCATCCTNCTAGATGTAGAAACCGAATCCGGTCCCACGCGNATCGTGGCCCAGGCCACCAAACAGGGACNAGTCTANGTCTTTAACCGNGAAACGGGTGAGCCCATCTGGCCAATCGAAGAAGTTCCCATGCCGGCATCAACAGTGCCCGGTGAAAAACTATCGGAAACCCAACCGATTCCTACCAAGCCAGCTNCCTATGAATACCTGGGTTCAAGCGAAGATAACCTGGTTGATTTCACTCCTGAACTCAAGCGCCAAGCACTAGAAGCGGTAGCTGAATTTAATATGGGCCCACTATTCAACCCCCCCATACAAGCTAATCACCCTTCAGGCATGNTGGCATCCTTGATGTGTCCAGCAGGCGCTGTAAATATTACTCATCCGCCCGTAGCAGACCCCGAGTCCGGAGTGATGTATATCATGTCTCGATACGGCTGCGGTTCACGCCGCCTAGTTTCGGGTGAGGAAGCGGACACCTATTACGAAGCACCGACAGGAGCTACTTTGTCACGCTATGCAGCCGCTAGCGGAGGTCCAACACCACGCCATCCAGCCGGCATTCCGCTTTGGAAGCCACCCTANAGCCGCATCACAGCCATCGATATGAATAGTGGCAATCACTTATGGATGATACCGGCTGGTTACACTCCAGAGCGTATTCAAAATTTACCCGCATTACAGGGTATAGACATTGATAATACAGGTTCNGGTGCTGTTGGACAGATGGTTATAACACCAGACATGCTGATATACAGCAACGTCACAAGTGACGGTACCCCACACTTGTTCGCGCTGGACAAAACGACTGGTGAAGAGTTGNCCAAAGTAGAAGTACCGGCGGCCACCCGCTACGGCATGAGTTCATGGATGCATGAAGGCAAGCANTACATCATTCTGCAAACAGGTAGCTCGCTTACCACCATGACTTTACCTAATTAATTTTTAATTACAAAATCTGTAAATAAGAAACACTATTCAATAACAGTCTAGGAGTAAACCGATGAAGCGATCTTTATTATTAACTTCCGCTGCTTTGATAACCGCAGCAACAACGTTCATTTCAGTCAATTCACAAGATAACGAAATGAGCTTTTTTATCACTAGTGTGGGATCGGGTGATGGCGCTAATTTGGGCGGCCTAGCCGGTGCTGATGCCCACTGCCAAAGCCTCGCTGGAGCTGCCGGTTCCCGTGGTAAGACTTGGCAAGCTTATCTCAGCAGTCATTCTGCAGGCAGTTCGTCTGGAGCAGATGCTCGAAGCCGGATCGGCTTTGGACCCTGGCACAACACCAATGGTGTAGAGGTTGCTTCGAACTTAAACAACCTGCATAGCCCTAACAACAACCTGAACAAGCAAACTGCCTTAACCGAAAATGGGGATATGGTAAATGGTCGCGGCGACTCTCCTAACCAACACGACATCCTCACTGGCTCTACCTTGGATGGTCGTCTGATTGAGGACGGCAGCAATCATACCTGTAACAACTGGACCAGCAATGGTCAGGGCACTGCTCAGGTAGGTCACTTCGACCGCACCGGCGGTGGTCAGAATCCAACTTCCTGGAATAGTGCTCACGGATCACGTGGATGTTCCCAAGCTGACCTAGTTGGAACTGGAGGCAACGGCTACTTCTTCTGCTTCGCCATAGACTAAAATCGTTTACAAGAAATAATGCTAATGGTGTGACTGAAGTATTTCAGTCACACCATTTTTTTGACCCATGTGCTGCATTTGAAGAAGGGTACTTAGCTAGGCTTCTAGNTGGCTCCCTGAGGACTTNTAGATCAATCAAAAACGGCAGGATGAACCCCCCACTCTAGTCNAGGTCGAGAAGCAGAATAGCTGGCCTCCAGACTAGGTACTCAGTACTATTCAACGACCCATGAGGTTCCCAAAAATTCTGAAAGCAGGATTTAGCCATGAAATTATACGGCATGCAGCAGTCACGCTCGTTTCGATGCCTCTGGGCATTGGAAGAAGCGGGCATCGAATATGAATATATTCCTGTTAAGCTCANAACAGAANCGGANGATCCGGACAGCGCAAAGAATCCCAAGTATCTNGCTCTTAACGTACAAGGCAAGGTTCCCACTCTTGTNAGCGACGATCTGGTTCTNACTGAATCTGTAGCCATCCTTAATTACATTGGTCGTTGTGCGCCAGATTCCGGTTTGTTACCAAACGCCAGTATGGCTATGTACGCGAAACTAGACGAGATGATAGCGTTCGTGTTGGCNGAACTTGAGCAACCTTTGTGGAGTAAAGGGAAACATATGTTTGCATTGCCCGAAGATCATCGTATCCCGCAAATGTTCGAAACCGCGAAATTTGAATTTGCCAAGGCNATAAATACTCTCGACCACCTATTAAACGAAGGTGAATTCGCAATAGCTAATAGCTTCACAATTGCCGACATTCTGCTAGCTCAAACCTTTAACTGGGCGATACGCTTTGAATTCGATTTGCCGCAAAAATATGTCGAATTACGAGACAGGCACTATGCTAGACCTGCTGCCAAGAGAGCCATGGCTGTTATCGAAGAGTAATGATTCGCTCCTATTTAATACTGCTTACGTTTTTTTGTGCATCACTTGCCAAGGCCCAGCCCTCTTCTATCCTTGGTGCTGATGATCTCGATTACTATTTATTTCAAGCATTTCAGGCAGCGGGGCCAAATAATCGCGTGCGACTTAATCACATAGGAGTGCAGGTTCAACNAACNGATAATGGCTTCCTGGTAACNGCCGNGATGGAAGATTACCCGGCNCACAGAGCGGGGATTAATCGGGGCGACATTATCGAGACAGCAGAGGGCCGGCCCTTTCATCCAGTTTATTCTTTTAATAATGCTGAGGATTTTAATAAAGGCTACTCTCCCGTCTCTAATAGTTACAACCTNGTTGTTCGCAGAAATCAGAATCGAATGAATCTAACNTTAAGGCCAGTGTTCGAGAATCTCTATGATAGTTATCGCACGGCTACTATTAACAGTATCCAAGAATTNAGCGCTGGTAATAAAGTCGTCGGCTATGTCCGTTTTTGGGCATTATCTCGCAACAGCAACGACCTGGTGACCTATAGAAATCTGATTAATGAACTAGACCACTGCGATGGCTTGATTATTGACCTGAGAAACGGCTATGGCTTTCTGGACCTGCAACATCTAGATAAGATCTTTCCCAGCCGTGATAGCTACTTCGATATCACTGGCTTCACTGACGCTCTTTCAAATTTGGCAAACCCCTCCAGCGCAGTCGGCACGAAACAGTACCGAAAACCTATTGCTGTGTTGATAAACAGTGAGACTCGTGGAGGTCCGGAACTATTTGCCTATCAATTGGGTAAACTGGGCCGGAGCATCATTCTGGGGAACCGCTCTCCTGGGAAACTGGGCACATATTTGGAAAGTGTGAGGGACGGGACTGAGATTCTGATCTACCAACCTGCCGAAAGTCTCCTAATCGATAACAATTCCATAGAAGGAACCGGGATCGAAACAGACCGCATTGTGGAATATCCTTTTGAACAAACTAGTCGCGGTGACCCGCAATATAATGCTGCGATGAACGCGTTGATGGGCATTATCTAGTTCTCGTCCGACTCGTTACCTNTNGACCATTTAAATTCTCGAAAATCGAATCCTTCCTCAACTGTTGGTTTTACCACTCTAAAGTACGGCGATAGATCNAAATCACGTGGCGTAAAATGTGTGAAGTGGCGCTTATAAANCTGAGGCACTTCACCGTNAATTNCTTTCCCGTCCTCTGTTCTGGGTAGAATAGGATAGTTAATTGATTGAAAGGATTCGGCGATCAGAGTCGAACAGATGGCCTTAGTNGGTTCACTGCTNCCGAGACTGATCATGGCTCGACGGTAGCGATNTGGTACCGCTGGTTTCTGAACAAGATAGCGAACNAGGTCAACAACATTCTNCAGATCATATTTGTGNCCTAGTTTGTATCGCGCGAATTCAACTANCTCCCTCGTGTCTTCTTCCTTCAGGCTTACCGGGCGACAAATACGCAAGTTAAATTCGGCATACTGGCTAAGGGGAACCAAGCGTACTCCCTCATTCAGNTCAGCTTCCAGCAAGCTGGGCTCCGAGNAATGCGCTCCCTGTTTGCCGACAAAAAGACAGGCATGGGACCAGGATGACTGAGTGAGATACTNAATAGCAATGCTAATNCGCGTATTACCTTCCACTAACAGAACGTCCCCGGTTTTGAGTGTTGAAGAGATAGTTTCGACGGAAACAGTGTCTAGTCGTTGATAACCNGACAACGGCTTTGTAAGAAATGAAGCTAGACGCGCGCCAACAGCTTGCTTAATTTTGGAAATCATTCCCTTTTTATACCTTAAAAAATGCTTCTCTGCATTTTAAAAAATGCTCAATAGCTATGTGTGCAAAGGCCANCGCACTTGATCCTTTTTATTTTAAAGGTGAATTATAATTAATTTATTGGCTCACATTTACCACATAAATGAGCGGGGCATCTAGGTGCTGCGTCACAGTTTTTTCTATTTATGTCGCGGATTAAATCTCGGGTATACTAGCGAACCCTCGGGTTAATCGAATCGTATCAATAGGAGCAATAAAATGACTGCGGCTTATAACAAGTTTTTAATTAATGGTGAATGGATTGAGCCGGTAGGTCGAGAAACCCTCGACGTTATCAATCCCGCCACCGAAGAAGCCTTTGCCTCCATTAGCTTGGGGACAGCCGAAGACGTAGATGCCGCCGCCAAGGCTGCACACGCCGCATTTCCCGCCTGGTCGCAATCTACCATTGGGGACCGCAAGGAGGTCATTAGCAAAATCATTGAGGGCTTGAAAGCACGAGGCGATGATATGGCAACTGCGATTTCCAAAGAAATGGGAGCCCCGATGGGCCTTTCTAAAACTGCCCAACTTGGAAGCGGACTCGGTCACTTCATGAATATTCTAAGTGTGCTGGATAACTACAAATTTGAAGAAATACGAGGCACCACAAAAATCGTCAAGGAACCTGCCGGCGTCTGTGGGTTCATTACTCCCTGGAANTGGCCATTGAACCAGATAGCCTGCAAGGTCGCACCGGCCATAGCTGCAGGCTGCACCATGGTATTAAANCCCAGTGAAGTCGCACCAGTTAGCGCTTATTTATTGGCTGAGATAATCGCNGAGTCGGGCCTTCCAGCNGGTGTATTCAACTTAGTTAACGGTGATGGCCCAACGGTTGGTGCGGCAATTTCCTCACATCCGGATATTGACTTGGTGTCATTTACTGGCTCAACCCGGGCTGGACGTGAGGTGGCGAAAGCAGCCGCAGAAGGCATTAAGCGTGTTACACAGGAGCTGGGGGGCAAGTCCGCCAACATAATACTTGATGATGCTCCAGATTTCGCAAAGGCCGTTGCTGGTGGGGTCGCGGGTTGTTTTGGCAACAGCGGCCAGTCTTGTAATGCTCCTACCCGCATGCTGGTACCCAAGGCACGTATGGCAGAAGCCATTGAAGTTGCCAAAGTCGCGGCTGCGAAAGCGACTACTGGCGANCCCACCGCAGAGACCACGAGATTGGGTCCNGTAGTAAATGAATTNCAATTCAACAAGATCCAAGGGCTGATCGAAAAAGGCATTGAAGAAGGTGCTCAACTCGTAGCTGGTGGGCCNGGCAGACCAGAAGGACTAGAGAGAGGTTACTATGTGCAACCTACCGTTTTTGCCAACGTTAATAATGAAATGACTGTTGCTCGCGAAGAAATATTTGGCCCGGTACTGTCCATAATCGGTTATGAAAATGAAGAGGATGCAATCGCCATCGCCAACGACACTGACTATGGCTTGTCCGGTTACGTATCAGGTGCACCCGAACATGCCCAGCAGGTTGCGCGCCAGCTTCGCACCGGTAACATACACATAAANGGTGCTGGTCCGGACTTCTCTGCNCCCTTTGGTGGATACAAGCAATCGGGGAACGGACGCGAGTGGGGCGTCGAAGGGTTTGAGGAATTTCTTGAAACCAAGGCTATGATGGGCGCTGCGGTATAAAAAGCTGAACCAGGAGTATTGCCAAAATGAACATACAAAAAAACGCNATCGATATCGGGATTATCNCCAAAGATATAGAGGCTATGTTGACGTTTTATCGCGACACACTAGAGCTCGAATTCGAAGCTGCCATCCCAATGCCAGGGGGCGGCACAATGAACCGATTCAAAGTCGGTGATAGTGTCATAAAAATCATAGAGCTCGATCCTAGTGCTCCTGTCGAAGCACCTCTCGGTGGCATACGTGGTGCAAGCGGATACCGCTACTGGACCATTCATGTGAACAACCTAGAAGAATGTGTAGCGACCATCGANGCNGCNGGATNCAAAGTCGTTGTGCCAGTAAAAAAGATTCGAGAAGGGATAGCCATTGCGATNGTGGAAGATCCAGACGCNAACTGGGTAGAATTATTGGAGAATAGTTAATAGAACAAGCGTAATACCACTACGCTGAGCGTTAAATCAACTTAGGAGGGAGAAGGTCAAAGCGGTATTTCCTATCTTAAATTTGAGAAANNCAGACGCGTTTTTTGGAGTAAAAAAAAGGATTCGAATGAATCCTTTTTTTTAAGCAGAAACTTTCCGGTAGGAATCAATTCCAGATATTGCGGGCTTTGAGTTCAATATCGAAACTGCCTCCACCATCTTGGCCAACATGGATGATAAATGTTTCNCTATCTGGATGACTGTATCCCAGTGTTGGCATACCAAACCCGGAAACATTTACAAAACTGACACTATTTCCAGTAATCTCTGTTAATTCCATTTCCATTGCGGATTCCGTTCTAGGCACAAAGCCNGGGTCCCATTGCTGGATATGCAGCACTAGAGAACCCTCCGCTTCCTCTATGGTAATCATTTCGAACATACTAGTAGCATCANTACCAGTCATTCTCACGGCAGCCATGAGCGAGTTACCCTCACTGGCAATCCAATTTTCTTCCAACTGATTGGGGCCAAGGTTACCGGCCCAATTACCTGTCATCCAGTCAAGTTGTTCTATAGAGGCTGCAGGACCGGCGGCAAGTGCGAAGCTACTCAGCAGGGATAATGTAAATATTACGATCAGTTTTTTCATTAGCTACTTACTCCATTGTCAGANTTTTTTTCATAATTTTAGCTATTTCACNTTCTCTAACCAGGGTTCCAGAGACTCCCAGTTCATGCGAAACATATGTGGTGCGCTATCGAGAATGGCNGCATNCAGATCGACACCGGCTTCNGTGAGCGCACTAACNGTCTCGTCGAAGCGNTCNGCCCAACCAAGCTGATCGGCGCCACCAATCCGTAAATAAACAGGGAACCCGGACAGNGGTCGGTTATCAACAACCGATGTAGCAAGTGCGGGCACGGCTACCACTCCCTTGTATTTTCCCGGGTTACGGCGCGCAATTTCCAGCGCTGACATGCCCCCGTTGGAAATACCGGCAAGTAGAGCTCTCCCTCTCTCTACGTGGTCTCGTTTTTGTAACTCGACGATCAGCTGCTCAACCTTTGCATTGTTCTCACTCCCGCGGAATGCTCGGTTGTTTGGCGATACGGGAACTGCAACTATCCAGCCGCGCTCCGCAAATCCGCTGCCTAACCACATAGAAGTATCTCTTGAGATCGAGGCATTACCAGGGCCTCCTCCCATCAGAACTAACAGTGGCGCAGGAGAGCTTGTTGTTTCAGATGGCCTGACCATGAACACGGATAACACGGATTCATCAGCCAATGTAATGCGCTCCTGGGCATCAGTGATCGTTGGAAGGGAAAATACGAGTAGACCTAACAGCAGAATCGTATTTTTCATTATTTTCTCCTGCTGTTTCACCACAATCAATCCGAAGATATTTCGCGCTGCTTATACACTTTGGCAAATCTTTCGTGTAATCGGCGCATGCCTCCGAGCCAGCGATCATAATCATCCGTCTTGCGCCGCATGTAGGTTAGCACCTCCGGATGGGGCAATACTAGAAAACGCTCTTCGCTTAAAGTCTCAATAACCGTNTCTGCGAGCTGTTCTGGTTCCAGCATTCCNTCAAGGCCCGCCACACCGCCGTCTCCACCGGCTGTCATGTTAGTCCGCACGGCCTGGGGACAAAGCACGGAGACTTTAATGCCGCGATTACCGTAAGTTATGGATAACCATTCGGCGAATCCGATAGCGGCATGTTTAGTCGTGGAATATGGCGCCGAACCGACCTGATTTAAAAGACCTGCGGCAGATGAGGTGTTCAGTAGATACCCCTGGCCCCTCTCGAGCATAGAAGGCAATACTGATCGCGCTGCAAAGACNTGGGACATAACATTGATTTCCCAAATTCGTTGCCAATTNTCCGTTGAAACGGTTTCACCACCAGCCGTAAAAATGCCAGCGTTGGAACAAAACAGATCAATATGTCCGAATTGTTCTAATGTATTATTGGCTAGGTTTTCGATTTCTTCTTCCTTNGCCACATCACATATAATGCCGACCGCNGTAGTTTTTGACGAAATNTNTTTTACCGTNGCATCAATACCNGACTGNTCAATATCGGAAACTATGACCGCGCCAGCTCCTTCTATGGCAAACCGTTCACAAAGTGCCTTACCAATGCCACTTGCTCCGCCCGTGACTACTACTACTTTGTCTTCTATCTGCATAAATTTCTTTCCTGGAAGATTTTAAGCNGATGCCATCTTGCCTAGNCGCTTGTTTATAATCGCGTCCGCCTCTTCTACGATACGGGTAATTAATTCCTCNCAGCTGGGTATGTCATCAATAAGTCCGACAACCATTCCTGCCGACCAGATACCGTTATCAAGATCTCCGCTTTCGAAAAGTTCTCGACCTTTAACACCAGCTACTAGCGCCTGTATGTCCTCGAATTTTGTTGCACCAGGCTTCGCTTCTATCTCCAATACNTGATCTGCGACATTGTTTTTGAACACGCGCGCCGTATTGCTCAACGTTCTATAAATAAGCGAAGTGTCGAGCTCGGAAGCCTCCACCATTTTCTGTTTTACTTTNTCGTGAATAGGCGCTTCCTTGGTCACCATAAACCGGGTACCCATATTCACGCCATCCGCCCCCATTGCCAGGGCAGCTGCTAANCCGCGACCATCACCTAAACCACCAGAAGCAAGGAATGGAATCTTCAGTCGACGAGCCGCTAATGGCAACAAAATCATATTGGTCACATCGTCTTCGCCGGGGTGACCGGCACACTCGAACCCATCAACACTCACCATATCACANCCGATNCGCTCNGCCTTTAAGGAATGNCGAATGGAAGTGCANTTATGGATAACAGTGATACCTGCTCCCTTNAATAANGGGAGAAACGGCTCCGGGTTGCGCCCAGCGGTCTCCACAATCTTAATACCCGAATCCACAATGGCCTGGGCGTACTCTTCATAAGGTACCGGTTTGATAGTAGGGAGTATCGTCAGGTTCACCGCGAAAGGTTTATCGGTCATCTCTCGGCAAAGCGCTATTTCCTTAACCAGGTCTTNCGGCGTNGGTTGAGTTAGACCAGTAATAATACCGAGCCCNCCAGCGTTGGACACAGCCGAAGCTAACCCAGCTAGGCCAACCCATTGCATGCCCCCCTGCACAACCGGGTGCTTGATACCTAGCATTTCAGTGATTCTAGTTTGCATACACTAATACCTCTTCCATCCCNGCATTGATGCGTCTTGGGAATAAGCCTAACGACCGACTTATATTAATGGCTCCAGGGAAATGGACGGCTAGTTTACGTTGTCTTCGACAAGGGTGCAAAGACGAGGATTTAGCGAGTTGTCTATGCTATATTTCATCGCTTTTGAATGGTTCGTCTCTAAAAAAACTCTAAAGAAACTGCCGTACAATAGAGATAATAGGACNAATTATCAGCCACTAAAGGCTCTATCTACCGACAAGAGCCTTACGGAAGCACTAAAATATGGAGCACCATGTTATGAAGGCGGAAGGACACATGTTACGCAAAATGCTCGTTTTTGGTATTACCTCAACAGTCGTATTGGCTGAATTGCCTGCTTTGGCGCAACAACAGAGCGGTCAGCAAGCCATAGAAGAGATAGAAATTTTTGCAAATAATC
>NZNL01000003.1 GCA_002694855.1 Gammaproteobacteria bacterium
TGCTGGCTGGAAAGCCAGTCAATGAACGTATTCAATTCTCGCAGGAATTCCGGCTGGATGGCACTATCTTTGGCCCCAAGATCAATGCCATAAGTCAGGGCTGGGCCGCGGTTTGTCTTCTCAGTAACTACATCGTAGTACTGTCTGATATCGGAATCGGCCGCAATAAAATCTAGGCGGTTAAAGTTAGTCTCATTCATCGGTAGTAAAAGTAATGTAACTAACGCTAGACCACTGCAGAACCAGAATATGAATTTGTCCCGGTGTTCGGTAAGGTCGATCAGTTTCTGCAAGTAGTTCTGTAGGAAAGGTGGACGTTCAGTTGTAGACTTTGATAGTGATCGGGATGCGCGAATTAACAGTGCGGGTAACAGAGCAAGCGTAAGCAGGTAAGCGAAAACAATGCCTATTGCCACGATGCGGCCAAAATCCTGGATCGCAGGTGAAGAACACATATTTAGGGAGGAAAAGCCGATAGCGGTGGTTAAGGCTGCCAGCGAGATTGGTTGAAAATTGTAGGCTAGGCTATACCGCATTGCCTCTGGTCTGGAATCGGTTTTATGCAGAGCTTGCGTGTAAATGGAAATGATGTGCACGCTGTTCGCGACGGAGATTATGACTACTACCAGAGGGGCAATAACAGAAATATTATTGAAGGAAAACCCTAGATAACCAAGCGCTCCTATAGTGCAAAGGATTGTGAAGATCGTATGAGTCAGAATGCAAATACCAAGTGCGGCTGATCTGAAGCAATAACAAATTGTTAGCACACAGATTAGTATGGTGATTGGCATCAATGCCGTAAGATCATCAACCATAGCCTGCTGACTGGATTTCTCTAGCAACACGTCGGCGTTGGCCTGAATAGACACCGCGGGATGCTCAGCCCGCATTTCATCTCTTAGCGCTATGACAGCATCTGCGATTTCAAGGCGTTGGGTACTGCTCGCCTCTCTGGCGTCAAGATTAACGATTGCAAAAGTCAGTGCACCATTAGGGGATAAAAGGTTAGCCGTGAGCAGTCGGTTTGTAACTGCTTCCTCTAATAGAGCGTCCAATGCTACTTGTGGGTACTCGGCTATTGGTAGTGCAAACAGCTTGCGCTGTGTTTCCGGATGCACGTAATCGATCAGGGAAATGATGCTAGTGGCGAAAGGCAATTCTTTGTAACGTGCTTCCAGATTTTGAATTGCCTCGAGAATGGATGGTGTAAAGACATGCTTTTCATTATCGGCTACAAAGGCAAAATGAACTTCAACCGGCATCTGAAATTCGTTATCCAGTGTTTCGAGTTCGTTAAGGTAAGGATCGCTGCGTGCAAGCAGTGCGTTTAGTGAAGTATCGAAACTGGTTCGCAAAATGCCGGTGGCCAGCAAGATGGTCAATAGGCTTGCCAGAACAAACAGGGTTTTTCTTTTGACGACGGTGAAATCGGCAACAAGGTTTGCTATGGAATTGTATGAGATACTTTCCAAGCGCTATCTCATTGCAAAGATGGGAATTTTTGGCAATGGATTATCTAATGTCTCGAGTCAAAGCTTATTGACCGAAATAGAACGGGTTTTCTGCTTTCTTNGTATTNAGAGCACCAAGTAATTCAGCAAGCTTTCTGAGAGCTTGTAAAAACNCAGGATTGTCTAGGGCAAGTTGAGCCATCTCAGCCTCCATTGCGAGAGNCTGTTGNTGCACCTCTCCCTNGANTCCGGATNAGCTAAGCNGCGTGTCGATGCCNTTTAANNNGTTTTGAGCGTTTTCAGCTTCGGCTTNTCTTAGATAAGCAGCCATGCANCNGCGTCGTTTAAAANGAGAGNCAANGAAGACTTCCCGAGTGCACTTAACATCAAAGTCATCATTGGTGTTCAGTTCATTGAAAAGGCCATACACCTCNNNTTCAGCAGCTTCAATCTCNAGACGCAGGGTAAAGAAGNNTCTCTNGCCTAATACGGTGATTTCTTCGATTGGCCGGGTTTGGGCATCTTGCTCTTTTGAAGCTGAAGATCCCGTATCCTGAGTTTGCGCGGTTGAAAAGGTAATTCCNATTAGAGAAGAGATGATACCTATTACGCGCAAAAGCCGACTCATGNGGAAATNCCTTGAAGAGCTTAATTAATACTTTTTATTATATATCGATGCAATAGCAGTTAGCGTGGTCCTACACATAAAGGGACGCCTTGCGTTCCCNTTATATTTGTACTTATTTAGTTATCGAAGAACGCCACCAGGCAGCCCTTGGAATCCGGTATATCATCCATGTCCACCGTACCCCCGGCCATGATGGTATCAAGGGCGTCTTTCAGGTAGTGCTCGCTGGCACTTACCCGCTGAGTTTCATAACCGACCTGGTCGTTAATAGGGCCACGAAATAGTACTTGCTGTGTATGGGGATTGACAATGAAAACCTCAGCAGTTCGCTCGACGCCAAGAGCTCTGGCAAGTTTCTGGCCTTCGTCTTTCATAATCGGGAAGTCGATCCCAAACTCTTCAGCTTCCTTAGCGATACGTGGAAGATTGTCCTGAATGTTGGAGTTAAACATACTGAATCCGATGTTTTTGTCCGTGTATCCATCCCTAACTATGCGATAGTTAGGTAGGGCGATGCGGGCAATTGGACAGCCCACTCCATGAACGTAAAAGACCACGTAGTCGTACTTTTNATAATGCTCGAGGTNATGAATGGCTCCCAAATGATCAGTGAGTTCAAAATCAGGAATAGATTGGAGCCACTCATCAGCTAACGCCGACATTGACGCAAACGTCAAAGCGCATGAAATGAATAACTCACCTAGTAATTTCATCTTANGGCTGCTCCGCTCCGTCTCTTTTTTCGCTGATATCTGAGTGATTTTCCAAGAGTCTCATATTAACAAGTATAAAATTGTAATCCCAGTTAACAGGTGCTCGGTGTTACAGAAAGTTGCACAAAGGTTCTCAGCTTGCAGAGTTAGAGAAAAATANCACAATATCAGTGAGTTGGGTTTTNCCAAGAGAAAATATTTAGTTACTGAAAATGCGAAAAGCTGGATTTGTATGGTCTTGGGCGGATCGTTTNTTAGCTCAGNTCTGGAGAGTTAAAGACAGNGCTCCCATTTACTTTACCGGAGTCTCCTGNCTTCGCCAGATTAGGCTAAATACGAAAAANGGTCGNATAGGCGCCGGATTAGCCATACTCAGGCNGGTCATTAGACGGCNGACAGAGAATCGTAATATTGTGNCCACTAAAGTATAGTGGCTGCTCTGTAAGTCCTGCGAAATCGGAATCTTGTAGAACAATATGTTATCCACCTTGGCCAAGCGCTATAGCGATCTTGTGTTTGGCAATCCAACCATAGTTATTTCTTTCTTATTGCTGTTTGTNGTCTTCTTTGCGTGGCATGCCCAGAATTTTCGATTGGACGCATCAGCTGACTCGTTACTTCTGGCAGACGATCCCGATCTTGAGTTTTCNCGNCAGATCAATACCCGCTACGGTGTNNNAGATTCAGTTCTGGTGGCTTATACNCCAGAAGGCGACCTCTTCGCTCGTGATGANTTGAGTCGCTTGGATGAGTTGCNGAACGATTTGCTGGCGATCGCTNGGGTCGAAGCGGTGGACAGTATTCTGAATGNGCCGCTGTTCGGTGATACCCCACTGACAGCAATTTCAGAAGATTATTTGACGATCATGGATGAGGAACAAGATCTTGCGCTAGCCCGCGAAGAAATCATCAATAGCCCGATCTTTCGCAATGCATTGGTGAGCCCCGATGGTGAGACTGCGAGTCTGCTCGTGAGTTTCTCAATCGATGAAACGTTACAAACGCTCGTTAACAGACGAACAGAGCTGAGAAACCTGGCTCGGCGCGGAGAGATTAACGCTGATGATGCGCTTGAGCTGAGTGAAGTCGAAGCGGACTTTGATGAGTACAGTGTCGTTGCTGCCGACCGACAGCACCAAATCATCGAAACTATTCGCAACACATTGGACAATTACCGCGACGGTGCCCAGATCTACCTGGGGGGTGCGCCCATGATTGCCGACGACCTAGTGACTTTCGTGCAGGGCGATCTGAGCACTTTTAGCTTGGCTGTAGTTGCACTAATTATCTTTGCGCTGGGCCTGATTTTTCGCAAGGCGCGCTGGGTGGCGATACCACTCGGCTGCTGCGCGGTAGCTGGCATCATAATGGTCGGCATTTTGGGCCTTATGGATTGGCGTGTCACTGTGGTTTCTTCCAATTTCATTTCCCTGTTACTTATTATCACTATCTCACTAACTGTTCACCTGATGGTGCGGTATCGTGAGCTAAGGGCAACACGTCACTTCAGTAACCACGATAAACTGTTGAGACATGCCGTGTTGAGTATGTTTCGGCCTTGTCTTTATACAGCGCTTACTACAGCNGTGGCTTTTGGCTCACTGGTTGTCAGCGGNATTCTCCCCATCATTACTTTTGGCTGGATGATGATGATGGGTGTGGCCACGGCGCTGATAGTAGCATTCACTCTCTTTCCTTCAGTNATGAAATCNCTNAAAGTCGATGACACTCAGCTGTCAGGNGGTTTGCGGCTGAATCTGACCGCCGCACTAGCCAACATTACCGACGCGCTCAAGGGGAGAGTCCTTATTATTTATATCCTGGTGCTGGTGTTCAGCCTGGTTGGATTGACCCGCTTAAGGGTGGAAAACAGTTTCATCGACTACTTTCGTCAGAGCACGGAGATTTATCAGGGCATGTCCCTTTTTGATGACAAGCTTGGCGGTACTCTCTCGTTCGATGTTGTGGTTGATCTGCCTGACACTGAAGACGGGTTCGATGGTGGTTTTGAAGATGATTTTGGGGGATTCGATGACGGCTTTGAAGATTTTAGCAATGACCCTACAGATAATAATGCTTACTGGTTCACAGCTCCAAAGATGGACCAGGTAAAAGCCATGCACGAATTCCTGGATGCAGATCCACAAACCGGTAAAGTGCTTTCATTTGGAGCGGTAATCCAACTTGCAGAAAAGCTTAATGCCAATCAACCTATAGATGGATTGTTATGGGCTCTGCTTTACAGTCGCATTCCGGAAACATTGAAAGAAACCGTATTAAACCCGTTTGTTTCAATCGAAGAGAACCAACTGCGCTACAACGTTCGGGTGATAGAGTCAGCAGAGGATCTGAACCGTAACGAATTGCTGCGACGTATTGAGACAGGCGTGGAAGAAGAATTCGGGTTGGAGGATGAACAGGTCAGATTAACCGGTATCTTAGTGATGTACGACAATGTGTTACAGAGCTTATTCCGATCGCAGATNCTCACCTTGGGTGTGGTAATGTTTGCCATCATGCTAATGTTCCTGACATTGTTCCGGTCGTTAACGATAGCNGTGATTTGTATTATTCCTAATGCCATTGCTGCTGCCTTCGTGCTCGGTATCATGGGCTGGCTCAACATACCGCTCGATATCATGACTATTACCATTGCTGCCGTCTCAGTAGGAATCGGAGTGGATAATACGATTCACTATATGCACCGCTTCAGGCGTGAGTACTCCCGATTTGGTAACTACCGAGAAACGATGTTTTTCTGCCATAACAGTATTGGCCGAGCTATGTATTTTACTTCCATGACGATTGTTGCCGGGTTTTCAATCTTGGCGCTGTCAAATTTTATTCCGACCATCGTGTTCGGCTTGCTTACGAGTCTCGCCATGGTGGTGGCGCTTATTGGTTCTTTGACCCTGCTTCCGCAGTTGTTGATTACTTTTAAACCACTCGGGCCGGAAATTCTTGAACCGACATTGCCCCATGCAGGCTAGGTCTAAACAAATCAATTCTGTTGTGGGGGAGAAGGAGATCCGCAAGGCTTGAAATAGCGNCTTGTAGTGTTTTATGCTGCCTGACCGCTATCCTGATGTCTTTTTAAAANGGAATGTGAAGGGAATTCTTAATGAAGTATCTATCTGTTAGTTGCGCCTTGCTGGTTATTGTTAGTTTAACCGGTTGTGGTGAAAATGAATCAATGCCCCAAGAGCTGGCCGTAGTCCAGACTTTTATGCAAGATCAGGAAGCTCTTAATCGAGGCCGGGGATTGTTCATCGGGGCTTGTGCTGGTTACTGTCACAAAACGACGCCGGAAGCGACAGATGCGGTGTTCCTGTTTGATTGCGAGTGGAAGCATGGTAGCAGCGATCAGGAAATTTTTGATACGGTAACAATCGGAGTTCCCAACACCCGTATGGTGGGTTTTGGATCTAATTTTCCGGAAGGTGACGATGATTTATGGAAAATCATCGCCTACCTGCGCGTAAATCAACAGCCATGCAGCTAAACCTTGCTAGGCCACCACTTATAAATCAGTAGATGGAAGCTAATATGTCAGACGAAGATAACAAAGAACCCAAATCATCTGGGCGTTCAGGGTTCCTGGATGAAAAACTCTTTAAGTCCCGTGCCATAACAATCTTTGGTGAGATNAACGACAACGTTGCTCGCTCTGTAACTGAACGATTGCTCGCGCTGGCCGCCGCCAATGACGATCCGATAATGATTTATATCAGTTCACCNGGCGGNCACGTGGAATCGGGTGATGTTGTCTATGACATGATTAACTTTATAAAACCCGAGGTTAAGGTCATTGGGACTGGCTGGGTAGCTAGCGCCGCAACCACNATCTTTCTAGCGGCCAAGAAGAAAAACAGGTTTGCNCTGCCNAATACCCGCTTTCTGGTACATCAACCTTCCGGGGGTTCGCGCGGCGATGCCACCGATATCGCGATCCAGGCCGAACAGATCGTAAAGATGAAAGCTCGCATCAATCAGTTGATTGCTGATGAGACGGGTCAATCTCTGGAGCGGGTAGCTGAAGACACGGACAGGGATTATTGGATGAGTGTGGAAGAAGCTATCGATTACGGCATTGTAGGCAAAGTGGTCAAATCCAGCAAAGACATATAAATAGAGTCACGGATCCACCACTTTTCTGAATACTGCCCGGCGGCCCTTTGACAGTGCGCATACAACCATGAATTCTGGAATGCAGGTCGATGCAGTTACGATTGCCATGTTGGGTTCAATTAATTCCGCCTTTATGATTCCAGTGGCTCCGGAGTATTCCACTTCAATCTGAGCCATTTTGCCATCGACTTCTCCATCCTGGTTAGTCCAAACGAACCCTAGAGATTCGACTTGANTTACTCTCATAGTATTGTTTTCGACTGATATCTCGATCTGAAAGAATGTGCCGTCGGCGATCCAGTTTCCNCTCCATTGCTGGGCGGATTCATCTTGGGCGAAAGNGGATACACCCTTTGTCANNAAGCTCGTTAATAAGAATNCCCAAGCAGTTCGCTTATACAAGACTTAAACCTATGCCGAACAATTCTCCATGATAGACACCGACAACCCAATACAAGATAAGACCGATANAAATGGAAATAATATCCCAAAGGAGAGATGGTTCTTTTATGACGGGGCTCTGTGTAAGGCTAAGTGCTATAAACTTAAAACAGCCCCATACGGCAAAAGTACCAAAAAGGAGTATTGATGCGAGGTCTCCGTTAGACCAAAGATGGGCAAACCCCCAAAGGGTTACTCCCAACACCATGGGATTACGAAGCTGTTTTTTCATGTAAGAGGTGGGTGTATTGCCAGCGACAACTAAGACAAATGCTGGAATCATCAGGACATGACTGATAAAGCGTAGCTGAAAAATCGGTTGCCACACCATGGAGAATGGAGCGCTAGCTTTACCCCAAACAATCAAACCGATGGAAATAAGGCTTACTATAGAATAGAGGCCTAAATAGGCAGTCTGTGATGGCAGTTTCCGGATAACCTTGTCCCGCAAACCCAACTCACGCAATGAGTGAGGTATAAAGAACAGCGTCAGACCGGATACTAGGATCAGCACGAGATTTCGTCGTTATTGCCAAGAAACAAAGCACAGTTTAGCACGCCCTGAAACCATTAAAAGCCCTGTAAGACCCAAATGATGCAGGATTCGGAGGTATAGTAAGTTTCATGTGAGACTTGACAAAATATTAATTAAATGTTTAATTAATTNTNTGCAAAAAATAAACCCTTTAATGATGATGCGACACAACATATGACAACTAGACCAATACGCGGTAATCCGGGCCGCCCAAGTGGTGCTGGGAAGGATCAAGTGCGTTCTGATTTACTGCATGCTGCTCGTGGGCATTTTTTGTCGCGGGATTTTAAGGCAGTTTCCGTCAAGCAAATAGCAGAATCCGCTGGTGTGAATGGAGCGATGGTGAATTACTACTTCGGTAGTAAGCAGGGCCTCTATCTGGCTATGGTAGACGGTATGCTTTCCGAGGTGGAAGCAAATCTGCGAGCTCCGGGCCCAGGCACAAAAATAAACCTGGCTGATTTTAGTGACAGCTATTGCCAATTGCTGGTGCAGAATCCCTGGTGGCCTAATTTCATTGTGCGAGAAGTGCTATTCAGTGAAGGTGAGATACGTGAAGCCGTCATCANAAAATTTAGTGATGTAATGGGAGCTCTCTTAATAGAATATGCAAAACAGGAAATCGCTGACGGTCATTTTCGCTCAGATCTAGATCCCCGCCTCACAATTATCTCGTTTATAAGCATGACTATCTTTCCTTTTCTTGCTCGCCCAGTGATGGAAAAGGTTTTCCAACTGGAATTTAATGAATCAACTGCCGGACATATTGCAGCCCATAACATAAGGGTGTTCATGCATGGAGTTGCTGCTCGGAAACATTCAGGAGAAGAGACATGAAACTACCCACTCTTCTGGCGTTGCCAATTACATTTACACTAAGCGCTTGTGAAGAAGNGCCATTACAGGCTGTGGGACAGTTAGAATCNGATCGCGTTGAAGTGATCGNTGAATCAGCAGAACCTATCATCTCTATCTCTGTGTTAGAAGGGGATGAACTTAATCAGGGCGCGGTTATTCTTCGACAAGACACAACGCGNCTGGACATCCGCATTAATGAAGCCCAGGCTAATGTTGACCGAATCCAGGCAGTACTCGATGAGCAGATCAATGGTCCGCGCCCGGAAACGATCGATGCCACCCGCGCTAGCCTTGACGAGGCAATTATTGAACGCGATTTTCGCGGCCGTGAACTGGCAAGGCTCAGTGGTCTGCGCGAGCGTAACCTGACTTCCATTGAAAGTGTCGACAACGCTGAAAAATTAGTATTGTTGGCTGGGGCGCGTATAGAGTTTGTTGCCGCACAGCTGGCGGAATTGGAAGCGGGTACTAGAGTCGAGCAGATAGACCAGACACGGGCACTATTAGCTCAGGCGAGTGCTCAATTCAACAGTTTGAATTTTGATCGGCAAAGGTTGTTTGTTGTTGCGCCGGTCGACGCCATTGTTGATTCCCTGCCTTTTGAGGTAGGGGAACGTCCCCGATCGGGTGATATCGTTGCTCTATTACTTACTGGGTCGCAACCTTATGCACGAGTGTACGTCCCCGAACCTGTGCGTGTGGGGATCAGCATCGGTACCCAGCTGAAGGTGCATGTTGACGGACTCGAGCAGCCCTTAAACGGTATTGTCCGGCGTATCGCATCAGAGTCGAACTTCACGCCATACTTCGCGCTGACNGANCGAGANCGCAGNCGCCTATCCTACATGGCNGAGATCACNCTGCCGGACCNGNGCTCTCGACTTCCCGAGGGTNTACCTGTGCAAGTTTACTTCGAGTGAAACNATGAATCACGACAACTTTGCCATCACTGCTTCCGGCCTAACTCGTCACTTCGGGTCACTGATTGCTGTGAAAGATTTTGACTTACAGATACCAACTGGCTCGATCTATGGGTTTCTAGGACCTAACGGCTCTGGCAAATCAACCACAATACGTATGTTATGTGGTCTGTTGACTCCAAGTTCAGGATCGGCTTCGGTGCTAGGATTGGATACCCGCAGGGAGTCGGAAAAGTTAAAACAAAAAATCGGATACATGACTCAAAAATTTTCACTTTACGAAGATCTAACTGTTAAAGAGAACCTGCAATTTGTCAGCGAGATCTACGCGGTGGGGCGCAAAGAGAGACGTCTTCGCGTGAATGAACTGCTGGAAGAGTTCAATTTGAACAGACAAATGAAGCAACGTGTCGGGACATTAAGTGGAGGCCAGAAACAGAGATTGAGCCTGGCGGCAGCGATACTTCACAAGCCGCAAATCTTGTTTCTTGACGAACCCACCAGCGCCGTGGATCCTCAGAACCGGCGAGATTTTTGGGAGAAGCTTTTCGAAATGGCTGAGCAGGGCACGACGATTCTGTTATCAACGCATTACATGGATGAAGCGGCGCGCTGCCACAGCCTAGCGATATTGGATCAGGGTGTTAAGGTCGCTGATGGAACCCCTAAAGAACTGGGTAATAGCATCTCATCTCACGTCATCGAAGTCACAGCAGATGAACCGAATGCGGCCCGCCAAAGGTTGGCAAACGAGGATGGTATAACTAGTATCACTCAGCTTGGGTTCCGCCTACGCGTGCTTATACCTAAAGAGATTTCCAACCCTCTGGAACAGGTGAACTCCAAGCTAAAAGGAGCGCAAATTGACGCGCGGGTAGAGCAGGTTTTTCCCGACCTGGAAGATGTATTCGTGTCGTTAACCGAACTCAGACGTGATGGTCTGGCGACATGAAACCATTGGTCCGCATTTTAGCCGTGGCGCACAAGGAGTTTCTGCAACTTAGCAGAGACCGGCTTACTTTTGGCATGATAATCGGTATACCGTTGATTCAGCTCCTGATGTTTGGCTACGCTATAAACACTGATGTCCGCAATCTATCTGCCGCTTATGTAGACGAAGCCGACACCCATCTGTCTCGTCAATTCGTTTCCGACATTACTGCATCTCAGGTGATCAGCATTAACCAACGGGTGGGAAATGCACAGGAGTTGAATTTCTTGATGGATTCAGGGTCGGTCTCACTCGGTATTTACCTGCCCGATGATTTTGATCGGAGGGTAATCGAACGCGATCGTAAGGCAGTGCAGCTATTGGTAGATGGCACGGATCCTATCATTCTCGGTGTAGCACGGCAGCTCACGACCATGGGTGTCCACTTTGACAGCCAGACACGGATTTTTGGGGAGCAAAATCTGATGGAAGTGCGTAACTACTATAACCCGGAACGACGCTCTGCAGTAAATATTGTCCCAGGCTTAGTCGGAGTCATCCTCACCATGACTATGGTTTTGTTCACGGCTGTAGCGATAGTGCGCGAAAAAGAAAGAGGTAATCTTGAGCTGCTAATAAACACTCCGGTTAAAACCACAGAATTAATGTTAGGGAAAATAGTTCCTTATGTGCTAATTGGCCTGATTCAATTAGTTATCATTTTGTCATGCGGTCGTGTTTTCTTCTCGGTGCCTATCCGCGGCAGCGAATTACAAGTGCTGGCTGCAGCGCTTGTTTTCATAAGCACTAACCTTTCTCTGGGTTTGTTGATTTCCACATTTGCCAAGACTCAATTCCAGGCCATGCAAATGACGTTTTTTTTCTTCCTTCCTTCAATTCTGATCTCGGGTTTTATGTTCCCTTTTGATGGCATGCCTGAGATCGCACAAATGATCGCAGAAATCTTGCCACTAACTCATTTCAATCGACTTATCCGCGGCATCATTCTTCGTGGTGCTGATATCATGGACATGTGGGATGAATTGGTGGCTCTGGGTATCTTTATGCTGGTGGCACTGACACTAGCAATTGCCCGTTTTAGCAAACGGTTGGATTAGTTGCTTTAGCTATCATTTTGACTTCAAGTTGGCAAAAGTGTTTACTGCTCCAACATCTTGGTGTGCAGCGTAAGTCCAAAAAAAGGAAGGACATTATGAAGAATAGCAGGTTTCCTCGCTTTTCTAGACGCGCTTTTAGTCGGTCGCTAATGTTTTCGGGTATTGCCCTAGGAAGCGGCTTATTAGCACGAGTTCTTGGGGCCCAAACCAGTAACTCATTGCGAATAGGTATCATAGGGTCTGGTCGTATGGGAGGAGCGGTAGGGCTGCGACTCGCCGAGGCAGGGCACGAGGTATTTTTTTCTTCCCGCAACCCGGAGCAGCTGGATAATTTGGTGGAGCAGGCAAGTGGCAGAGCGCATGCAGGTTATCCCGCTGATGCAGTTGCTTTTGGTGAAGTCATTTTAATAGCAGTGCCNTATGGAGCGTTACCACAGATCGGAAGAGATTACGCTGCAGCAATGGCGGGCAAGATTGTCATCGATTGCGGTAACCCGCGAGCCGATCGCGATGGTCCTATGGCAGATGAAGCTATAGCCCGTGGTACCGGAATTGCTTCGGCTGAATACCTGCCAGGGACCCGGTTGGTCAGGGCGTTCAATGCGATCAGTTCTGTCGAGGTAATCCGTGAAGCCCATCGCTCAGGCGAGTTAATAGGTGTACCTATCGCTGGTGATGATGAAGAAGCCGTGAGGACAGTCGTTCAATTAGTTCGCGATGTCGGCTTTGATCCCGTAATTGTTGGCGGTTTACAAAGAGCCCGTGAGTTTGATCGTGGCACTGAGGTTTATGTGCGTGGACTAACGGCAGTCGAGCTACAGGCGGCTCTGAATCTTTGACTTAAAACCCTAAATCAAAATGGGCCATTTAACGTAGCCCAATTATGATCTTTCATATTACACAGTAGCTACTGGCGTCGACCTTGAAAAGTTGTGTTTCGAGATCGGAAGTTCGCGCACCCGTTGCCCAGTAAGAATGTAGATTGCATTGGTTACTGCAGCAGCGATAGGTGGAGTTGCTGGTTCACCGAGACCGCCCAGTGCCTCGCCGGATTCAACGATGTGAACCTCAATTTCGGGNGTGGTCGCCATGCGCACCATCTCGTAATCAGGNAAGTTNCNGNTGGCGACATGCCCATTCTCGATCCGGATTTCACCNTACATCGCAGCGGTTAGGCCGAAGATGATGCCACTCTCGATCTGCGCTTCAACCGTGTCTGGGTTTACCGCCCATCCACAATCAATGGCACAGGTGACCTTGTGTACTACTGGTCGGTTATTGGCGTCCATTGATACTTCTGCAACTTCTGCCACGATACTGCCGAAACTTTCTTGTACNGAAATACCNAGNGCATGGCCNTCNGGNAGGAACTGTCCATAACCNGCCGCTTCGGCGGCAACTTCTAATACCTTGCGATGACGGGGNTGTTCCTGGAGCNTTTCCATCCGGAACTGGTAAGGATTCTTTCCGGCCCGGTGGGCGATCTCGTCGGTAAATGATTCCGTAAAAAAGGTCTGCTGTGAATGGTCTACACTGCGCCAGGCTGCTATTGGCACATGAGTATCACCATCGACCACCCTTATTGACTGATTTCTGATGGAGTAGGGAATGTGTGATGAGCCAGCTGTCTGTATTGGTCCCGTGAAGCGGTTGTGCCAGGCTGTTACATTCCCGGCAGTATCGAAGGCTGCCTTGAAGTTACTGTGCACGGCGGGACGATAATAATCCTGTTGCATATCATCTTCGCGGCTGAAAATTGTTTTGACTGGGACGTTGAACTTTTTGGCGATAAGTGTTGCGTGATCGATCATGTTCCAGTTAAAGGGCAGACGTCGGCCGAAGCCTCCACCGCAGTAGGTTTGGTGAAAAGCCACATTGTCTTCCTTTAGGCCAGCAATGCGTGCGACCCGACCCTTTATACCAAGCGCATCCTGGGTGCTGGTCCACAGATCTGCTGTGTCGCCTTTGATATGTACAGTACAATTCATTGGCTCCATCGCGGCATGGGCAAGATAGGGCACGCGATAACTTGCTTCGATATAGTCGGCTGCAGAACTCAGGGCAGCGTCTGCATCACCTACTTCTTTGTCCTTGCTGCCATTGCTGTCAGCCAATTCCCTATCGAAGCGAGCAGCAATATCAGTGCTAGAGACTGAGTCGTTTTCAGAGGCTTCCCATTCGGTCTCCACTAACTCTAGCGCTTTCTTGGCTCGCCAGTAGCTGTCAGCAACAACAGCAACTGAATCCTCGAGCTCGATAACGTCTTCTACCCCACGTACTGAAAATGCTGGCTGCGTGTTAGCGGAAACCAGCTTGGTCCCGAATACCGGTGCCATGCGGATGGCGGCATACAACATGTCATCACTATGAGCGTCCAGACCATACATCGCCGAGCCATCCACTTTGGCAGGAATATCGTTACGTGAAATCGCCTTTCCCATAATGTTGAATTGGGAACGGTCTTTTAGTCTTGGATTTTCCGGCGGTTCCATCAGAGCAGCCTCAGCTGCCAACTCTCCATAGCTGAAAGACCGACCTGTAGCATTGTGTTGTACATGGCTCAGTTTAGTGCTTAGTCCCTCGACGGGGACACCCCAGCGCACTGCAGCCGCTTCTATTAGCATTTTCCGTGCGGCTGCACCAGCCACGCGCATGCCGTGTTCACCGGTATAGCGGACTGACGAACTCCCTCCAGTTGTCTGGAGGTTGCCAATTTCAGCCACCGCAAAAGCGGATGCGCCGACTAAGCCCATGAGGAAGTCAGGGACCCCAAATTCACCAGCAAATCCCCTAACTAGGTCACCGTTAGCGAACAGGTCAATAGCAGGAGCCTGTTCAATGTTTACTTCTTCCCAGTTGGCGTCCAGTTCATCGGCGGCCATCATTGACAGAGAGGTGTGAATGCCTTGCCCCATTTCGGAGTGTGGAACGTAGATAGTGATTTCATTACCAGGCTCGATTTTNATAAACGATGTAATATAGCGTTCTTCGCCTTGCGCCAGGTCCACATTGGCACGGCGATGACGGCTAGGGCGAGTCGCCGAATAAGTAAACAAGGCGCCCCCGCCAACCAACACGGAGCCAAAGATGAAGCGTCTTCTATTTATTTTCATCTTATTAACCTCTTAGGCGTTTGCCAGAGCGCGNATTGCNNTGCGCGCCCGGGGATAGGAGCCACAACGGCATACGTTCGTGATACTTGCGTCAATCTCNGCATCAGTGGGGTTTGGGTTACTGGCAAGGAATGACGAGACCGCCATAATCATGCCGGACTGGCAATAACCGCACTGGGGCACCTGATGGTCAATCCAGGCCTGCTGCACAGCAGAAAGACCGGAGGGAGTTGAATTCGATCCAGCTGCAGCNACNGCAAGGCCTTCAATTGTTGTAATTTCCTGNCCTTCCGCGGCACTGACCGGTGTTACGCAACTGCGCACTGCTTGACCATTAACGTGGACAGTACAGGCGCCACAGTTAGCGATGCCACACCCGAACTTTGTACCGGTCATTCCTAGTTCATCGCGGATCGCCCACAGCAGCGGCATATCCGGTTCGATGTCTAGCGTATGCCATACGCCGTTTACTTTGAAAGTCGCCATTTCTGTCTCCTTCGGTGACTGTTGAGCTGCAATCTTTGGAGTACACACTGCGAGGCACACCCCACAGTCAAGCACTCCATTCGGCGGCAAATAACAATCAGCGCAGCATATAGCAGGCCGGTTTCTCCATCAACGGATTTCGGACCCCAAAAATCGAGTGCAAGTAGGCAATCTGTGTTTGCTGGGGGAGAATGCCTTGCCGGCATGTGTTAATTTATAGGTCAACCAATCATCCAGCCTAAATCATCATTGCCTCGCCTATGGAGTTCCATTACAGCGCATTAGAAACCGTAGTAACCGGCAAGCCTGTCGCAGATGTCTTGACAGTTCTTGCGGACAAGCTTAGAGCTAAGCGGATATTGTTGATTGCTTCATCTAGCCTGGCGACATGCACGGATCAATTCGCTGACTTACAGGAAAAGTTAGGTTCACGCTACGTAGGTCTCTTTGATCAAGTTTCCGCGCACACTCCTCGTGAAGATGTGTTGGCTGCCATACAAACAGCCCGCAAGGTAGACGCGGATCTGCTGGTATCGTTNGGTGGCGGCTCTATCATTGATGCCTCTAAGGTGGTGCAGCTNGNTATCGATCAAGACATTCAATCGGAAGAGGAACTGTTGGAATACGCGCAGCGAGCAGATGGCACGCGAGGGNCAAAAGCAGGGCAATACGCATTATTTTCTGGTCATTCAAAAATACGCCAATTGGCAGTCCCTACCACCCTATCTGGAGCAGAGTTCAGTAATAATGCCGGAGTGCTCGATAGGTCACATTCCGCAAAAGAAGGTTACCGAGGAGTTGATCTGTGTCCACAGTGCATTATTTATGATCCCACATTAACCATGCAAACACCGGAATGGTTATGGCTGTCTACGGCTATTCGGTCACTAGATCACGCTATCGAGGGTTTTTGCTGCGTTGATTCGTATCCTTTCCTCGANGGGCATTTTCTGCATGCTATGAGATTGTTTGCCGAGTCTTTGCCACGCAGCAAAGCTGATTCGGGGGATCGGGAAGCACGCACCTTGAGCCAACAAGCGGTATGGCTGGCCTGTTGTGGCTTAGGTACTGTATCTCATGGAGCCAGCCACGGCATCGGCTACGTTTTGGGTAGTCTGTGTGGAGTGCCTCACGGTTACACTTCATGCATTATGCTGCCAGCCGTACTGCGGTGGAATGCTGAACAATTTGGGGAGCGACAAAAAGCGATCATCGNCGCGTTGGGCATCAAAGAAGCCCATGCCGGAGATGCAGTGAGGTCCCTAGTTGATAACCTTGGGTTGCCGACTAATCTGCAGGCAGTAGGCGTGGAGCATTCACAACTAGATGAAATAGCAAGGCGGGCAATCCAGCACNCAGTGGTGCTCAAGAATCCGCGTAAACTTGAGAGTGCCGAGCAAGTCCGTGAGATTCTAGAACTAGCTTGGGACTGAACCTTGATAGATCAGTCAAAATGGCGCCGGTGATTGCTTTAAAATTAGTCGGCTATTTCAGTCTTTTAAATTTACCAGACCAAGCCGGCACCGNCTCAAAGCCTTTTGAATTGTNTGAAGCGTCAGAGTGTCAGGTATTTTAGGTGGAATGGGCTCATGGAGCCTTATTTCAGTTGACTATGCCGCTATTAACCGGAGAATAGGCAGTCCGTTTCGCAATTGAGGCAACTCTTTTTGCAATCAGGCATTGCCAATTTGAGAAGGGGATTGGAAGAATAATAGTGGAACAGCCTGCCGCCATTTAGGTCAGGGACTNCTAGCTTCCATTGTAAAACAGTCTAAGCTTTTGAATTAATAAAAGGTGGTAACAATTATGAAAAAATTAATGAACGGATGGTTGGTTCTTTCTTTAGCTGTCCTGGTAGGCTGTGCTGCTGCCNTTCCTCNAGGTGTTGGAGTGTGGGGCGTTGAAATGNATACGCCACTGGGAGCCCTCCCCGCTACATTGACTCTGAATGAAGATGGTACCGGGTCAATGTCTGCTGATGGCTTGGGTGACGCGCCGATTGAGGGAATTATGTTTGATGGTAACGCTATCACTTTCGAAGCCGCTATCGATGCCCAGGGCCAAAGTTTGGTGCTGGAATTTTCCGGAACAGTAGATGGTGATTCACTGGAAGGTGAATTTGGTAGTGACTTTGGAGCNTTTGGTGTTTCCGGTAGTCGCCAGTAATTTAGATTAGATACTTACATATAAAAAAAGGACCTCGAATGAGGTCCTTTTTTTGCTGGAACAAAATGTGCTGTTACCTGTATTCGAAGTCACTCTCGAATCATAGGCATGCGAGTNAGGTTTTGCCGANANTTTGAGTGCTCACACTGGCCGGNTAAATCANGCGCTCCCCTTGCGTGTACTCTGACCGCTTTCCANTATTAGATATCCCTAAATCAGATTGAANTGCAGTTTTTCGTTGACCAGATCCAGATTCTGGNGAGCACTCGGGCTGTTGGGATGAATCTTGATTAAGTCCTCGAANGCTTTTTTTGCTTTGTTCANNTCGTTGCGCTGAATATAAACCAGACCNAGTCCGGATAGTGCGCCGAAGTGGCGGGGCTCNAGCTCAAGAGTTTTTTCTATGTCGGNAATTGAATTATCCAAGTTGCCGATCAGGTATTGCAGAGTTGCACGTTTGTTCCAGGCTTCAGCATAGTCTGGGTAAGAAGTGATGACCTGATTAAAGATTAGCATCGCCTCGGAATAGCGCTGATAGTTCATGCGCTGTATACCCATTTGCATTATCTGCTCGACATCACTGTTCTCNTGTTGCAACCAGATTTCCCAAATTTGATTTTCGGCAGCACGAATAGTTGGTAGGTNTNCTGTAATCAGCAAACTTCCAAATAAAGAGTCGAGCCGACCGTCGGTCTGATCTGCGGCAGTAGTGCTCGGGGCAAGAAAAATACAAACAAAAACAAATGAGNCGAGCCGCATATCGCTATCTCCGAGATTGAACCCGTTCAGTATAGCGGTGCTGCGTTGTTACTGACCAGTGTTAAATTAAGGGGAAACCTGTAGTCTGGACTAGAAAGAATCGCTCCTAGCTTTCANCCAGTCGTCGCGATAGCTATTGGGGATAGAATCGCTGAGCAATTGTCCCGCATTCAGCGGCGCATAGATCTGATCAAAATGCTTCGTACCTTCTTCAGATCGACTAAACAGATCTATTGGCGAGAGATCACTCGGGTTGTCGAACCCTATAGCTCCGCACAACTCCAGGAAAGAATGCACGGTCCCTCGATGAAAATTTCGAACCCGCTCTGATTTTTCCGCGACGTCAATTGCACGTGCACGCAATGGATTCTGTGTAGCAACGCCCGTAGGGCAATTGTTAGTGTTGCAAGTCTTAGCTTGCACGCAACCCAAAGCCATCATCATGGAACGAGCGGCGTTCACCGCATCAGCGCCGAGAATAATCTTTTCTAGCATATCGAAACCGGTCGCTGTTTTTCCGGCACTGATCAGTCCAATATGTTGTCGTAAACCGGCGCCGATAAGTATCTGGTTAATATAGTAAGTGGATTCAAGGCAAGGCGTACCAAGCCGGTTAGAAAATTCCACAGGAGCAGCCCCGGTGCCTCCCTCCGCTCCGTCAATAGTGATAAAGTCGGGCAGGATATTGGTTTCTAGCATTGCCTTGATGATGGCTAAAAATTCGGGTTTTTTGCCTAAACATAGTTTGAACCCAACGGGCTTACCGCCGCCTAACTTTCTCAGGCGAGCCACAAAATCCAGTAAGCCCCCAGGTGTATCAAATTCCGGATGGGTTGGAGGAGAAAGTACGGCTTCGCCAGCTTCAACCAAACGAATGTCGGCGATTTCTTGTGTGACTTTGACTCCCGGTAGCACTCCACCATGAGACGGCTTGGCGCCCTGGGAGATCTTAATCTCAATCATCTTGACGATNTCCAGGTTNGCCCGCTCCGCGAAGGCGTCATCGTTGAAAGAGCCATCTTTATTACGGCAACCGAAATAACCAGTACCAATTTGCCAAATNATATCTCCCCCNTTTGTTAGGTGGTACTCGCTTAACCCNCCTTCACCTGTGTTTTGCGCAAACCCTCCTTTTGCGGCNCCCNTNTTAAGGGCGGCAATCGCTGCCGAACTNAGAGCTCCAAAACTCATTGCGGAAATATTCAGGCGTGAAGCGCTATANGGNTTACTGCAGTNCGGNCCNCCGAANGTTANGCGNTTATNTTCTTCCTTTACTTGNACGACNTTTATGGAATGTGCGAGGCTACGATAACCTTCTTCNAGGATGTTTTGNTCNGTACCGAAAGGTAATGTATCGTCGGCGTCCTTGGCTCGTCGATAAATNAGATTNCGGCGCTCCCGNCTGAATGGTTTTTCTTCGACATTATTAGCAATGAAATATTGCNGGATTTCNGGCCTGATGTATTCNAGCATATAACGAATGTTAGCTAATACTGGGTAATTACGACGAAGATTGCTATTTGAGAATAGTANTTCGTAACCACCTAGTAATGTCCAGCTAAGCAGCACTAAGAAAATAGTAAGGGGCAGTGGAGAAGTGGTAAGACCGGAATAAGAGAAGCCTGGCCCTATGTCAGATAGCAGCCATAGCAGGCTGAGTGGCATCAAAATCAGGGCGATAATCCAATACAATCGAACAATGTGGGGCATTGGCTAACCTTGGCCCGTTGAATGAAAGAGCATGCCGAATAATTAGAAGCTCATTATGAAAGTTATGGCAGTCTCGGTATCTGTCTCTTCCCGTCCGTGAGGTACTACAGTTTGATGTTTAATATTTAGAGAAAAACGTAAGGATAAATTTTCCAAGATTTGTGTCTCGATACTGCTTTCAGAACGATAAATGTTCGAGTCCGTTCCGTATTCGGTACTGAGCTCCTGACTAAAAACAGCTGTTTCAGATACATTCCAGTCGTAATCACCGGCAAAGCGTAATATAGGTTCATCGAAATCAGAATTGTCAAGTCGGGACCAACGAATACCNAGACCGGCATTTAACGTTANNCCCATGTTGGGGAGGTTTNGCAAAAACAAGCCTCCNTAGTTTACNGTCAAATCAGATTGGCTATCGTAACCNCTAAATCGATCATCTTCATGAGAGAAACGGGTCTGGAAGAAACTNGTTTCTGAAACCTCGTAGTTGGCGCTAGCTACGGTGTACCAACGCTGCCCCTTNACTTCACTTTCGCTGGAAGAATAGAGAGCATCTANGGAAAAATTATAGTCCCATTTNCCNCGATCTATATTGATGGCCCCNGCAAAATTCAATGACTGCCCTTCTGTATTACCTGATGTNAACANGCCTCCCATTTCAANTTCTCGGGTAATTCCGTTTTCNTCCTGAGCCATTGCCGNTATGCTAAGTATGGCTAATAAAGCAGAAAGCAATAAGCTGCTTAGTGATCTCATTTCCTTGTTTCCTACGTTGNTACATGTCGTAATAAAGTGTTTCGGCACTTNTTAAAGATGACTTAGCTAAAGAAATACTGAACAATCACAGTACTACTGAGTTTTTCTCCATAATAATGGGTGTTTTAAGAGTAAGTTGGATATGCAAGTGGGTTTCTGGAGTTAGAGAATTATTTGGGGTATAGGGCAGCAAAAGTCGCCTTTTTGTAGATATGGCAGTTGACCGCTATGGAGCACTGATTTTCGCGTTCAGATGAAAACCCTTTACTTGCTTCGCCACGCCAAGTCCAGTCGGGATGANCCGNAACTTAAAGACTTCGAACGGCCCCTTGCTAATCGGGGGNCCAACGACGTACCGGTGCTGGCTGCGCGTTTTCGGGACCGCGGTAATAAAGTCGACTGTATTGTCTCGAGTCCTGCTAATCGCGCGNAAACCACAGCCNGAATATTTGCCGAGANCATCGGTTACNATCTTGAAACAATTATNGATAACCCAGAGTTATATTTTGCAGGCATATCTATGTTTTTAAAAACAGCCAGCCAAGTGGATGAATCTTGTGGGTCGGCAATGCTCGTTGGTCACAATCCCGCGATTACGGACTTTGCCAATGGAATGGCCAATTGCAGTATCGACAATATCCCAACCTGTGGTTTGGTGGAGTTAAGTTTGCCGATCGATTACTGGGCCGATATNGATATTGGTGTNGCCACACTAAAAGACTTTGATTATCCAAAGAAGATACTATGAATCATATGAAAGGAGTTGATGGAGTCTACTTTACTATGGGGGTTTTCCTGTTGTTAACGGTATGCTCTGAGNCTGGAATGGATCTGGCTAACGACCAGGATTTNGAAGTTACCACCCGATGGTATANCGAAGAGCAGGTNAGGTCCGGCGCCGTTGTGTTTNCGGNAAACTGTGCGGTCTGTCATGGTAGNAATGCTGAAGGAACAGTCGGTGATTGGCGCCAGCGTTTAGTTGATGGTTCATTTCCGCCGCCTCCACTGGACGGTAGCGCCCACGCTTGGCATCATCCAAACTCAGTACTTTTACAGGTTATCAATAAAGGCGGTGAGGCGTTTGGTGGTAAGATGCCAGCTTTTGCGGAAGAACTGGAAGAGCCGGAGAAGCTAGCTGTGATCGCTTATTTTCAGAATTTCTGGAGTGATGAAATTTATGCTCAATGGATACAGATGGGCGGGCCTAATTAAGGCCGCGCCTTTTATTCTGGCTACACTCGTCAGTATTCCTGGGTTTGCCCAGTTACAACCATTGCAGGAATGGGAGTCGCCCCTATATGCAAATAATCCCCTGGTAGGAAGGATCTGGCACGGTACCAGTGAGCAGTTTGTGGAGATTCAACATCTTGTCAACGCCATAGAAAGTGCCAGCTATCTTTTATTAGGAGAAAAACACGATAACCCGGATCATCATTTGTTGCAGTTAATGGTGCTGAATCATTTGATTGAACAGATGCGTGTTGCTAACGTGGCGTTCGAGATGATGGATAGCGATGACCAGGCTGCACTCGACCAAATTTATCAGCACAACCTGACTACACTAGAGGATCTTAAAGCTTATCTGGGGTGGGATGAGGAAGGATGGAACTGGGAATTTTATGGTCCTCTCGTACTAACCCTTGCCCAGGCCAAAATCCCCCTTTCTGCTGCGAATATAACCGATGCAATCATGAGTCAGGTTTACGGCGAAGAAACATCATCGGAGAGAGCCTCTATCCTCGACGAGATCGGCCTACAGCAATTATATGTGGACATAGATGAAAGTCACTGCGGGTTATTGCCGGAATCACAATTCCCGGCTATGGTAAGAGTGCAACAAGCCCGTGATTACAATATGGCCAATAATATGGCAATCCTAGAACTGGGAAAACTGTCAGTACTTGTTGCCGGTAATTACCATGTGCGCAGAGATGTAGGTGTGCCGAATTACCTGCTAGCGAGGGAATCACATCTGCGGCGCGAAGATATAGTGGTGCTATCTTTCATGGAAGTAGAACAAGGAGAAGACGATCCAGCGTCCTATCTTCAGGAGTCCAAGACCCAGCCAGCGTTTGACTATGTCTGGTTCACGCCGGCAATTTCCAACGAAGATTATTGTGCTTCATTGAAGTAAATAATCTAGACACTCACCTGTATGCGCTTGAATAAAGACTCGAATCCGGAGACACTTGCAACACTTTGAGTTCCGTACCCTGATGAAATCGCTACTAGTCACAAAGCTGTTTATTATGTTGCTGGGAGTCCTGTTTGCCTGCTCTGTAGTGGGCCAGGTCTATCCGCGGATCCAGGGTAATCAAGATCCAATCTACGATCTCGACTACGATGAAGCTGGTGAATTCAATTTCGTGCGGGTTCAATTCGATACTTATTACGGGAGAGGATTCGGTTATGGCCCCTGGTCGATAGACTTCCCAGATGCTGATATGAATTTCCTGCGTGGTGTTTCTCGCCTGACCAATATCCGTGTAATGAGCGATCCCATTGTTCTCCGCCTAGATGATGATGCAATTTTCGACTATCCCTTTCTCTATATGCTCGAAGTAGGACAAGGTGGTGGTCTGATACTCAACCCAAGTGAAATCGAGAATTTGCGCGAGTATCTATTGCGGGGAGGGTTCCTGCTAATCGACGATTTCTGGGGGCAACAACAATATAATAATTTTTTTGCTGCATTCAGTCAGGTATTTCCGGATCGAGAAATTATTGAGCTGAACCCAGATCATGAGATTTTCCACGTCTACTACGACATCGATGGCCCTCAGTTAATACCGGCGCTTTATCGCAGTGATGAGTACGGGGAACAGGGCATCGACTACGCCAGCAATCATGCTATCCTCGATGATACGGATCGAGTGATGGTATTGATTAATTGGAATTCCGATATGGGGGATGGCTGGGAGCATACCTACCATCCTGCTTATCCAACCCGCTATGCAAACTCTGCCTACCGTCTGGGCATTAATTACCTAATGTATTCCATGACGCACTAAACAAAGAGGGCTCCCATGAAAAGATACTTCCTTCTACTGATATTCGCGGTAATTTTCGTCGCTAAAAGTTTTGCTGCTCCCTACGATCATATTCACCTGACAGCGCCTGACGCCCTAGAAGCAGTGAACTGGTATGTCAAGCATTTTGGTGGAGAAGCTGGTCGCTTTGATCGAGCTAGTGATGGGGCCGTGTATCCCATAGATAGGGTATTTTACGAAGATATCGCCTTGATCTTCTTTGAAAGAGAACCCACCGGTGGCTCTGTTGGCACTGGAGTCGATCACATTGGATTCTCTATGGGAAATGTGGAAGAAGTAGTATCCGACATAATACAAGATGGTGGCACGCAGCTCGGCGATTTTATCGAATTCAGCGGTATGAAAATTGCTTTCGTCGAGGACCCGTGGGGCACTAAGATCGAACTCATCAATGATGCCGATCTACGTGGTATGCACCACTTACATCTTTCTTCAGTAGACCCTGAAAGGACATTGGCTTGGTATGCGGAAAATTTTGGAGGCGAAAGTGATTCCTTTGCTGGAGTTCTGCCTGGGTTGGACTACGGTAATATTTGGTTACTAGTCGCTAGAGCCGATGCTGCTCCGACGCCCACTCAAGGGCGCAGCCTAGATCATCTAGGTTGGAAATACGAAGATCTGACATCCGCAGCTGAAACGCTAAAGGCTAGCGGTGTTGAATTTACTGTGGAACCAAGACCGTTCCGAGGTATCCGTATTTCGTTTGTAGAGGGGCCAGACGGGGTTCGCATCGAGCTGGTGGAACCGGCTGAGATATGATGTGATGATGGCAGATTCGCTAATTCGATCCTAAATTAACGTAGCGAAGGGTCTATTTTTTCCGCATTGAAATTCAGTGTTGATAGCTGTTGCTGGAGCTTCTCCTGGTCAATACTNCCNTTTCTGAAAAGNCCAACTAGNGCTGCGTGNCAGATATAATCGGGATTAATTTCAAAAAATTCTCTTAGTTCTGGACGCGATTCACTCAAACCGTATCCGTCAGTACCAAGTACTGTGTAATTTTCGGGCANCCAGGTGGCGATACTGTTGGGTAATGCCTTCATGTAATCAGATACCGCTACATACACGCCACTGGTTTTGGAGAACAGCTTTTTTATGTAAGGAACTCGAGCATTTCTGAAAGGGTGCAACCGATTTTCCCGTTCGCATTGTTCTGCTTCGCGGTAGAGTTCGTTGTAACTGGTAACACTCCATACTGAAATTTTGTAATTCATCGCTTCGAGTTTTTCTCTCGCAGCTAACACCTGTTGCATAATGGAACCGCTGCCTAGTAGATGTAGCTGGGAGTCTTTTTCAGAGCTTGTAGATGCAAAGAGGTAAGCGCCGGCAAGAATATCATTGTGGATATTTTTTTTCCGGGGCAGAGAGGGCATGGCATAGTTTTCGTTATAGGCCGTGATGTAATAGAAGATNTTTTCCTGTAGTTCGTACATGCGACGAATTCCNTCGCAGACAATAACTACCAACTCATAGGAAAAGGCTGGATCGTAACTCTTCAGGTTCGGATAAGTATTGGCTATGACNTGGGAGTGGCCATCTTGGTGTTGTATACCTTCGCCATTTAATGTTGTTCGGCCAGCTGTGCCGCCTATCAAAAATCCACGACATAGCATGTCGCCGCAAGTCCAAATCATATCGCCGACCCGTTGGAAACCGAAGATAGAATAAAAAAAGTAGAACGGAATCATCGGTAAGCCATGGATGGAATAGGCGGTGCCGGCGGCCAGAAAGGACGCTAAAGCACCTGTCTCGCAAATCCCTTCCTGAAGGATCTGGCCATCTTCTGCCTCCCGATACGCAACCAACGTATCGGCATCAACGGGGGTATAGCGCTGACCCTGCAGTGAAAAGATGCCAGCGATCTTGAACAGACCTTCTAATCCGAAAGTGCGCGCCTCATCTGGTACGATAGGTACGATATATTTGCTCAAGGATTTGTCACGCAACAGGATAGACAAGACACGAACCAGGGACATGGTGGTGGACTGGGAACGTTTACCGGAACCATTGATCAGGGATTCAAAGCTCGTCAATGGGGGAGGTGAAAGTTTAGCGCAGTTATTTTCTCTTTCAGGTATATGACCGCCCAACGCCTTACGACGGGCTTTCAAGTAGACCATTTCTTCACTGGTCTCTACTGGTTTGTAAAATTCAGCTTTTTTGATGGCGTCGTTGGAAAGAGGGATGCCAAAGTTCTTGGCGATTGCGAGGCGTTGTTCGCCATCTAGGTTTTTCTTTTGATGAACGGTGTTGCTGCCTTCAGCCCCTAAAATGCCATCTCCTTTAACGGTCTTTATCAAGATCACTGTAGGTTTCTCGTTGCTCGAAATTGCACGCTGGTAAGCGGCGAAGATCTTGGTAATATCCTGCCCACCACGCTTGATTTCTTTGACCTCATCGTCACTGAGCGCATTCATCATCCGCTCTAGTTCGGGATTACCGTCAACCCAATGTTCCCGCTGGCGATCGCCAGGCAACACAGAGTAACGTTGATAATCGCCATCTACGCACTCTTCCATACGTCTCCGCAATGTTCCATTAACATCTTTTGCCAAAAGTTTGTCCCAGCCGCTGCCCCAGATCACTTTGATCACATTCCAGCCAGAGCCGGTAAACGATGCTTCGAGTTCCTGGATGATTTTACCGTTACCGCGAACAGGCCCATCAAGCCGCTGCAGGTTGCAATTGACCACCAGAATAAGGTTATCTAGCTTTTCTCTTGCGGCGATGTTAATAGTACCGAGCACTTCTGGTTCATCGGTTTCCCCGTCACCGATAAAGCACCACACTTTGCCGCCAAGCTTTGGTTTAAGTCCCCGATTCTCCAAATATTTGGCGAAGCGCGCCTGGTAAATCGCGGTAGGAGTTGAAAGCCCCATGGAGGCGTTAGCTACTTGCCAATATTCAGGCATAGAGCGGGGATGAGGGTAGGAAGTAAGCCCTCCTTCGGGTTGGAGTTCGCGGCGATAGTTTTCCAGTTGTCCTTTCGTTAATTCGCCTTCAAGCCAGGACCTAGCATATACGCCAGGAGAAGTATGGGGTTGCAGTATTATCAAATCGCCACCGTACTCTTTAGAAGCTTTACGGAAGAAATAATTGAAACCTACCTCCATCATGGTCGCCGCTGAGGCATAGGTGGCAATATGGCCACCGACGCCTGAACCGGAATCCTGGCCACGGAGAACCATGGCCATGGCATTCCAGCGGAGTATGTATTCAATTCGCTGCTCTATTTTTGGATTTCCAGGGTAGGCGGGTTGTTCAAATAGGGGGATGGTATTCAGGTAGGGCGTATTTACGGCGATATCGGTGCTGCCAATACTGTGCTCACTGCGCCAGTTAGAAAGGCCACTTAAAATCTGCTGTACACCCTCCGCACCGTAGTTCTCGTAGATGTTTTCAATAGCTTCAAGCCATTCTTTTTTATCTTCGCTAATTCCTGGTTCGGAAGGGGGCTTGCTATTCATAGGGGAGAGTCTAAAGCCGACTCTAGTTTGACGCTAGCCCCTTTTTTTTCGAGCGATAAATTTCTAGTCTGCAATGACCACTGCTTTGGTGAGTTGTCGGTTTGCGAGATAACCGTGAATGAGTCCAGCATCTTGATCAACACAACTACCGCTATTAACTAATATATATTCTGCACTCATTCTTTGTATTTGCTCAGCTTTAGAGATCAGGTCCTTAAATGCTCTGATTTCCATCGGGGGCAAACCGAGGTCACGATAGAAGTCGATTAGCAGACGCAATTCTTTCTGACTTAAATTATCGGCAAAGATTTGCGCGATCCCGGGGTGGAAGTTCTCCCAAGCATAGACTTCGGCATAACAGGATGCAATTTTGTTCTTGATTTGCTCGGGCAGGGCAACTTTGAGTGACATACTGAGGATGCTGACATAAGTTCTTATGATGTCGCGCGTCTGTCGCTGGGCTGTTAATTCGAACTGCTTCCCTAGATTGGTCACTTGGAGTAGTCGATTCGCATCACGAATCGCATCAGAGTGGACATGACTCGTTACCAGTAACATACAGGTGATAAGACTGTAGCCAGTAAATCCAATCTTCATTTGCTTTTTGTTGTGTAAAGTAACAGATGTGAAGCATTTTACTGTAGTCGAAGTTAGCACATCTATCATAAATTTTCCGAAACCTTGGAAAAGTTTCAACTATTTGGTCATAAAGGGGCCTCTTCAGCAAACTAGTCATAACTGTGTTAGACCAATTGGCTGGTTAAAAGTACAATGACAACATGCTGACATAGTGAAATGTAAAGGTATTGCAGAGAATGCATTCTCCCAAACGTATATTATTTCTGGATCTGGTGCTTTCGATATTTCGTCTTAATGGTCTGTTGATTGCAGAGGGGGATGCTTTGACGGAAAAACTGGGCCTCACCCATGCCCGTTGGAAGGTGATCGGTGCTATCGCTTTGTCCAATGCCGGTCTAACAGTTCCTGGTGTGGCCAGGGTATTGGGCCAATCTCGCCAGGCTGTGCAACGTATCACTGATGTCATGGTAGTAGATGGCTTACTTGCCTATCAACGAAATCCTAAGCATAAGCGCTCAGTGCTGATTACACTTACCGAAGAAGGAAACCATGTTTATAACATGTTGCGGGAACAGCAGGATCCGTGGGTTATGGAAAACACCCAAGAGATCCCTATTGAAGAATTAGATCAAACTCTCCGATTAATTCGCCGTCTTATCAATAAGTTCGACAAATAATGGATGGTGGGCTTATGACTAATTTCGCCAATGCATTACCGCGTCGGCTCTACCGCGCAGCACAGATACAGCAACTTGACCGGGTTGTAATCGAAGAGTTCAGCATTACCGGATTCAGGCTCATGCAAACGGCAGGAGCCGCGGCTTTCAACGCATTGCTGGAGCAATGGCCCCGGGCCAAACGCCTGCTAGTGTTTACTGGAGCAGGCAAAAACGGTGGTGATGGTTATATAGTGGCCGGATTGGCAAAAGATTTTGGAATGATGGTCGAAATTATCCAGGTCGGAGAGAGAGCTAAATGTACTGGAGATGCAAAACAAGCTTTTGAATGGGCGGAGAAACAGCAGGTTACTATGACCAGCTTCGCTGATTTTCAACAGCAGGAAAGCATTGATTATTCGCACACAATTATGGTCGATGCCTTGTTGGGAACAGGTTTAAATCGTGAAGTCACTGGTGAATATAAATTAGCGATAGAACGGATAAACAATGCTGGTTATCCGGTGTTAGCTATCGATATCCCTTCTGGTCTGAACGCAGATACTGGAAGAGCGATGGGTGCCGCTGTGAACGCCGACCTGACAGTAACCTTTATTGGATTGAAACAGGGTCTGCTTACGGGACAGGGCCGAGACTTCGTAGGTATCTTGATCTTCAATGATCTTGATGTGCCTGATGAAGTATATTCACACGACTCATCACCGTCACCAGCAGCGCAGCGCATCGATATTAATTATGCATCGAAGTTTCTCGCACCGCGGCCACACTCGTCCCATAAGGGCGATTACGGTCATGTTGTGATCGTGGGTGGTAACTATGGCTACGGGGGTGCCGCTCTTATGGCAGCTGAGGCAGCCCAGCGAAGTGGTGCAGGTTTGGTGAGCGTAATTACCCGTTCAGCCCACAGGCCCGCATTTCTGGGTAAATTGCCGGAAATCATGATGTTCGGCACAGAAGACGAAGATGCTCCGGTAGACGAACTACTTGCCAGAGCGAGTGTGATTGTGATCGGTCCTGGCTTAGGTCGAAGTGAATGGTCTCGCTCGTTATTGCAGCTCGCGTTAAGCAAGCAGGTTTCCGCTGGGATTCCATTGGTGGTGGATGCTGATGGATTAAACCTGTTGTCGGAACGTAGCGAGAGCAAGGTAGCTATAAAAAGGGACAACTGGATACTTACCCCGCACGCGGGAGAGGCAGCTAGGCTATTGGGTAGCACTGTTGCAGACGTGCAGGCTGACCGATTTGCAGCAGTAACCGAATTGTATAATAGATGGGGTGGTTGTTGCTTGTTGAAGGGTAGCGGCAGCTTGATTGCCGCCCCTAATGAAGAACTATTCTTGTGCACGGAAGGTAATGCAGGTATGGCTTCAGGCGGCATGGGCGACGTGCTATCAGGAGTTATTGCAGGNCTGGTTGCCCAGAAGCTAACGTTGCCACAGAGCCTCTGCTGCGCGGTTTGTATACACGGTGAGGCCGCGGACTTGGCCATGGAAGCTGGTGGTCAACGGGGCATGATCGCAACAGATCTTTCTCGTCACATTCGTCAGTTGGTCAATCCTACTCACTAGGGTTTCTGCATCTAAAATGGCTGAATATCAAATAGTGCTTGACGACGAGGTAGCTACCATTGAGTTTGGCAAAAGGCTAGCTATAGCTACNTTCAAGCAACCGTTTGATAATCAGGAGTTCGTTGNGGGAAACCAGGGCATACCTTCTATGGGAGGCAGTATCCATCTACTCGGCGAGTTGGGNGCAGGCAAAACGACGCTCGCTCGCGGAATCATGCGTGGTTACGGGTACTTAGGNGCGGTTAAAAGCCCCACTTATNCGCTGGTGGAATCCTATGAGTTCGATCAATGTCATATCCATCATTTTGATTTCTATCGATTGATGGTTCCAGAAGAAGTCAATTACCTAGGAACGGAAGACTATTTTGAGGGTACCAACCTGTGCATTATTGAATGGGCTGATAAAGCTGCAGAAGTGATTCCCCCCGCGGATCTCATTATTGCGTTGGAAATTGAAGGAGCAGGCCGCCGGTTGTGCTGTCAAACTAACTCCGAAAAAGGGGAAGTAATAGCCAAAAGATTGTGGAAACAAGGCCGAAATGTATAGACAACGTGAGCNGTGGCCGCGAATCTTATAATGAGAGCAATGCGCAACAAAACTAGGACTTTACTTGCTACCTTGATGGGAATGACGTTCGTTTCCGTAGCNTATGCAGCTAGTATCGATGAAGTCAGGATGTGGCGAGCACCGGATCATATTCGCCTCGTTTTNGANNTNAGTGCGNCCATCGATTACAGCATGTTTATGCTGGATNANCCGCGTCGTGTTGTCATCGACATTAAAGACTCCGAANTCAATGACGATTTTTTAGGTCTCGATATACGCGACGGTCCAATTAGCAAAATACGCAGTGGNATCCGAAATGGCGATGATCTGCGCATAGTACTTGATCTTGCCGCCGAGGTGGATCCTTCCAGCTTTATGCTTGCAGGTAACANTGAACTGGGAGATCGTTTGGTTGTGGATCTCTATGAGCACGAGCCAAGGAGTTTTTCGACTCAAATCGCGTCAACGCCAGGGTCTGATGTCGGCCTGGAAAAGCGGGATATCGTGATAGCGATTTCCGCTGGGCACGGCGGTGAAGATCCGGGTAGTATCAGCAATGACGGGCGTATAAAAGAGAAAAATATCACGCTTGCCATCTCAAAAGCTTTGTTTAATCGATTCGAAATTATGCAGGGGTACAAACCTGTAATGATTCGTGAGGGAGATTATTACGTCAAACTGCAACATCGTCCTCAGATTGCACGTGAGCATCGAGCGGATTTATTTGTTGCAATTCATGCGGACTGGTATCGGAATAGTCGGGCGAATGGGGCTACGATCTATGCGCTCTCTGGGGATCGTGCAGACCGCGAAAACGCATGGCGAGTGACAGAAAAGGAGAACAGTTCAGACCTGCTGGGAGGTGTTGGCGGTGATCTCGCGCTTGGTGNNTTGGATGACGATGTAGCGCTTACCTTGGTGTCCTTACAAATGTCTTGGAGTATGGAGCAAAGTTTAATCGCGGGTACCAGCATTCTCGAATCTTTGGACGGAGTGACACGCTTACGCCGAGACAAGGTTCAACAGGCTTCGCTGCAGGTGCTTAATTCGCCTGACATACCTTCGATTCTCATCGAAACAGGTTATCTGACCAACCCCGATGAAGCTCGTCGCTTGAACTCTTCGAGATTCCGAAACCGGATGGCCACGGCGATCGCTCAGGGTGTAATCAACTATTTCTACGATGCCCCTCCCGAAGGAACGCTTGTAGCTTGGCAAAAAGCTAATGGAATTACACCTGGTTCGTACTCCGTCAAGCGAGGCGATAGCTTGTCAGAAATAGCTGAACGTTTCAAAACTTCCCTCTCTGAACTGAAGACCTCGAACAATTTGCGCTCGAATACAATTCAGATCGGTCAGGTACTTATCATTCCCAGCACGATTTCGTTTCGAGTGTCGGATCACACGATTCAAAGAGGTGAAACACTCTCAGAAATTGCCGAGCANTATCGCATCAGCTTGCNTAGTCTCAGGGCTGCAAATAATATCTCTGGAGATCNGATTATAGTGGGCCAAGTTCTTAAAATACCCGCGAGTTAGTAGTTCATAATTAGTCGATCCGGTTCCTTAATTTAAATCATACATGTGATGATAGAGTCATAATATTAATTGGCCACGATGGTGCTACAATGCCTCCGANATCGTCGCTTATAACATCACGTTCATGAACCGTATCAACAGCCTTAGTAAAAGGCTCGCTAACCAAATTGCTGCAGGTGAAGTTGTTGAGCGCCCGGCATCGGTTATNAAAGAGCTACTCGAGAACAGCCTCGATGCTGGAGCGACACGATTGCAAATCGATGTCGAGCAGGGCGGAGTAAAACTGATGCGCGTCAAGGACAATGGCTGCGGCATTCACAAGGATGACCTTGCTTTNGCGCTGAGTCGCCATGCTACCAGTAAAATTATCGAACTNACTGACTTGGAGAATATAANGAGCCTCGGNTTTCGNGGNGAAGCCCTCGCCAGCATCAGCTCAGTTTCGCGATTTCACATTATCTCAAATTCTTCGGAGGAATCTGGCTCCAGCGGTTGGAAAGTGGAGGTGGAAGGGCAGGAAGTGGAAGTCAGTGTGTCCCCAGCTGCTCATCCGCAAGGAACGAGNGCTGAGGTCCGTGATCTTTTNTTTAATGTGCCTGCAAGGAAAAAATTTCTAAAAACCGAGAAAACAGAATTCACTCGNATTGATGNGGTGATCAAACGAATTGCTTTGAGTCGCTTCGATGTGCAGTTCAANCTGAAGCATAATCAGCGAACCATTCACCAGCTATTACCTGCTATCAGTGAGCAGGAACGCCAGCGGCGAGTGTCCTTAGTATGTGGGCCCGTATTCGTAGATAACTCTGTTTACATAGACGTTGAAAGGTCAGGACTCAGATTATGGGGCTGGGTTAGTTTGCCAACGTTCTCTCGAAGCCAGTCAGATCTCCAGTACTTTTATGTAAACGGGCGCACCATTCGCGATAAGTTAGTTACTCACGCGGTCAAGCAGGCTTATCGAGATGTATTGTTTCACGGAAGACACCCAGCTTATATGCTTTACCTCGAGCTTGCNCCATCTTCAGTTGATGTAAATGTACACCCTACAAAACATGAGGTACGTTTTCGGGACAGCCGACTCGTGCATGATTTTCTGTTTAGCGCTTTGCACAAGGCGCTTGCGGAAGTAACTCCTTCCGTCCAAATAGCTTCACAACATGCAGGGATGACTGGAACAGAATCAAAGTTCGCCCACGACGATCCTAAAGTTTATGGTAAGCAGGCTAGCTTGCGACTCGCGGAACCAACAACTGCTCCTTATGGTGCATATGCCACCACTAACGTGCGCGACCATGACCAAATTCAGGAACAGATAGCATCACTTGCAAAATTAAATGCTGGCAACGAAGAAGTGCCGCCCCTAGGATATGCTATCGCGCATTTACATGGCATTTATATTTTGGCACAAAACAAGGAAGGTTTAATTATTGTCGATATGCATGCAGCCCATGAGCGGATCATTTACGAGCGCATGAAGGTGGCCTGCAAAAGCGAAAGATTGAAGATGCAGCCGCTGCTTGTTCCTTTGTCCATAGCTGTGAGTCAGTCTGAAGCCGACTGTGCCGCAGCACAAAAGAAAGAGTTACTTGGATTGGGGATCGAGCTGGATAAATTAACGGATGAAGCAATTGTCGTGCGCCAGGTTCCTTCTATTCTTAAGGATTCGGATGTGGAGCAAATGGTGCGAGATGTGTTATCTGATGTGCTGGAGTATGGCAGCAGCGACCGTATACAAGCTCACCAGGAAGAATTATTGTCTACGATGGCTTGCCACGGATCAGTGCGGGCCAATCGACATCTAACCATCCCGGAAATGAATTCCCTGTTAAGAGACATGGAGGCAACTGAACGCAGTGGGCAGTGTAATCACGGCAGGCCTACCTGGGTTTGTCAATCTCTCTCTGAACTGGATAAGTTATTTCTGCGTGGTCAGTAAATCGGTTTCACTGCTGTGTTAGGGTTTTGTGATTACCTCCAACGATAAAGCCAATGTTATTTGCCTGATGGGTCCGACAGCCTCGGACAAGACGAAAATGGCAGTCGAATTGGTAAAGCGACGGCCGTTCCAAATTATCAGTGTGGATTCCGCACAAGTATATCGCGGGATGGATATCGGTTCCGGAAAACCTGATGAGCGCACTCTTACGATTGCGCCGCATCGGCTCATTGATATTCAGGACCCCTCCCATCCTTATTCCGCTTCTGAGTTTCGAGAGGATGTCATGGCGGAAATAAAGGCAGTGCTAAACGAGGGCGATATACCTCTGCTCGTCGGGGGATCTATGCTCTACTTCAAGGTGTTGCGTGATGGTTTGGCAGATATGCCAAACGCTGACCCACAAGTGCGTCAGGAGATCGAGGCTCTGGCTCAAAAAGAGGGATGGGAAACAGTACATCAGAAATTAGCAAGCGTTGATCCTAAATCGGCAGCGCGTATCCATCCAAACGATTCGCAACGGCTGCAACGAGCTCTTGAGGTATTTTTGTTATCGGGAAAGTCCATGACCGAGTTACACATGGAAAAACAACAGTCGCGGGAACTTTCTAATCCCTCCTTGCCGGTAAATCTAGTTTTCTTCGCGATTCAGCCATTAGTCAGAGGCACGCTATATAAGAAAATCGAGCAACGTTTCTTCACAATGCTGAAAAAAGGGCTGGTTGAGGAGGTACAGAAACTATACCAGAGAGCCGATCTGCATCCCCTTCTTCCATCAATAAAATCAGTAGGATACCGGCAAGTTTGGGAGTACCTCGACGGAGGGTTGGACTATGATGCTATGGTAGAAAAGAGTATCATTGCGACTAGGCAGCTCGCCAAGCGTCAGCTAACCTGGCTCCGTAGTTGGGATAACCTGCGAGGATTGAGTGACTCATCAGCCAAATCCATCGATATTGTCTTGAATTACGTGGATTCCATCTCTATATAGAACTTTATGGCGAAGTCTATAGTCTCATTAAGAAAGAGTCTGACGCCGTTTTAGCATCTTAACCTGGGGGCTCTTTGTCTTTTAGGTAGCGTTATAAATTGTAAGGAGAAAAACAATGTCCAAAGGGCATACCCTACAAGACCCTTTTCTGAATGTTCTCAGGAAAGAACGTATTCCGGTATCCATATATCTAGTAAGTGGCATCAAGCTACAGGGACAAATTGAGTCATTCGATCAGTTTGTGATTGTTTTGAAGAATGCAGTAAGTCAAATGGTTTATAAGCATGCAATTTCCACTGTAGTGCCTGCACGTATGGTGAAAATTCCAATGCAGGGACAAGCTGAATCTAATGGCACTGATGTTAGCGAGCCGGGAAACACTTAGTTTGAGGTAGCGATTGTTTTTTGACAGGCCATATGCGGGTGAAGTTTCTGTTCTTGTTCACATTTCGATTTCCTCGGAAAGTGAACGAGATGACCCATCCGAATTTAAAGAATTGGCACTTTCTGCCGGAGCAACGCCAATAGCATATATAGGCGGTACTCGTAGGCAACCCTCTCCCAGTTATTTTGTTGGCTCTGGTAAGCTGGAGGAAATTGGCGAAGCTGTTCGCACTCACAAGGCTGAGCTTGTGTTGTTTAATCACTCGCTGACACCCAGCCAGGAACGCAACCTCGAGAAGGCGTTGAAATGCCGGGTACTGGACCGTACAGGATTGATTCTAGATATCTTTGCACAGCGAGCTCGAAGCCATGAAGGTAAGCTCCAAGTAGAACTTGCACAGCTGCGGCATCTGAGTTCGCGATTGAAGCGCGGNTGGACCCATCTTGACCGACAAAAAGGAGGTATAGGATTAAGGGGCACAGGTGAGACTCAGCTTGAACTTGANCAACGCATGATTCGCCATCGAATTANATCGATTAACAAGAGTTTGGAAAAAGTGNGAGGCCAGCGNGAACAGGGGCGCCGTTCACGCCGCCGTGCAGAANTNCCCACAATCTCGCTGGTGGGTTATACGAATGCCGGTAAGTCTTCGNTGTTCAANCAATTGACCAGTGCNGACATGTATNCTGCAAACNAATTGTTTGCTACCCTGGATTTNACGCTGNGGCGTATCANNNTGCCTAACTACGGTTTGGCGGTTATAGCCGATACGGTCGGNTTTATCAGCCACTTACCCCATCAGTTGGTTAAAGCTTTTCAGGCAACGCTTGAAGAGATGGCGTCCGCTAATCTATTACTACACGTTGTCGATGCGGAAGACGANAGCCATGCCATATTGAGGGAGCAAGTAAACAATGTGCTCGTAGAAATTGGCGCAGATTCAGTGGTGCAACTGGAAATTTTTAACAAGATTGATTTGATTTCTGGAGTTGAACCTCACATTCAGCGCGATCAGGACGGTAAACCAACNCGTGTCTGGTTATCAGCAAANACNGGTGCAGGTCTGGAATTGCTGCGAGATGCAATAAGCGAGTTGCTGGCTGGAGCTTTTTTAGTGGAGACATTAATTATTAAACCAGAACAGGCGAGGCTGCGCAGCCAGCTTTACGAGAGCGGATTCATCGAAAGTGAAGAAATCGAGGAATCCGGTGTCTGGAAATTGCGAGTGCGTCTGCCGAAAGACGATCTAGACCGTATACTTCAGCAGGGCGCTGTACTCAAATCCACGGCAAAACCTGTTGGAGATCAACAGAAGGAATGGCTCACAGAAGAACAGCCGAGAATTGCTTGAATATCCATGAAATCTAGCACTATAGTGCTGACAAAAATGCTGTGTAAATGCGTAATAATTAGCTAAACTTAACTTAACTTAAGATGTCTGGAAAAGCTATGGAGAAACCAATGGCTTGGAATGAACCTGAAAATAATGGCAACGATGATGATCCTTGGGGTGGCGGTCGACGAGGTGGTAACCAGGGGCCACCTGATATCGACGAGGTCATAAAAAGCCTCACGAAGAAATTTAGCGGCCTATTTGGGGGTTCCCGCAATGGTGGATCCGATTCGAAAGGGGCGCCACCAGGATCCCGCGGTCTTCCGGGAGGCATATTGGCCGGATTAGTGACCGTTGTCGCGGTGGTTTGGGCCTTTATAGGGTTCTATATCGTCGATGCGGCTGAACAGGGTGTTGTGCTCCGTTTTGGTAAGGTGAGAGAAGCAATAGTGCAGCCGGGGCTGCATTGGTATCCTCCTATCATTGATGAAATTCACTTGGTTAACACTTCGGAGTTGAACGCGAAGACATATGAAAACCGGGCAATGCTGACCACCGACGAAAACATCATTGATATAGCAGTCACTGTACAATATCGAATCCTGGATCCGGTGAATTATGTAATAGCCGTTCAAAATCCGGAACGTAGCCTAGATAACGCAGCCGAATCAGCCATTCGTCACGTAGTAGGTGGTAACTACATGGATCAAATCTTGACCACTGGGCGCGCTCGTGTTGCCGATGATGTTCAAGATCGTCTTCAAGACTATATGGACATGTACACGACCGGCATCATGGTCAGCCAAGTGAACGTGGTTGATGCTCAGCCACCAGATGCTGTGCGTCCGGCCTTTGATGATGTGATTCGCGCGAGGGAAGATGAGCAACGTGCACAGAATGAAGCGGAGCAGTATTCTAACCAGATCATTCCTACAGCTCGTGGTAATGCACAGCGTCAGATCGAGCAGGCCAATGCTTATAGGGAAGAATCTGTCGCTAAAGCCGAGGGTGATGCTTCCCGTTTCAAACAGTTACTAACGGAATATACCAAGGCCCCGGTAGTAACGCGTCAGCGTCTGTACATAGAATCAATGCAGGATGTAATGACAGCCAGCAGCAAAATCATGATTGATGTTGAGGGTGGTAATAATATGTTGTTTCTACCTCTAGATAAAATTCTAGAACAGAACTCTTCAATAGGGGGCGGTAATAGCCCGCGCACTACTCAGGAATGGCGAGACCTTGCAAACGAATTGGCACCTTACCTGCCTGCACCATCAAATACTAATGCCGTAGATCGGTCGCGGCTTGGCAGCGGCCGAGGAGGTCGACAATGAAAAAAATCTTAACACTTGTGTTGACATTCTTTACTCTAATCATCGTCGGTAATACCTTGTTTATTGTAAAACAAACCGAGCGTGCGGTTATGCTACGCCTTGGTGCGCTTGTAAATGCGGATATTGAGCCGGGCCTGCATATGAAAATTCCTTGGGTGAATACTGTTCGTGTGTTTGATGCGCGCATTCAAACCGAGGACTCTACCCCAGAACGCTTCCTGACTCTTGAGCAGAAGGCTCTTGAAGTGGATTCCTATGCCAAGTGGCGCATAGTGGACGTGGGCCAGTTTTATGTGTCGACACGAGGTAATGTGGCAACTGCCGGCAGCTTGCTTGCGGAACGTATCAACGACGGTCTCAGGGACCAGATAGGTAATCGTAACTTACAGGAAGTGGTAGCAGGCGAGCGTGATCAATTGATGCTGGACCTCACTGCAGAGCTGAATGAAACCACAGCCGCAGATATTGGTATTGAAGTTATCGACGTGCGGGTTAAACGCATTGACTTGCCCGATGATGTGCGGTCTTCGGTATATGAAAGAATGATTACCGAGCGTAATCGAGAAGCACAGGAACTCCGTTCCCGAGGAGAAGAACTGGCCATTGGTATCCGTGCAGATGCCGACCGGCAAGCAGTTATTTTTGAAGCTGAGGCATACCGTGATGCCGAACGTATTCGTGGTGAGGGAGATGCCGAAGCGACTTCAATTTATGCTGAAGCCTATACGAGAGACCCAGAATTTTATGCATTTACGCGTAGCTTGAATGCCTATCGGGAAACCTTTAGCTCAAAAGGGGATGTGTTGCTGCTTGACCCGGATAGTGACTATTTCAAATATCTTAAGGACGGCGTACCTCAATAGTAAGCTTTCGCGCAGAAATGTTTGGTTGGAAGTTAAACTTAGTAGCGAAAAAATTCGAAAAGCTAAATTCCTTATTAACAACCTGAATTACTCTAGGCAGTAATTCAGGGTTGCCTTTGGGACCGATTAGGGNNATTTGAGAAGTTATCTTGTTTCAGATAAATGCGGATTAGCGATTTCGGAGAATTGACTGATGTGGCATGACCTAGCAACNGCATTTTGTTTAATGCTATTAATTGAGGGCATCTTACCGTTCATCGATCCCAAACTTTGGCGAAGATTNTTAATGGTGCTGGTAAAGGAAATTGACGATTCAACTACACGTCTAATTGGCCTTGGCAGCATGCTTGCGGGAATAATACTACTTTGGATAATTAATTGAGATTCTAGCGCTCATCGTTAGCCTATTTGAGAGAAGAGAAAAATGACTTCTGCTAAACGCTGGTTGTTGCCAGATGGTGTTGAGGAAATACTTCCAGCTGAAGCGCACAAACTTGAAACCTTGCGCCGTCAGCTTCTGGACCTCTACGAATCTTGGGGATACCAGCTGGTAATTACCCCTTTGATTGAATACCTCGATTCGCTGTTAGTAGGTTCCTCCAGCGATCTTGATCTAGACACATTTAAGATTACCGATCAGCTTAGTGGTCGCACGATGGGTATTCGCGCCGACATAACTCCGCAGGCAGCGAGAATTGATGCTCATTGCCTAAATAGGGAAGGGCCGGTACGGCTTTGTTATGCCGACAACGTTTTGCACACTAGGCCGAGAGGCCTCATGACCTCACGAGTTCCTATTCGTATTGGAGCAGAATTTTATGGCCATTCGGGAGTTGAGTGTGACATAGAACTGGTATGTATTATGCGCGAAACTCTCCAGGCTGTTGAGCTCAGCGATGTTCATATAGTGCTNGGCCATGTCGGNATCTTCAGGACNCTGTTACGGGAAGCGAACTTAGATGAGGACACTGAGCGCTCGCTATTCGAAGCGGTCCAACGTAAAGCGCACGATGAAATTGATGAAATACTGAACAGCTCGGAAATTGATCAGAAGCTTCGTCAGATGTTGTTGCAGTTGACGCGTCTCAGTGGTGACGAAACTATCTTGCAGGAGGCAAAAAAAGTATTTGCAAGTGCGCCAGCCAGTGTAGCAACAGAACTCGACGAGCTAGTGGCGATAGTGGATGGTGTTAAAAAGCGACTTCCGGAGATTGTGTTGTGTTTCGATTTGTGTGAACTCAGGGGCTACGAGTATCACACCGGNATCGTATTCGCAGCCTATACNCCTAACTATGGTCGGGCGGTTGCCAAGGGCGGTCGATATGACCATATTGGGGAAGTGTTCGGTCGAGCCCGGCCAGCATCTGGCTTTGATAGTGATTTAAAGGTGCTCGCCAAACTGAGTAACAAAATCTTTGAACGCAAGGCCGCGATCATTGTGCCGAATAATAATGACGCGAATTTACTTGAATTGGTAGAAANCCTGCGTCGGCAAGGAGAGATAGTGGTTACTTGGTTTGGTGATGCNAAATTGAGTCGGCAGGACTGTGCAGAGCAAAGCTGCGATCGACACATAGTTAACAAAAATGGCGTTTGGATTGTGGAATCACTGTAATGGGATGACCGGTCAAAAACNNTTTGTGTAACAAATTTGTGCATAGAAGTGGAATGAAATGGCTAAATCGGTAGTTGTATTNGGCACCCAGTGGGGTGATGAAGGCAAGGGTAAAATCGTTGACTTGTTAACCGATCAGGCAACAGTTGTCGTGCGCTTCCAGGGTGGCCACAATGCTGGCCATACGCTCGTCATAGATGGTGATAAAACGGTACTGCATCTTTTGCCGTCTGGTATTTTACGAAATGGAGTTCGGTGCGTGATTGGCAACGGTGTAGTACTTAGCCTGGAGGCCTTGATGCATGAAATAAGTGAACTGGAAGCACGAAGCATACCAGTTCGAAATCGATTGAGTATAAGCGGTGCCTGTCAGTTGATTCTTCCTTCCCACATCGCTCTTGATCAAGCCCGCGAGAGTCAGAAAGGCCGTAATAAATTGGGTACAACCGGAAGAGGCATAGGTCCTGCATACGAAGATAAGGTAGCCAGGCGCGGAATTCGTCTCGTGGAAACACTTAATGAACTGCAGTTCGCGGAAAAGCTCGGCGGATTACTTGAGTATCACAATTTTTGGTTGCAAAAATATTTCCATGCTGATCCGATCCATTTTCAGCAGATGTTTGACGACCTCTTAAGATTGGCAGAAGAGGTTAAACCAATGATCACGGATACAATTAATATTCTGCACGGTCACCGTAAGGCTGGCGATAACATTTTGTTCGAGGGTGCTCAGGGTTCCTTGCTGGATATTGATCATGGCACTTATCCGTTCGTGACCTCTTCTAATACCACTGCTGGTGGCACAGCAACGGGTAGCGGCTATGGGCCTCTCTACCTGGATTATGTGTTGGGAATTACTAAAGCCTATACGACGCGCGTAGGCTCTGGACCTTTCCCAACGGAGCTATTCGATGACGTGGGTAAGCACCTGGCTTCGGTTGGCGGGGAGAAGGGAGCTACTACTGGCAGGGATCGACGCTGTGGCTGGTTTGATGCCGCAATGGTAAAACTGGCGATGCATATCAACAGCGTTTCGGGAATCTGTTTGACCAAACTCGATGTTCTCGATGGCCTAGACACAGTAAAGATCTGTACGGGTTACCAAGGCATGGAAGGAAACATTGCACCTAGCCTGATGGATATGGAAACGTTCAAGAGCCTCGAGCCCATTTACGAAGAATTTCCGGGATGGGAAGGATCAACTTTGGGCGCGAGGAGCATGAATGATCTACCGAAGAATGCGAGATCTTACATTAGATATATTGAAGAATTGATTGAGGTATCGGTCGATATTATTTCCACAGGCCCCGATCGCCAAGAAACCATAGTCCTGCGCCATCCCTTTGGAAGCTAGCAAGACTAGGGGGTCCAGAGGCAAGCTGCACCTATGGCTCCGCTGGCGTCACCAAACTTCGGTCGAGAAAGCTTAGTCTGAACCACATCAGTGAAAACAAACTCTTCTAGGAAATCTGGCACCGCATTGTAAAGTTCGCGGATATTGGACAACCCGCCACCAAGGACAATCAATTCTGGATCAACTATATTTATGACAGATGCCAAACAGCGTGCAAGTTGTTGGCAATAGCGTTGGATACACTCCATGGCATTTGAATGGCCCTGTTCAGCACGCTGGGATATCTCTATTGGTTCGAGTTGCTGTCCCACTTGTTCGAAATAAGTTTGCTTTAAGCCTCGACCAGAAAGCACAGTCTCGATGCAATTCTGGCGCCCACAGTAACAGGTGCGATCATTGGCGATTAATTTCTGCACTGAAACGGGGATTGAATTATGGCCCCATTCCCCTGTGATATTGTTCGGCCCGGTAACTAACTGTTTGTTGACGACAATGCCGCCGCCAGTGCCGGTCCCCAATATAACTCCAAACACCGAGAAACAATCTATTCCAGCACCATATAGGGCTTCGGAAAGCGCAAAACAATTAGCGTCGTTCTCCACACGAACCTCATAACCAAGCCGCAATTCGATGTCTTGTTTGAAGGGTTTCCCATTCAGACAGACCGAATTGCTATTCTTCATCAATTTGCTAGGTAACGAGAGAGCACCTGGCGTGCCAATGCCGACAGTGAATTTAGGAGTTGCTTTTGCTTGCAATTTATTTACGATTTCACAAGTGGCTTCAAGGGTCGCGTCATACTGATCGTAAGGTGTTTTTATCCGAATTTTTTCTCTGATAGATCCTTCGTCGTCCAGAATAATGCCTTCGATTTTGGTACCGCCCAAGTCTACTCCGATTCGCATAACTCTTTCCTGTTTTGTGCTAATAGTATCTCGCTTTTTTGGTTTGTGTCAGTTCTAGTTCGAGTGCACAAAAACTATAACTTGCATAGTACTACAAACACTTAACAGGCCGTCATAATTCGGAAAAAAAATGCGATTCAAAATCGCAGCGCGAATTACAGAATTTTTCGCGCTCAATTTTACCAGTGACCCAACAGAATTATTTTGAGTTACTGGAAGCCACTTCCAAGGTGTTAGGGTTTAAACAAAAAAAAGGCAACAGCGATTCGCTTACTGGAAAAAAACCAAAGTGTCTTAGAGGGAATCGGGATAGAGTCGGCGGCCTGGCTAGACAGCGTGAATACTTTTCATCGGCACTATTCTGTTGCCGCAGGCTCTGAGAGTTCCTTGGTGCATTTTCATAGGAACCGAATTAAAGTCGGAGTCGATTTAAAACACTCCTATAAATGGATTATAGTTGTACGTGCAGCAAAACGGCTGTATGGAACCTATCAAACACTTTCAAAGACTTATCCATTTTTATTGATCCTCCGTGTACGAGCAACAAGGATGTCGAATGTCGAGCAGGTAAAACCCGTTCTAATCGATTAGCCAGTCAAAAAATTATCTAAATAGATCGAAATTGCACAAAAAGTGGGTAACGACTGTCCTTTCACTAGTACAAATTAAAGGACACCCAGTTAATATATGTTCTGAATGTTACAAACTAAAGTATAAAAAATGAACTTCACCCGCTAAGTATTAAAATTATTGTTAGATATTAGTCATGGCTCGTGGTGAAAAATTTGGAGGGGGCTGGTACAACATTTTTTAGAGCTAATCTGAAATAGCAAAAAAAGCTTGAAAATCACTAGATATTGTTTGACTTTG
>NZNL01000016.1 GCA_002694855.1 Gammaproteobacteria bacterium
AGCCTTGGGTCTCAGAGCAGCGGGATTTGCGCTGTTTCTGGGCCTATTGGCAGTTGCGCCAGCCGCCTCTAGCCACGAGGCTAACCTGACTCGCTTCGGACCTGAGACTTACGAGCTCGTGCAAGGAAAACCGACTACCTACTCGGCCACATTCAGGGCTATTGACGGTCCAGCGAAACTGGTCCTTCAAGACGAGGGCATCGACAACGCCTGGATCAAAATCAACGGCCGCGATGTTGTGGAACCGCAGGACTTTAGCGGCAACGGCGAGGTCATCGTTGATTTGAATCTTACCAGGGAGAACACGATTGAGGTGACCGTGCCCGGCATACCAGACGGGGAACTCGGCGTGCGCGTGACCCAGGTTACCGAGGCCGATCTTGGGCTCTTGCGCCAGGGCTATTTCGGACTAAACACGACCGACATAGAACGCCAACGAGCCTTATACGACACCATGGGCTTCATCGGAGAAATCTACCCGGCAGGACCGGAGACGAGCACCACTTTCGCCCAGTCGCTCGGGTTTCCGGATGACTACCTGATCTACGTCTCACTGCATAGCCTGGAAGATCCGCCTACACAGCCATTCGTCGACACAGTGCAATTCAGAGGTAATTCCTATCGCGAAGAGCCGCCCTATGCCAAGCTAAACCACATCGGGATGACCTATGGAACTTACTCCACCACCGACCTTGAAGGCGACTATGCCTACTTTCAGTCGGAGGGCGTAGGATTTTTGTCGGCGCCTACTACAGCGCCCAATGGTGAACGCTTTGTGTTCATGAAGGACCAGGACGGCACCTTTGTAAAATTGATTGAGACTGCCGAGGGTGAGGGTCCGACCCCTGGCCCTGACTTGGTGCGGCTGGCAAACACGAACATGAACGTGACTGATCTGCAGCGGTCTCGTGAGTTCTACCGGCTGCTGGGGTTTACCGAATCGGCACCCGGCTCGCAGGCAGGCTCTGGCGATTTCGCCGCCGCCCATGGGTTTGATGGCCCGATCGAATTCGAGGGCGAGGACATCAGTCTTGGTGAAGGTACCGATGGGGCGACGATCCAGCTGCGGCAGTGGAAGAGCCCCTACGATAACGCGCCATCCTACCCGCCACCGGTTAATCATCTAGGCATCGACCGGATTAATTTCTATGTGGAAGATCTGACCGCAACCATAGAGACGATGAACGAGCTCGGTTTTGAGCAGCTCGGCCCAATCGGCGGCGGCCCCGGCTTCGGCATTGTGTTCTTCTTTGACCCGGACGGAATCAAGGTTCAACTTTCAGGTCCGCGTACCGACTAACGAACGCCCAACAAGCGAAGCGAATGAGTCAACCGTCGCCGCGATCTTGGCAAGTAAATGAGCTATGCGGAATTAAGACGACAATAGGATTGATTTGGAGTAGATAAATGACGTCGCGAATTTCCCCCGTATTTCTAACCGCCCTGGTATTGTTGTTTGCTTCATTTGCCGGGCAGGCTGCTGCACACGATGCTACCGAACCACATCCCGGCGAAGCATTTAGCGGCGGCGGTGTTTTGATCGCGCACGGGTTGATGTACGTTAACGCAGGTTACGGCTACAACTTTCACATTGCTGGCAACGCGCTGGTTGTGCTAGGGCTGGCGGACGAATAGAAAAGAGTCAGAGTAATTTGATCTGAGGCGCAAGTAGGGAAATATAGAAATGGTGCCCAGGGGCGGAATCGAACCACCGACACGAGGATTTTCAGTCCTCTGCTCTACCGACTGAGCTACCTGGGCGTTTCGAGCAGTTGTGCTCGTCAATAAGGCGTTCAATTTTGATTGTTAGATTGGCTATCTACCAAGTCAAGTCGGTTTTTGAAAAAACTCGTTACACCGCTANNTGCGTATAAAAGTGTACCCTGATTCTGGAATTTGNGNCTTTACATAAGCGGCGTATTAAACCTTCAAGGTTCTGGATAGTCAAGGACATGGCCGGTTAGTCTTCAGGTGGCACGTACCCCTCGGCATGATCGTGCTGTTCGTTATTTAAGAACTTATCCATCTGTCCCTGCAGATATTTCCGAGCCGCCGGATCCATTAAGTTTAGCTGTTTTTCATTGATAAGCATCGTTTGTTGTGACAGCCATTCTTGCCACGCTTGTTGAGAGACGGTTTTGTATACCTCCTGCCCTTTTGGACCAGGGTAGGGTGGAACCGCNAGTCCNGGTAGCTTCTTATCGTATTTTTTGCAATGCACCATCCGACTCATACTGCTTCCTCGTTGTTAGGGATTGGANGCCAGGCTTGATAAAAGCTTTTTGACCGGCGCCGCCAATCCGACTTCNAGTGAATGATCGAGAGGATACCAGAGCCAATGATCATTTTCGCTTACTCTATGTGGTTCATGTTTGGCAGTCATTCTGATTGGACTAATATCGAGATGATAGTGGGAAAATGTATGCCGAATCGGTTTGAGAGCCTTTATTTCCCCTTCTACTACTAACTTACTAAGTGGGGGTAATCCTGTCGATGATTCCGATTCGGGTAAGGAATAAAGTGACCCCCAGATTCCGTTCGGAGGGCGTTTTTCCAACAGCACTTCGTCAAGGTCATTTTGTAGTATAAACATGAAGATCGTTTTAACTGGCAGTTTCTTTTTAGGTTTTCTGGATGGGTAGTCTTGGGTCGTGTCCGTCTTATTGGCTTCACATTCAACTTTGAGTGGGCAAGAGGGGCAGGAAGGATGCGTGCGAGTGCACAGTGTTGCGCCTAGGTCCATCACGGCCTGAGAGTAATCAGCAATGTTGTCGTGGGGCATCAAATTTTCTGCTAATTTCCACAGTTCGTTGTTTACTGAGGTNTGCTCTGGCCAGCCGCTGATCGCAAAATAACGCGTAAGAACTCTTTTGACATTGCCGTCGAGAATTGGCGCCCTGATATTCATGGATAAGGCAGCTATTGCACCGGCAGTCGATCGACCAACACCCGGCATTGCTTCGAGATCTTCCAGGCGGGTAGGGAATAGACCCGCGTATTCTTTCATTATCAACTGTGCTGCTTTATGCATGTTCCTTGCGCGCGCGTAATAGCCTAAACCAGTCCAAAGATGCAGCACATGATTGATGTCCGAGGCGGCCAGCTCGGCAACTGTGGGAAATCTATTTATGAACCGCATAAAATAAGGAATAACGGTTACGACCTGGGTTTGTTGCAGCATGATCTCGGAAATCCACACCCGATAGGGAGTGGGTTGTTTTTGCCAGGGCAGATCGTGTCTGCCGTTGACATAGAACCAGGAAAGTACCTTGTCCGAAAAATTTGACACTGTTTTTAATTGAGAATGTTACGCAATAAGCCGCGTGCAGCGTCCTGCAATAGATCTGGGACCTGGTCGGTAATAATTTCTTCCAGAGCATTGCGAGCAGCGTTGGTGGCTATTTGCGAAAAGATTTCCCGGACCTGGGTGAAGTCTGGTCGGCAATAACGGGTAACTTCATCATCGAAGGCGGCACTGCAGTCCACCGGCCAGGATACATTATGATAAAGGTCGTTAATCGGAATGGTTTGTATGTAGGGCTCTCCCAGAACAGTGAATAGCATATCGTAGTCGAAGGTTTCTTCGCCTGGGTTAATACCCCCGGTGCCGGTCACATCAAGGTTGTCCATCCGCACTTTAAATTGCTGGTTTTCCGTTATGCCATTCTCGAGAAGAATATAACCGCTTAGTTCACTAAATTGGATTACATCTGGCCATTGCTGGATCGCCTCTCCGGTGGGGCTTAGTGCGGCAATCGCTGTAAATACTTGCTTGATTACACCTATGTCCACGGAATTCTCAGTGATAGTGAAAGCTGTGGAGCCGCTAAGGGTATCGACCAGTTCGCCTGTGGTAGCCCCNCTCGAAGTATAGTTGGCTTCCGCGTCGAGTGAGCCGTTGAACGAGTTGAATCTCGGGATGGGNGGNGNAAGCTCNGNNATGTTGATNTTTTTCAAGNCAAGTTGTATGCCAATGTCTGCGGCAGGATTTCGGCCGTCCAGACGGGCCGCTCCCTGTATTGAGCCGCCATAGGCTGACACGGGTTGTATCTCTATATCCAGCACGCCATCTTCGAGGTTGGTGAATATATTAATGTCTTGCAAGTATAACTCGTCCGCAGTAATGGATTCGATGTANATGCTGCCGAGAACATTCAGAGAGTTAAGTATATTCAACGATAATTCNACGTCCTGTTCTGGCCGATTAGGTGTCGTGGAAGCAGCTGAAGGCGCCGTCGATTCTTCCGGAGATATTGCGAATTCTACATTGTCTTCGTTAAAAGCGAGAAACGGTGATAAATCAATGTTATCGATAATAATATCATAACTAATGTTATCTGGAATAAAACCAGAGACCAAACGAACATTGGCCTNTGCTTCGATTTCAGTAGCGCCAAGGGAGCCGGAAAAANTTTCGAACGATAATTGTTCCTGGTTACCGTTGAATTGAAATCCGAGGGCAAGATCTTGGGTTTTNTGTACACCTCCGGAAAATACNGTTTCGGGTTCGCTCAGGCCTAGCGTCTGCATAAGCATGNTGATATCAAAGTCGTTTGAGGTAAAACTACCCTCGTAGGCGAGGGCGTCGTCTAAACTAGTTATGGCTATTTCACCTGTCAGCAACATCGGCGTNAGCGCAAAGTTGATGTCGGAAATGAAGATATTTTCGTTGCTTATATCAGCAACGATCGTGCTTCGTACCCCTATGTCAACTGGTTGTGTTAACCCGTTATTTAGAAAACGAAAGGCTATATCCAAATTGAAGGGTCTTCCTTCTACATTGGTATTTTGGCTTTCCAAGCTAAGGTTATCTATCCGATAATGTAAATCGCTGGAAAGATTTTGGTAATCGATACTGGCGTCGGCGATACTGATTCGGTCAAAGGATAGACTGACATCTTCCGTATCTATTGTCTCATTTGTAAGGTCGGTGATGTCGATGCCACGGAGTTTTTCCTGCGTCTGGTCATCGAGAAGGTTGTCTGAGTCCCAGATGTTAGACCCGCTTTGGTCCACGTAATAGTTAATATGAAAGTCATCCGCCAATAACTCCTGGATAAGTATTCGACCCCTAAATAGGCTGCCGCGATCCACTCCTAAGGTTATGACTGACGTGGAAGCCAGNTCCTGAGGAACGGCTGGGTTTCGCAGGCGCACATCATGTAGCGTAAGCCTTAGGGTGGGAAAGATATCGAGCTCTAGTTCGCCAGCAATGTTTAGTTGATAGCCTGTGTTATTTGCAACAGCTGTTTCTAATAAGGACTTGTATTGATCGGTATTAATGAACAGAAATGAGCCTACTGAGATAACAATCAGTAGCAAGATAAGGGCAGCAAGCGCTTTTATGAGCTTTTTCAACATGGGCGCAAAAATTTACCAGGGCGCTGCACACTATCGTCGCGGTCGTTATAGGTGCAGGTATCTGTAGCTATTAGTGTACCGGAATGAGAAGTCACCTGCACGGTGATGGCCTCAATAGGCGTATTATGAAATCTGGGCTACGAACAGCAACTGCAAATGGTTATAGACATGGGCCTATGTGAATTGGAGCATTCCAGTAGATACGCGACTTTCCCTCTGACTGAGTGGGCATTATAATGCGCACTTTTCCGGAAGCAGGATTATTCTTAGCGATATGAGCGAATCAGCTGCTCTTTCAGGTAACCGTCAGTCAAGCGTTGAACGCAATACGAAAGAAACCCAAATTGCTATCTCTATTGATCTCGATGGCAGCGGTCAGCTTGAGGTGGACACTGGGTTGCCTTTTCTCGATCATATGCTTGACCAGGTCGCACGTCATGGCCTGATCAACCTTTCTATCAAGGCTAAGGGTGATCTTGAAATCGACCCTCACCACACTGTGGAAGATATCGGCATCACCCTCGGCCAGGCCTTCGCCAAGGCTTTAGATAAAACTGGAATTAGGCGCTATGGGCATGCTTATGTTCCCTTGGACGAAGCGCTTTCGCGGGTTGTGATCGATTTTTCGGGACGCCCAGGGTTGTTCTATCAAGTGCAGTTTGCCAAAGGCACGGTCGGTAGCTTTGATGTGGACCTCTTTCACGAGTTTTTCCAGGGGTTTGTGAACCATGCACTGGTGACTCTCCACATTGACAATATCCGGGGCAAAAATGCCCACCACCAAATTGAGACTGTTTTTAAAGCCTTTGGTCGGGCAGTGCGAATGGCAATTGAGATTGATCCCAAGGCCTCCACAGAAATTCCGTCCACGAAAGGCTCTCTCTAAAACAACTTGAACCACACATTCATCAAATGAATAGAATTGCGGTGATTGATTACGGCATGGGCAATCTGCATTCTGTTGCAAAGGCAATGGAGCACGTTGCTCGCGAAATTAATAAAAGCACTGAAGTGCTAATTACGTCCGACGCACAAAAAATTTCCTCGGCTGATCGTGTTATTTTCCCTGGCGTGGGTGCCATTCGGGATTGTATGGCAGAAATTAATCGGCTAAACGTTGGGCAAATCGTCGAAGATGCTATGAAAACTAAACCGGTGTTAGCCATTTGTGTTGGCATGCAAGCGTTGATGAACCGCAGTGAAGAAAATGAGGGCGTTGATTGCCTTGGACTCATGCGGGGGGAAGTCCGCTATTTTGGCGATGACTTGCGAAATAACAATGGTGGTCGGTTGAAAGTACCTCACATGGGATGGAATCAAGTAAAGCAAGCCCAGGATCATCCTCTGTGGAAAGGTGTGCCGGATAATAGTCGCTTTTATTTTGTGCACAGCTACTACGTGCATACAGAATTGAAGGGAAATGTAACTGGCGTTGCTCACTACGGTACAGAGATAGTCGCCGCGTTAGCCGACAATAATATTTTTGCGACCCAGTTTCACCCGGAAAAATCGCAGACAGCTGGTCTGACGCTGTTACGAAACTTCCTGAGGTGGGATGGACAGAATTGATGCTACTCATCCCCGCTATCGATTTAAAAGATGGTCATTGCGTTCGCTTGCGCCAAGGGCGTATGGATGATTCCACGGTGTTTTCTAGCGATCCTGTTCAGATGGCGGGGCGGTGGGTCAACAAAGGCGCCAGACGGTTACACATTGTCGATCTAAATGGCGCCTTCGTTGGTAGTATGGTGAACGCTGAAATTGTTACGGCTATTACTAGCGCCTACCCGGCAGTTGTTGTGCAGATTGGTGGTGGTATTCGAGACATGCAAAGTGTGCAATTTTATATCGATGCTGGGGTCAATTACGTCATCATCGGAACCCAGGCAGTAAAGGAGCCCGAGTTTGTTAGGGAAGCCTGTCTTGCCTATCCTGGCCAGATTATCGTAGGAGTGGATGCAATTAACGGCAAGGTGGCAACGAATGGCTGGACCGATGTTTCGGCGCTTAATGCTATAGAGTTGGCGCAAAAATTTGCTGGTTTCGGAGTAGCAGCAATCATTTATACGGATATCTCGCGCGACGGCATGATGAAGGGAGTTAATGTTGAAGCCACTGTCGAATTGGCGGAAAAGTCTTCAATACCTGTTATTGCATCTGGAGGCATAGCCAAGCTTGCTGACATTGTCGANTTNAAGGTAGCGGCGAATATCACAACTGGNGCTGGNATTATTGGCGCGATAACCGGGCGAGCCCTATATGAGGGCGAGCTGGACCTCAAAGAAGCGCAAGCGTACTGTGACGCGCCATACGGCTAAAAAGGCATAGTGGGAACATAGGAGCAAAAGCGGGAGTTCTTATTGCACAATGAATTATAGAGAGACCCGCATCTGCTCGACTCGNCTTTTAACACATTAATCAGGACTCTTGGNTTTTGCAGGATAAAGTGTAATGGGACTCGCAAAACGCATAATTCCCTGCCTCGACTGTGACAAGGGCAGAGTCGTCAAGGGCGTNAAATTTGTTGATATTCGTGATGCTGGGGATCCAGTNGAAGTATCGAAACGCTACTGTGACGCTGGNGCTGACGAGATCACTTTTCTCGATATTACAGCCAGTCATGAAGATCGTGCAACAACGGTAGATACCGTGAGTGCTATTGCTGGACAGGTGTTCATTCCCTTAACTGTAGGCGGAGGCATTCGAACGCTAGAGGATATTCGAACTATGTTGAATGCCGGNGCCGATAAAGTAGCGATTAACACAGCNGCTGTGGAGAAACCTGGTTTCGTAGAGGAAGCGGCTGCGCGTTTCGGTTCTCAATGCATCATATTAGCAGTAGATGCTAAACAGGTTTCCAAGNAAGGNGAGCCANTGAAGTGGGAAATATTCACTCATGGAGGACGCAATCCAACAGGTATCAGTGTGGTTGAATGGGTNAAGCGGATGGNGCGGNGCGGGGCTGGTGAGATCCTGCTAACNAGCATGGATAGAGATGGCACCAAAATTGGATTCGACCTAGCCCTCAACAAGACGGTGAGTAATGCAGTACAGGTACCGATCATTGCTTCGGGAGGAGTCGGTAACTTACAGCATTTAGTCGACGGAGTATTGGAAGGCAAAGCTGATGCCGTGCTAGCTGCCTCGATTTTTCACTTCCAGGAGCACAGCATCANAGAGGCCAAGGAATACATGGCTTCCCGCGGCATAGANGTAAATCTCTAATNATCGCGCTGAACAAACGANCCGGAATTNCTGNCTTCNNCTGGTNTGAACGCATTAATCCCCTTTAATACGTTGAGGGCTTCGTTGAGNGGGTAATCAGTTACNAGAACCTCTTCAGCNGANATNAGCGCCTCGGCCATTTCGTCCTGATTTTGNGCTTTTTCATCATTGTTGGCATTGTCCAGNCTGCCTGGCAGGTCTGCCTCGTTATATTGAGAGACATTTCTGGAACGGCGAGTCACGAATGCGTCATCAACGATGATGTCGGGAACGATACCCTGGGCCTGTATGGAACGACCCTTTGGAGTGAAATAAAGAGATGTGGTCAGCTTGATGGCACGCTCTTCATCGAGAGGCAATACGGTTTGGACTGAGCCTTTACCAAAGCTACGGGTTCCCATGATGATGGCGCGACCATGATCCTGCAAGGCGCCTGCAACAATTTCAGATGCGGACGCGGATCCATTATTTATCAGTACCACCAGTGGGACGTCACTTGCCACTGTCTTGCGGTTTGCGGAAAAAGACATGTTTTTGCCTTCTAGTCTGCCTTCGGTGTAAACAATACGGCCCTGACTTATGAATGTATCTACAACATTTACAGAGGCCTGCAATACGCCGCCAGGGTTATTACGAAGATCCACGATCATGCCTTTCAGCCCATCATTGTCCGCATACAATTTTTCTATTTCTTCCTCCAGTTCGTTGCCGGTGTTCACTCTGAATTGCGAAATACGAATATAGCCGTAGCCGGGCTCTAACACGCGACTGCGGACACTAGCAATGGCGATAACCTCGCGCACAATGGAGAGGTCAAATGGTTCCATGCCTTCTCGAGCAACAGTAATGGTAACTTCGGTACCTGGTTCGCCTCGCATCAGTTGGGCCGCTTCTTCCGGTAGCATTTCTCTCAGCGGTTTGCCGTCGATCTGGATGATAAGATCACCTGCTTGGATACCAGCACGAGCTGCCGGCGTGTCATCAATCGGACTGATTACTTTGATGTAGCCTTTCTCCCGACCGACTTCGACACCTAGACCACCAAATTGACCCGTAGTGGTTTCCTGCAGCGCACCGAAGTCGCTGCCATCGACATATGCCGAATGGGGATCTAATCCGGCAAGCATGCCACGGATCGCGTTCTCAAGCAGGGTCTTGTCATCGATCTCTTCGACGTAGGACATACGAATACGGTCCAGTGCTTCAGTGAACATTCTGACTTCATCTAGCGGCAACGGCAGGGTTTCCTGCTGAGCGTGAACGGATAAGGGTATAAAGAGCTGACTCACCAGAACGAGGGGCAGTAGGGTTTTATATGTACTTCGAAGCGAATTCATGGGGTATCCCGTATGCTTATAGCATAATAAAGTCGTAAGCTTGGCCTTATAGTTTCAGTTTACAGAGGAATTGGCAAATCGTGTGTCGGTAATCAGCCTAGCTTTATGGGAAATTTCAGATAATCATTATTTCAGCCAATTAAGCAGCCAATGTGAACTGGGTTGTTGGCGAAAATGGTTGGGCGCATTCCGGGCCTTTTGGTAACGAAGAATTGCAAAGCAAAATGCAATGTTGTTGGTTGTACTATGACAAGTCAGATTACTGTTGCTATTAAGCCAATTGTCTTCGGCCAAACAGATCGGATTTTTGCGAGAGTTTCGACTTTAGCCTCCGATATAGACTTGCCTGTTTAATATCTTCAGTTGAATAAAGAATTAGCCATGGTGCGGTTAGTGAATGGGGAAAAGACCTTAGCGGTTAAATATATTTGTGGTACCCGGTGCCTTTGATTAGTTTTGTGCCGTCTGTTTTTGGGCGTCAGGATTTTCCAAAAGCACTTTTCCGGTCATTTCTTCCGGCACGGGAATGCCCATAAGGGTGAGCATGGTAGGGGCAATATCGGCGAGGCTGCCTTTGCAAAGGAACCGCAGTCGGCTGTCGCCGACATAGACCAATGGCACTGGGCCGTTGGTATGAGAAGTTAGCGGTTGATTAGTTTTTGGATCAATCATTTGTTCAACGTTGCCATGATCAGCGGTGATAAGTAGTTCCCCATTTGTTGCTTCAATGGCCGCAACGATACGGCCGAGGCACAGGTCCACCGCTTCCACTGCTTTTATAGAAGCCTCGAAATCACCTGTGTGACCGACCATGTCACCATTGGCATAGTTACAAATAATCGCATCGTATTTTCCTGAATGTATGGCTTCTACCAGCTTGTCTGTGACTTCGAATGCTGACATTTCCGGTTTAAGATCGTAGGTTTTTACCTTTGGAGATGGCACTAGGGTGCGAGTTTCATTGTCAAAAGGGGCCTCGCGTCCGCCATTGAAGAAGAAAGTCACATGTGCGTATTTTTCGGTCTCCGCGATACGTAGNTGCGTTTTGCCAAGATCGGCGAGATAAGCCCCTATTACGTTGTCCAGTTTTGGGGTGGAATAGGCGCAGGTTGTGTTGATGTCGGCTGCATATTCGGTAAGCATTACGAAATCATTTAGCTTTGGGCGGATGGCACGTACGAAACCTGAAAAATCATCTTCAACAAACGCGCGAGTAATTTCCCGAGCACGGTCAGCGCGGAAATTCATGAAGACCACGACATCTCCATCATTTACGCTGGCGGAACCTGTCTCAGAATCTCCAACCAAGGTGGCTTGCACAAATTCGTCGTCTTCGTCGCGAGCATAGGCTGCTCTGAGGGCTTCACCGACATTTGTAAAACANAAATCTGNTTTGTTCTCAGTGAGCATCTCGTAAGCGGGTTGCACCCGTTCCCAACGGTTATCCCTGTCCATAGCATAAAACCGTCCNCAAATGGATGCGATGCGACCTCTGCCTGAAGCTTGCAGAAATTCATCCGCCTTCATTAATGAAGGAAGAGCACTGCGCGGAGGTGTATCTCTGCCGTCGAGAAACGCATGCAAAAATACGCGCGGAGCTCCTTTATCCAGCGCTAATCCAAGCATGGCNATTATCTGGTCTTCATGGCTGTGGATTCCGCCAGGAGATATAAGGCCTAAGACATGGACCGCTGAATCGGCTTCAGTGGCTTTGTTGATTGCCCCGATAAGGGCCGGATTTTCGAAAAACTGACCTTCTTCAATTTCTTTGTCGATGCGGGTCAGATTCTGGTAGACCACACGACCGGCACCGAGATTCATGTGGCCAACTTCGGAGTTACCCATCTGACCGGCTGGCAAGCCAACGGATTTGCCAGAGGTGTCGATAAGCGTATGGGTGTGGTCGGCCCACAAAGCATCCCAGTGGGGACTATTAGCTGCATATATGGCGTTGTGTTCGGAGCGCTCTCTATAACCCCAGCCATCGAGGATAACAAGGACTGCAGTTTTCTTGGCTGTCATTGAGTAATATCTGATCCTGCCGGGCTCAATTACCGGTTCACTTATTATCCTAGAAAGCAACTTTTTAAGCGAGCTATCGCAGGTTAATCGCGACAAANTTCGGTTATTCAAAGCGGCTAAGAAGCCTTCTTTACCTTCCCCTACACGTGTATACTGCTCGCCTTTTTTGGCTAAACTCGTTAGGAAGTTCTCGATAAGTTCTAGATTAAGAACTAGGGCGGGGATTGTATTGCTCAGATGACTCAGTTTTTCGAATTCATAGGCAATCACCTGTATTTATCCCTCATGTGGGTAGTTACTCTGGGTGTTATCATCATGTACCACCAGCGCACAGCAAGCAGTTCGGTGGGCCCACAACAGGCGGTTATGCTTATTAATCGTAAAGAGGCAATCGTGGTCGATGTAAGAGAAAAGAAAGAATTTGAAAGTGGACATATTGTGGATTCGATCAATATCCCAATGACTAAGCTGAAACAACGCATTACAGAGGTTTGGAAATACAAGGATAAACCGATGGTGGTTGTGTGCAAGTTGGGGCAGCATTCCGGGCAAGCNGCTAAGATATTGCAGGAAGCAGGNCATGCTGATGTNGTCAGATTGGCNGGTGGGNTNACTGAATGGAAAGCGCAATCACTTCCACTCGTACAAAAGTAACTGAATACGTATCCTTAGAGTTTTTAATTGGAAAGTAGATAGGAATAATAATGGCAGAAGACGAAAACAACACACAGGCCGCTTCCTCTGCGCAAGGCGGAGCAGATCAACCTGAGGGCCCTCAATTTGCGCTGCAGCGACTGTACCTGAAAGATTCNTCCTTTGAATCACCACGCAGCCCGCAGNCTTTCCANGGNCAATGGAATCCCAAAATCAACTTTGACATCAAAACNCGNAGCAATAAGATTCAAGACGATATCTACGAAGTTGTTCTTATCTTAACTGCCGAGGCTCAATTAGAAGAGCAGACTGCCTTCCTTGTAGAGGTGCACCAGGCCGGATTATTCCTCTGCAAGGATTTTGAAGATGCCCAGCTGGAGCAACTACTCGCAACGGTATGTCCCAACATTTTGTTTCCCTATGCCCGAGAATCCATCGACAGCTTTGTAGTGAAGGGCAGTTTCCCCGCTTTAATGCTTTCGCCTATTAACTTCGATGCACTGTATGCTCAGAAGAAAGAGTCACAGGCTCAGCAAGCGACTGAAGAGGGAGCTTCTGAGAGCGAACCGCCGGCATCGGAAACTGTGCAGTAAACAATCCGTTGTTTCAGGAACCTTGTGCGAAGCCTAGCTGACGCCAGGCTTCGTAGACGATCAATGCAACCGCGTTGGACAGATTTAGACTGCGATTATCCGGTAGCATGGGTATTCTGAGCAGATGCATCCGGTCTAGCTCGTTTCTTACTGATTCTGGTAGTCCTCGGGTCTCTGGACCAAAAATCAGGAAATCTTCGTCTCGATACTGCACGTCGCTGTAACAACAGTTTCCTTTAGTAGTGATACCGAAAAACCTATAATTTCCGTTAGTTTTGCTAAATTCCAACCAATTTTCATAAACGCAGACCCCAGCATATTCACGGTAATCCAGCCCAGCGCGGCGTAACTTTTTGTCTTCGAGATCAAAACCAAAGGGTTTAATCAGGTGTAATTGTGAGCCCGTGTTTGCGGCTAAACGGATGATATTCCCCGTATTTGGGGGGATTTCTGGTTCAAAAAGAACAATATTGATCAATTTTTAGTCATCTATTTCGCTAATCGTCAAGCTCAGTGCTAGAGATTTTTGAATGGGTAGTTCCTAGTTCCTTTATTTTGCGGGTTAAGGTGTTGCGTCCCCAGCCAAGCAAGTTCGCGGCGTCTCTCCTGCGTCCTGCTGTATGCTTTAAAGCAATATCAATGAGAGTCCGCTCAAATACTGGAGTTGCTTCATCTAATATGCTGGTATTACCGAGGCTTAACTGCTGGTCGGCCCAAGCTCGCAATGCTTGTGTCCATCTGCCGGAGCTGACAGCATCCGGTTCTTGTTTAAAAAATTCTGGGGGCAAGTCGGTGAGATGGACCTCTTGGCTGGACGCCATTACTGTGATCCAGCGACAGAAGTTTTCTAATTGGCGAACATTTCCTGGCCAGTTTAATCCTATCAGGAATTGTTCTGTCTCAGGACGCAAGACTTTGGGTTCTACTGCTAGCTCTTCCGCAGCAGCCTTGAGGAAATGGTTCGTAAGCTTAGGAATGTCTTCACGTCGATCGCAAAGTCTCGGTATATGGATGCGGATAACATTTAGTCTATGGAATAGATCTTCCCGGAACTTGTGTTCTTCTACCAGCTTTTCCAAATTTTGGTGTGTAGCGGCAATAATACGGACATTAACTTTGATTGAAGCCTGTCCTCCAACCCGATAAAACTCGCTGTCGGAAAGCACTCTTAACAAATGGGTCTGAGTATCAGCGGGCATGTCACCAATTTCGTCGAGAAACAGAGTGCCACCATTGGCCTGCTCGAAGCGGCCGTTACGTTGCTGAGTAGCACCAGTAAATGCCCCTTTTTCATGCCCAAATAATTCGGACTCGATGAGTTGCTTTGGAATGGCGGCAACGTTGAGCGGTACGAAAGGTTCTTCATTTCTTGGGCTGTGGCGATGCAGTGCCTGGGCTACCAATTCCTTACCAGTGCCTGACTCACCACTAATTAGAACCGAGATGTTTGAGTTGGAAAGACGACCGATTGCTCGAAATACTTCCTGCATGGCGGGCGCTTTACCGATTATCTCTTGGTCTTTTTCTATGGCCCCTTTTTTAGTTCTATCCGTATTGCGCGTGCGCGCGTGGTCCAGCGCACGTTTTGTCATAGCCACAGCTTCTTCGATATCGAAAGGTTTTGGCAGGTATTCGAACGCACCGAGGTTATAGGAAGACACTGTGCTGTCGAGGTCCGAGTGTGCTGTCATGATAATGATCGGTAAGTTGGGATGGCTCTTCTGGATGGTTGACAGGAGGTCGAGCCCGCTTATGCCTGGCATTCGGATGTCACTGATAATGGCGTCTGGAGACTCTTGTGCCAGGCGATGCAACAAATCATCACCGTTTTCGAAACTTACTGTGTTCATGCCAGTTTTGCCGAGAGACTTCTCCAGCACCCAGCGAATAGATCGGTCGTCATCGACTATCCAGACTGAATTATGTGTAACCATTGTCAAGCACCAGTATTTATCTTGTGTCTTTATAAAAGCCGCTAATTCTTTGATTCCGAAATCGGCAGTACCACTGTGAATTTTGTTTCCCCTAGTTTGCTCCCACATTCAATCATACCCTTATGCTGATTGATAATGCCGTGAGTGATTGGTAATCCGAGACCTGTTCCTTCAGGTCGACTACTGATCATAGGATAGAAAATTGTATCTATCATATTTTCTGGAATGCCCGGTCCGTTATCTATAACTTCGATGCTAGCTGCCAAACGGTAAAAATTTGTGGCGATTGTTACGTTGCGCAGCACGCGTGTTCTGAGCATAATCTCGCCTAATTCATGATCGATATCGGGGCTATTTAGTGACTGCATCGCATTACGCACAATGTTAAGCATCGCCTGAATAAGTTGCTCTGGGTCGGCGAGCACGGGGGGTATGCTGGGATCGTAATCGCACTGAAGATTGATTCCATGACCGCTGACTTCTGCTTCCACGAGGCTGCGGACTCGGTCTAGCACCTCATGAATATTAGTATTCTTTAAGTCCAGTGGTTTGCGAGATCCCACGAGACGGTCCACAAGGTTATGTAGTCGATCGGCCTCTTCGATAATGATGTTGGTATAATCAGCCAGCTCGATATCCTTGTTTTCCTGGGCGAGTAATTGGGCGGCTCCGCGTATGCCACCGAGTGGATTCTTAATTTCGTGAGCTAGGCCGCGAACCAATTCACGAGTAGTAATATGGGCTGAATGCAAAGATTCTTCGCGGTTGATTCTGTGGGAATGTGCAACCGATTTCAGTTCTAGCAGTGCTTGGGTTTCACCATTCTCCTCAAAAGGATTAATGGTGTAGTCCACAAAAATAATCTTGTCGTGCATGACCTGCAATTCTGCCCTATGCTTGGTGAAGCTCGCGTTGTTAACCAGGGCCGTTTGAATTTCCAGTATATCTTCCTCTGCGTTGAAAATTACGTCACCAATAAATAATTGGTTAGCCTTGCTCTCGCTGATATCAAGCAGGGACTCAGCCGCTACATTTATGTACAGTAGCCGGAGCTTATTATCTAACAGCACAACCCCTGTTTTCAGTTGGTCAAGCAACCTTTTATGTACGCTATCCAGGGGCACTCTACTGATATTTCTCCTTTTGCTCATACTGGTTACATCATAGCTTAGGTCTGAGACAGGGGGGTCTCATGCGCTTAGTACCGGATTTCGTTTTTTGCTCAGACCTTGGTGCGCGACAAGCAAACCAACTTAATGTATTAAAAATCCGGCCGATGAACGGTATCCCACGGTATTCTAGCCTTTGGCGGCATTCCGATAGAATAAGGGAAGACAAGTATGCACCAAAACAGTGCGTTGCGCAATTAACTCTGAAGCGGTGAATTTCCCANAANAAAAGCCCGGGAGAGCCCGGGCTTTTTCCCNCGAAAGCTAATNGTCTAGCCAGCCAGACCTTCTTTGGTAGTCTTTATAATTGCTGCTGCCACTTTGTAAGGATCAGCATTGGAAGCGGTTCGACGGTCTTCTAGCCGACCTTTCCAACCACCCTGCACAGTGGCTACCGGGATTCGGATAGAAGCACCACGATCTGATACAGCGTAGCTAAATTGATCAATGGCCTGGGTTTCGTGCAGGCCTGTCAGGCGGTTCTCGTTTCCAGCACCATAAACACTAATGTGACGATCTATGTTTTTACTGAATGCTTCACAGATCTTGGTGAATATTGCTTCGTCGCCGACTTCGCGCATAACACCGTTTGAAAAGTTTGCGTGCATACCGGAACCATTCCAGTCAAGATCGCGACCTAACGGTTTGGGTTCCCAGTTAATAGCTAGGCCATAACGTTCGGCAGTCCTCTCTAGCAGGTAGCGTGCAATCCAGGTCTCATCACCGGCTTGCTTGGCTCCTTCGGAGAACACTTGGAATTCCCACTGGCCAGCCGCTACTTCGGCATTTATACCTTCAAGAGTTATACCTGCCTCAAGGCACAAATCTAGGTGGTCTTCGACGCAGTCACGGCCGTGAGTATTGAATGCCCCTACCGAACAGTAGTAGGGGCCTTGGGGTCCAGGAAAACCATTAGCGGGGAATCCTGGTGGTTGATTGGTCTTGACGTCCCAAAGGAAATATTCCTGTTCGAAACCAAACCAAAAATCATCATCGTCATCATCGATGGTAGCGCGACCATTCGACTTGTGAGGAGAGCCATCAGCGTTCAAAACTTCTGTCATGACCAAGTAGGCATTTGCCCGATCTGGGTCGGGGTAGACAGCGACGGGCTTAAGGAGACAGTCAGAGTCTTCGCCNGTCGCCTGCTCAGTGGAACTGCCGTCGAATGACCATTCAGGGCAATCTTCCAGAGTGCCCCCAAAATCCGATTTCACTAGAGTCTTGCTGCGTAAACTTTGGGTTGGCTCATAGCCGTCCAACCAGATGTATTCCAACTTTGATTTCATTTGTTATCTTTCTCCTAATCGATTTTCGACTACTTGATATTCATGACTTATAATCGCAACTCAATTTAAAGTCTCGCCCAAAAGTCATAAAGGCCGAATCTACTGTGCGCTTTTTACGCGCGTTGGGTCACAAGTTCTTGCCACATTTTCAAGGNTTGCTGCTCTCCATAGATTTACTTAATTGTGAAGCTTGCCTTGAGCGCATAGGGAAGAGCAAAATGTATGCCAGCAGTGATAGCACCGCAACGCTCGAATTTACTGGAGCTGAGTAGAAACTTCAACAAAAAAAGCACTAAGTATGTGCGCGGTGATTTTTATAGCATTAAGATTAGGTGTTTCTTCAAATTTTGAACAAAACATATATCATCGATGCCTCAGCCGATGTTGGACCTGTTTATAAAGTCCAAATCAAGCCCATTACTCGATCCTGCTAAATATAGAAGACGTATGCTGTTCCTGATCAAGCTATTTCCTGAGATCACCATCAAGAGCCGCCCGGTGCGCCACCGCTTTATTCGCCAGTTGCGTAAGAATATCCGGGCTGTGCTGTTGGAATTTGACGAAGAAGTCAAGGTTACTGGGGAATGGGACGGGCTGGAAGTNAAAACGCATTGCTCCGATTCAGTCCTTCTGCANAAAATCTCAAATCGGCTNAGCCACACTCCAGGTATAANCAAGTTCCTGGAAGTTGAAAAGTACGATTTGCCTGACATGGAAGGAATCCTGCAGCTAGCGATCCAACACTATCACGAAATTTTACACGATAAGACTTTTGCCGTTCGCTGTAAGCGTACAGGAAAGCACGCGTTTAAATCGACAGATGTCGAACGCTACGTGGGAGCCGGGCTAAACCAGCAAACTGAGGCGACGGGGGTGAAGCTGGTGGNTCCTGATGTCACCGTTTCTATGGAGATACGGGAAGATACGATTTTTATAGTGAAACGTCAGATAAAAGGTTTAGGTGGATTTCCACTTGGGTGCCAAGCTTCTGCTCTGTCTTTAATCTCTGGTGGTTTCGATTCGGCAGTGTCCAGCTTCCTTTGTATTAAACGAGGCCTGCAAATCCATTACTGCTTCTTCAATCTTGGAGGTAAAGGTCACGAGTTGGCNGTAAAAGAACTTGCCCTTTACCTGTGGATGAAATACCACAGCTCGCACCGAGTAAAGTTTGTCTCGGTACCATTCGAAGCCGTCGTGGGAGAGATTCTTTCTAATGTGGATGATCCCCAGATGGGNGTTATGCTTAAGCGTATGATGTTGAGGGCGGCTGACCAGATTGCTTCAAGGTTGAGGATAGGGACTCTGGTTACTGGAGAAAGCGTTGCCCAGGTATCTAGTCAAACTCTTCAAAACCTAGCNATAATCGATCAGGCATCAGAGTCACTGNTTCTGCGTCCGCTAAGCACAACCGATAAACAGGAAATCATCGATATTGCTCGGGATATAGGCACCGAAGAGTTTTCCAGANGCGTCCAGGAATATTGTGCAGTTATATCCCGTAACCCAACCACCAAAGCGAGACTGGAACGCATAGAACGTGAAGAATCCAAGTTCGATTTCAAGGTTTTGGAAACAGCGGTCGAGAAAGCCCGTTTCCAACTCATCACATCAGTGGTTAATGATTTTAATCACGCATCTAGTGAAGTGGACATTGTATACGAGGCAAAAACTGGCAATACGGTGATCGATATAAGGCATCCGGATGAACTGGAAATAAGCCCACTCAGCGCGCAGCGGCTAGACGATGCTGTTGATATCTTGTCGATTCCTTTCTACAAATTACGGACTAAGTTCANTACGCTGGACCAAAATAGGCGNTTTCTACTTTACTGCGACAAGGGGATGATGAGCCGTTTGCATGCAGCTCATTTGCAGGNTGAAGGCTTCAAAAACGTTGCAGTTCTCGATCTATCGGTGCCATAGGATAGTCCCCAGTTTACCGTTACAAGCCTTACTTTCATTTCAGTAATCTCTCCCCCCCGTGTATACTCGCCGCCTTTTGCATTAGGCAGAATAGATTTTAATGTTCTTCCGCNACCGCTAATAAAACCACGAAGAATCAACGTGCCACAAAAAATTCGAAACATTGCAATTATTGCCCACGTAGATCATGGCAAGACCACCCTGGTAGATAAGCTGCTACAGCAATCTGGTACTTTGGGAGATAGGGGATCATCGATAGAGCGAGTTCTTGATTCCAACGACCAGGAGCGGGAGCGGGGCATAACGATTTTGGCGAAAAACACCGCTATTAATTGGCAGGGTTTCCGGATCAATATTGTAGATACCCCCGGACATGCCGATTTTGGTGGCGAAGTCGAACGAGTGCTCTCCATGGTAGACAGCGTATTGCTGTTGGTAGATGCAGTGGATGGCCCCATGCCGCAAACCCGCTTCGTAACCCAGAAGGCATTTGCTCAGGGATTGAACCCTATTGTGGTTATCAACAAGATAGACAGGGATGGGGCTAGGCCAGATTGGGTTGTAAACGGAGTCTTTGACCTGTTCGACAAGCTCGGTGCAAATGACCAGCAGCTGGACTTTCCCATTGTATATGCCTCTGCNNTGAAAGGGATNGCCGGGCTGGATGCNGANGACCTGGCAGATGATATGNAGCCTCTGTTTGAAACTATTGCTGCAAAAGTACCACCACCGGATGTTATCACCGATGCTCCCTTCCAAATGCAGATCAGTGCACTGGACTATAACAGTTATNTTGGGGTCATCGGTGTTGGCCGAGTGACTCGTGGTAAGGCTCNCTGCAATCAACCGGTGATAATCGTTAATCNCGATGGTGAGCAACGNAAAGGAAAGATACTNCAGGTGAAGAGTCACCTTGGTTTNGAGAGAATCGANGTGGATGAGGCCANGGCNGGGGATATTATCTGTGTAACTGGAATCGANAATCTCAATATCTCCGATACCTTATGCGATCCCTCCCGGGTCGATGCGATGGCAGCTCTGAGCGTAGACAAACCGACAATCAGTATGACATTTCAAGTGAATGATTCTCCTTTTGCTGGTCGGGAAGGCAAATACATTACAACGCGACACATAAAGGAAAGGCTGGATCAGGAATTACTACATAATGTTGCATTGCGGGTAGAGCAGGGAGAATCCCCGGACAAATACAAGGTTTCTGGCCGTGGTGAGCTACACCTGTCTGTNCTTATCGAAAGCATGCGGCGTGAAGGGTTCGAGTTAGCAATATCGCGACCCGAGGTAATAATTCATGAGCACAATGGNGTAAAGGAAGAGCCGTTTGANGCACTGGTGATCGATTGTGATGAGCAGCGCCAGGGCGCTGTCATTGAAGAATTGGGGNTGCGCCGTGCGAAATTGCTAGATCTTCAACCTGACGACAAGGGCAGGGTCAGGCTGCAATTTATGATTCCAACCCGGGGGCTAATTGGATTTAGGTCCCAGTTTCTCAGTATGACATCTGGCTCTGGACTAATGACCCATGTGTTTGACCACTATGGTGAATATAAGGATGCTGATTTGACAGGGCGCAATAATGGTGTGCTGGTATCGATGGTTAAGGGAAAGACTCTTGCGTATGCACTATATAATTTGCAGGANCGGGGGCGATTGTTCATCCAACCCAACACTGCAGTGTACGAAGGAATGATTGTTGGCCTGCACAGCCGCGACAATGATCTTGTGGTCAATCCAACCAAAGCTAAGCAGCTGANTAATATCCGGGCGGCTGGTAGTGACGAAAACATTCTNCTCACTCCTCCCATCAGGCATAGTCTGGAACAGGCAATGGAGTTTATTGCCGATGACGAACTGGTGGAAGTGACGCCGAGCCACATCCGCTTGCGCAAGAAATTCCTGACTGAAAATGAGCGCAAGCGCATGAGCCGGGNCAACCCTTCACGAGGAATTGCTGGCAAGTAAGCTCTGCAGATAGGCTAGCGATATAGTGTCCAGTGTCCTACCATAGCNCTAAGCCTTACAGCTGGAAGTNCCAACGAAAGTGGGTGAAAACACGTGTTAGTTCTGTTCCCAGAGATAAAACCGTATAAACGNCATCATTTGAAGGTGTCCGCGATACACGAGCTTTACATTGACGAGACAGGAANCATCGATGGTATTCCGGTCTTGTTTGTGCACGGTGGGCCAGGAAGTGGATGTGATGCNGCTTCCCGACGCTTTTNTGACCCAGAAGTATTTCGCATAATCACGTTCGATCAGCGTGGTTGTGGTCGATCGACGCCNCATGGGGANCTCGCGGAAAATACNACTCAGCNCTTGATAGCTGATATCGAGGCCATACGTGGGCATCTTGGAATTAAGCAGTGGGTGTTGTTTGGTGGTTCATGGGGATCTACCNTAAGCTTACTCTANGCGCAACAGTATCCGAGTCGAGTGCTCGCCCTGATTCTGCGTGGCATTTTCCTATGTCGTCAATGTGATCTGGACTGGCTCTATACCGATGGTGCNAATAGAGTCTTTCCTGATTACTGGCAAGAATTCTTAAGGGCAATCCCGAAGGCGGGGCATGGGGACCTAATCGCTTCGTACTACGCGCGCCTGACTGGAGAGGATGAGCTAGCACAAATGGCGGCAGCAAAGGCTTGGTCTGCTTGGGAAGCCAATTGCTCGAAGCTGCGGCCTAGTGCAGAAGCCATGGCTAGGTTCACCAANCCTCACAATGCCTTAGCTATGTCTCGTATCGAATTACATTATTTCATGAATAAGGGTTTCATAGCCGAAAATCAAATCTTGGATAATATGGCCAGTATTGCAGAGATTCCCGGACTAATTATCCATGGTCGGTATGACATGGTATGCCCGCTTAATAATGCACTGGATTTACATGATCGCTGGACCGATTCAGCATTGCATATCGTTCGAGAAGCTGGGCATTCTGCGTCGGAGCCAGGCAACATTGATGCGCTCATACGCGCCTCTCAGGAAATAGCCAAGAAACTGGAATCTGCCAGCTAGCCNTCGCATTTAGATGAGTGAAANCAAAATATTACTATTAATACCCCCCTNCGGGAATTACTGAGTACTTGCATGATAACTCTTATTCAACGNGTTAACTGGGCACAGGTCAGAATTAAAGGCACGGTTTATGCGGAAATTGGGGCTGGTTTACTAGCCTTTATAGGCATCGAGAAACTTGATACGCAAGCAAACGCCGATGGGTTACTGCAAAAGATTCTTTCTTATCGGGTATTCTCCGATTCAGACAATAAAATGAACCTAAGCATCCGGGATGTTAAAGGCAGCTTGTTGTTGGTTTCCCAGTTTACACTGGCCGCGTCGACTGAAAAGGGGCTACGGCCTAGTTTTTCTTCCGCCAAATCACCCGCCGAAGCCGAGCAACTCTATAATTACTTTGTAGGACAGGCTGTTAACACATATGATTTTGTCAGCAGTGGTCAGTTCGCAGCTGACATGCATGTTGCCCTAGAAAATGATGGACCGGTTACGTTTATCTTGAAGGNCTNAGCTATTAATCAGGCGCCTGTTGATCTTCCTTCTCTCTTTGTTCCTGTCGCTTGCGGGTAANNCGGCCCGCGAAAATNCCNANCTCAAACAAGGCCCACATGGGCAAAGCGAGCATGGACTGGGTGAAAGGGTCTGGAGGAGTGAGCATCATGGCTACGACAAAGCAACCAACCACGACGTAGGGACGTTTCTCAGCGAGTGAATCAGGCTCNGCCAGTCCTGCCCAAATACACAGGAAGACGGCAATGGGAATCTCAAAAGCTACNCCGAAAGCAAAAAAAATCGTCAGCGCAAAACTTAGGAAACTGCTGATATCTGGNGCGACNTGGACTCCTTCTGGAGACACAGAAATGAAAAANCGAAAGACAATGCCAAACAAGATGTAGCGGGCAAATGCTATGCCGCNATAGAATAGCACNACACTTGAAATAAACAATGGAATCGCTACCGTCTTCTCGTTTTTGTAAAGACCCGGNGCGATGAAAGACCACATCTGGTAAAGAATATAGGGGGCAGCCAGCAAAAAGGAAACATAGAACGCCAGCTTAAATGGAGCGAAGAAAGGTGATGTCGGATCAATTGCAATCATGCTCGATCCTTCCGGTAAAGCTGCCAGTAGGGGCCCTGCAACAAAGATATAGATGTCATTTGCCCAATAGAACAAGGCTAGGAACAGCACGAGAACCGCTGAGACGCTTTTTAGGATCCGATCGCGAAGCTCTACGAGGTGATCGATGAGCGTGAGTTCTTTCTCGTCTTCAGCTGATGTCATTTTCCGTCTTTGTTTCCTGCGCTGAAGGCTCTTTGTCCTCCGCTGAAAATTCCTGCGCTAACTTAGGATTCTTNCCACCGCTGTAAATTTGCTTGGTCACCTCTTCAACGTGTTCGCTGACTTCTTGCAATTCTTCTTTTATAGATTTGTCTTCTGAAGANTGGTCNTCTGTAGCTTGTGATGCCCCNGGATCAAAGNTTTCTGTACTNACTATTTTGTTAACNGAGGTCTCTGTCTCTTTTGCNATNTCCTNGACCCTTGATTTGGCCTTCTCTACTTCCTCTATGACAGATTCATTATGGAGTTGTCGGCGAATCTCATCGGTATTCAGTTCTCTTTCGATTTCGGCCTTTACCTTGTAAAAAGAGCGGCGNAAACGTCCTATCCACAATCCTGCAGTTTTAATAGCAGCCGGAAGTCGCTCCGGCCCGATTACAATCAAGGCTACAACCAAGATTAAAATAATTTCGGTTGAATGGATATTAAACATGAAATGAAATAGCGGTAGTCAACTAGGCTGTATCCAAACGAACCCAAGCCGCACTATTAAGTATTGAAGTACGGTCGGGTTTCCGAGGGTTCAGAAAAGAAAGGTTAGAGATCCTGTTCTTCCTCGTCTTTCTCTGCGACTTTTTCTGCGGTTACATCAACAGTTTCGCCATTGTTCTCTTCTGCATTTTCAGATGGCTCGTTCTTGCCAGTCTCATCGTCCTTCACAGCGTTCTTAAAACCCTTTAAAGCGCCGCCAAGATCAGAACCAATATTTCGTATTTTTTTAGTGCCAAATAACATGACAACGATCAATAAAATAATCAGCAGTTGCCATATTCCAATTCCACCTACACCCATAACTTGCCTCCTGTACCAACAATCAATTATAAACGGAGTTGTCGGTAGTTAATTGTGCCGGGATGCCTTTTCTTCAAGGCCCGATATATTAAAGCGTTTTTCAAGTTCTTCCAACACTTGGTCCGGACCCAAATCTAGATAGCTCAGCATGACCAGTGTGTGAAACCAAAGGTCAGCCGTTTCGTGAATGACGGCGGCTTTGGATTCCTCATTTGTGGAGTTGCATTCTGCGGCTGCTTCGATTGTCTCCTGGGCTTCTTCTTCAACCTTTTGCAGGATTCTGGTTAGTCCTTGTTGGTATAAACTGGCAACATAGGAATCTTCACCGGACGCGGACTTGCGCTGTTCCAGAACTGTTGCCAGTTCCCTTAGTACTTCACTCATTGTGATCAGTCTATTGAACTACGCCAATTAAAAATTACTCGACTTAAGTTTTGCATTATATGGTTGCNGNATTTNCAGTTCTAGATCCTCCGNTACCCAGGACTCATTGTCNAATCTCTGAAAGAAGCAACTCTNCCTTCCAGTGTGACACGCTGCTCCGCCTACCTGTTCCACCTGATAGCACAAAGCATCATTGTCGCAATCCANGTATACACTCACAAGNTTTTGCACGTTTCCCGATTCCTCACCTTTGCGCCACAACTTACTGCGTGATCGGGACCAATATATGGCGCGCTTCTCGNGAATTGCTGCCCGCAATGCATCCTTATTAATCCATGCTTGCATCAATACTCGCCCGCTAGAGGCATCCTGAGTGACAACAGGCGCCAATCCATCGGTGTTCCAGTTGATTTGATCAAGGTAGGAAAGCATCAGCTTAGTATGCGCTTTCAACGTCTAAAACACAAAAGGTAGACCCCGAGCAAACCCAGCCCTGACGTTATCAAGGGAATGCGTCCCAGTGCTTCGCTGATAAAAGGTACAAGAGAGATGGCTGCGAGTAACAGGACAAATAAGCCACTGTTGCGAGACAGTCGCCTTTGTCTTTCCAGTTTTTGTTCAGCTGCTTGCTGTTGCTTAATCAAGGACTCGTTAATCTTACTTAATTTGCTGTTCTGCGAGGTAGCATTGATAAACAGCAAAGGAAGGTGAGGAAGTTGATCGATCCACTCCGGTATGTTTTCCTGGATTTTTGATAGAAGGTTGAGTGGATTCATACGCTTGTTATTCCAGTTTTCCAGATATGGCAGAGCAGTCTTCCAAATATCTAGGTCGGGATAAAGTTGCCTTCCCAGTCCCTCGATATTGAGAAGAGTTTTCTGGAGAAGCACCAGCGAAGGCTGAACCTCCATGTTGAATTTTCCGGCTGTGCGAAATAGCTGTACCAGTAAATGGCCGAACGAAATTTCTTTCAATGGCTTTTCAAAAATTGGTTCACATACAATACGCATAGCAAATTCAAATTCATGAATATTGGTTGTTTTTGCTACCCATCCGCTGGCAATGTGTAACTCCGCCACCCGCCGGTAGTCTCTCTTAAAAATGGCTAGTAGGTTTTTGGCGAGATATTCTTGGTCGTTATCACTTAAGGAGCCGATGATGGCGCAATCGATGGCAATGTAGCTTGGTAACTCTGGGTTGTTGTTTGAAACGAATATATTTCCCGGATGCATGTCGGCGTGGAAGAAGTTGTGTTCAAACACTTGTGTAAAAAAAATTTCAACGCCGGTTTCCGCCAATTTCTTCAGGTTGACTCTGTGCTTGTTAAGCGAATCGGTGTCAGTGACCGGGATACCGTGGATGCGCTCTAATACCAACACATTCCTACGTGTATAATCCCAATACACTTTGGGCACATACAATACATCCGAATTTTCAAAGTTACTTTTTAGTTTCGAAGTGTTGGCTGCCTCGATTTGTAAGTCGAGTTCATCGAAGATTACTTTCTCGTAGTCGTTTACGACCTCAATAGGCCTGAGACGTTTACCAAATTCGGAGTGGGATTCGAACAAGCTTGCGATCCACTTAAGCAATGTAAGATCTTCGGCAATGGTGCTTTCGATTTTTGGACGAATTACTTTGACAACGACCTCTTCATCATTATGCAGTGTAGCCTTGTGCACCTGAGCGACTGAAGCAGACGCAAAAGGGTTGCTATCCAGCTGTTTAAAAAGCTGGTCGCTTTTTGCACCAAGTGCTGCTTCGATGATGCTTTCCACTGAAGGAGACTTAAAAGGTGGAACATTATCCTGTAATGATTGCAATTCATCTGCAAGCTCGCTATCCAGAAAGTCACGACGAGTCGACAGAAGCTGACCAAACTTAATGTAGATGGGCCCCAGTTCTTCAATTGCTAGACGCAGTCTATGGTTTCTGGTTTGGTTGTCTGCCCTACTTAATATCCGCGGCAACCGAAAAGGAGCCAGCAGCAAGCGAAGCGCAGTTAATTTCCTTTGGTTCGGAGTCCCAGACTGCGCAGGCAAAAAATCGTCAATCCGATACTTTGCGACGACGCGAATAACCTTGAGGAGGCGGGGTAAGTGGGACACAATGAAGTGGTAACTGTTCAGCTTTTTTGAGGGGAAGCCAAGATAACACCTGAGTGAAAACCGAACAAGAACGCGTGCTTAAACAATCGCTTATTTATGAGTTGCGCAGTTTAATCAATTTCTGGTCGAGAATACTGGCTTTGGCGTTAATTCGGTCAATGCGAATTTTTAGGTAATCCAACTCTTCACTGAAATCATCAAGTTGTTCCTTTTTGGGGAATATTCGCTCTTCCTCTGTCAAGTATTCATTTACATTGCGCTGCATATTCACACTGGCCTGCTTAGACCAGTTACGTATGTCGTTACTAATGTGACTTAGTTCATTAGTAATNAAGTTTCCCAACAAAGGGGCTAGGTAGTCTTCCCAATCGATATCCAGGCTACTTAGGCTTGCATGGAGTTCCTGGATAAAGCTGGCATCACCGGTGATTGCAAGGGCAGGGTTGGAGAGAGGNCTGTTATCGCGTTTCTCAAGGATTAGGGGTAGCAGTTGGCCCACATTGCCAGTGATGCTNGCAGTAATTTGAATGTCCAGTAACTCCGCTTCGGTAGACAATAGCCGGATTCGGCCTTTCTCCAGAAGAGCGGTAACCATTATGCCGGGAGGATGAACGTTGATTTGCAGAGATTTTCCGGCAAATTTAACTAACTGGCTCTGCAAGTGTGGGTCTTTTGCTAGAACCCTGTTGAGTAGTTCTTCAAAGGGATGCATTGCGAGTGATCCCAGCAACTCGTTCAAGAGGNCACCTTATTCACTTGCATTGCTGAAGGGTTTCATGCCGGTGTGTACAGCGCAAATACCATTCATTACATTGTGATATTTGCAGTCCACCAGACCAGCGGTTGTCATCATAGATAGAAGGATTTCCTGATCAGGATGCATATCGATGGATTCCACCAAGTAGCGATAACTTTGTGCATCGCCTGTTATGAGCCTGCCTATAACTGGCCAAAAACTGGAATAGGTTCGGTAAGCTCTATCTAATAATTTATTTTGTGGCTTNGAGAATTCTAATATNAAGATTCTACCACCAGGCTTTAACACTCGTTGTATGGAAGNCAGTGCGGNANCCTTGTCAGTGATNTTTCTCAANCCATAAGCAATACAAACACAATCAAAAGTGTTCTGTGCAAAAGGTAATGCTTCAGCATTTAATTTGACGAAATCGACATTATTACTCAACCCTTTGTCGATAATGCGATCNCGACCAANTTGTANCATNACTTCATTTATGTCTGCCAGCACCACCTGTCCTTNTTTGCCCACAATAGGTGAAACGTGAATGCNNAAATCTCCGGTCCCTCCTGCGAGATCCAATACTTTCTGTCCGGGACGAAGAGCACTGAGTTCGAGGGTAAATCTCTTAATGAGTCGATGGGTTCCGAATGACATTACGTCGTTCATTATGTCGTAGCGGCTAGCGACGGAACGAAACACGCGACCTACGCGTTTCTCCTTTTCAGCAATAGGAACTTGTTCGTAACCGAAGTGCGTTGTTTTGTCGCTGTCAGAGGGAGCTGTCATAAGAACAATGAATTGTATAAGCCGAATAGAGTTTGTGGGGGTTAGTCTGAAGAAATGGGTCTAATGTTAACCACCTGTACTCCGGGAGGTAATTCGTCGCGACTCGCTCCTTTAGCTTTCAATTTTGACACATAAGCTTTCCATAGCACATCCTTGTTGGTACAAAGTTCATGTAAATAATGCCAGCTATAGATGCCGGATTCATGCCCATCATCGAAAATTAGCTTGACGGCATAATTACCTATAGGTTCGATGTTGAGTAGTTTTACTTGGCGCTTTCCAGTCTGCAGAATTTCCTGTCCCTGACCGTGGCCTCGCACTTCAGCGGAGGGAGAATGAACCCGCAAATATTCAGCACTTAATTGGTACTCGATGTCATTTACAAACACGAGTTCGAGTGTTGACGATTTCTTGTGTAATCTTATCTCGGAGGGAGGATTGGCATTCATGGATAGTCCGTTCTTTATAACCATCAGAGTATATAACGACTTAAGTCTTCATCCTTAGCTAGCTCATCCAGTTGTTCCTCCACGTATGCTCTATCTATAACGAGGTTCTTGTTACTACCTACCGCCATATCAGAGGCAGAAAAGGATACAGTTTCTAGCAACCGCTCCATCACTGTATGAAGCCTGCGAGCACCGATGTTTTCAGTGCGTTCGTTCACTTGCCACGCGATTTCTGCAATCTTCTCAATGCCGTCCTTGCTGAACGCAACCTTAAGATCTTCAGTGCCTAGTAACGCTTCGTACTGCTCCGTGAGCGAAGCATTTGGTTCTTCAAGTATGCGTTCGAAATCCTTTGCTGTTAATGGATCGAGCTCGACCCGGATAGGCAAACGACCCTGTAATTCCGGAATAAGGTCTGAAGGCTTGGAAAGATGAAAAGCACCTGAGGCGATGAATAGAATATGATCAGTCTTAATGCTGCCATATTTGGTATTTACCGTGGAGCCTTCAATCAATGGGAGAAGGTCCCGCTGTACACCCTCCCTGGAGACGCCAGCAGTAGCTTGATCATGACGATTCGTCACTTTATCGATTTCGTCGATAAACACGATACCAGTCTGCTCGGTAGCTTCAACGGCCCGATTTTTGATTTCTTCTTCATTTATTAGCTTTGCAGCTTCTTCATCCTTTACTTGTTTCAGGGCAGCCTTGACAGTCATGCGATGTGCTCTTTTGCGCCCGGTATTCATATTGGAAAACATGCTCTTTAGCTGGCTGGTCATATCTTCAAGGCCTGGTGGGGCCATGATTTCAATACCGGCCGGAGACTCGGATATTTTTATTTCAATGTCCTTTTCATCCAGATCGCCTTGGCGAAGTTTTTTTCTGAATACCTGCCGAGCACTGGTCTTTGTGCCCACCTCGCTCTCTTCATCATCGGAGCGAGCCTGCGGCAGAAGAACATCAAGAATTCTGTCCTCCGCCAGATCTTCCGCTAGGTGCTGTACCTTTTGAATTTCCTTTTCTCGAATTATTTTCACTGCAACATCAGCCAAATCGCGAACAATAGATTCGACATCGCGNCCGACGTATCCTACTTCAGTAAACTTGGTTGCTTCTACTTTAATGAACGGTGCCTGAGCCAGTTTTGCGAGCCGACGGGCAATCTCAGTTTTACCGACACCGGTAGGTCCAATCATCAGAATATTTTTTGGTGTAATCTCATTACGTAATTCTTCGTCAAGTTTCATGCGTCGCCAACGATTTCTGAGCGCGATTGCTACTGCGCGCTTCGCGGCATCCTGCCCGACAATATGTTTGTCGAGTTCGGAAGTGATTTCTCTAGGCGTCATTATGGACATAAGTAGGTTACATAAACTGGTTGGTACAAGCGTTGTATTTCGCTAGCCAATATTCAGTTCTTCTATTGTAAAATTCATGTTGGTATACACGCAGATGTCAGCAGCGATTGCTAAGCTTTTTTCAACAATTACTCTNGCNTCTAAGTTGGTATTTTGTATCAGNGCTCGTGACGCNGCCAATGCAAATGGGCCACCTGACCCTATTGCCATAATTGAATCTTCAGGTTCTATAACATCTCCATTTCCTGTTACAACCAAGGACGATTCTTTNTCGGCGACCACCAACAGAGCTTCTAGGCGTCTCAATGCCCGCTCTGTGCGCCAAAGTTTGGCAAGTTCCACGGCAGATCTAACCAGCTTGCCGTGATGTTTTTCTAGCTGCTCTTCGAATCGTTCGAACAATGTGAAAGCGTCGGCAGTACCTCCAGCGAAGCCGGCTACAACCTGGTCTTTGTACAGTCTCCGCACTTTACAGGCATTTCCTTTCATTATTGTATTCCCCTGAGAAACCTGGCCATCCCCACCGATCACGACCTTGTCCTCCCGTCGCACAGAGACAATGGTGGTGCCTTGGTATTGTTCCAAATCCGTTCTCCTATTTTAGATCTCAATCTAAAATACCACAGACCGTCTAAGATATGGGAACTTAGAGGGAAATCAAGTGAAGGAAATAGAAATATTGCTGTAGTGGCAAACTTCTTCGTGCAGAATACGCCTAGCGAAAATTCTATGTTGCTGTGCTAGAAGCTGTTTATTGTAAGCTTATCCGCATACTTTGAATATTGTGTTTTTGAAGTAATTGCTCGGCCTCACTAAGTTCGCGGAGAGCTGAGTATGGGCCAGATTGAACTAAGTAAAGGGTGCGACCTGGAAAGTCTTCCTGTCTGACAATGGCTTTGATACCGAGAGCTAATTGGCGCTCCAATTCTTGGTAGGCCAGCTCCTTCTGCTGAAAAGCCCCAGTTTGTAACATGAAGCCAGCGTTCGGTGGCGCAGCCACGTAGTTAGAGGGCTGGTGGTTCGCGATCTGTTCGGGTGTCAGCTCAACAGGTTTCGCTTCAACAGGTACTTCCCAGATTTTCAACTCATGGTAGAACTCAAGCTCCAGCTCTTGCTCACCAGAGGGTTCCTCAATGGCAGTGAATTGTTTTTCTATCACGCTGGGCATACTGGACTCAATTTTAGTGTTGGCATTTAGTGGCGGCACGTTGCCAGACAGGTAGAATAACACGCAGGCGAACACGCCGATTGCAAGTCCAACGACGATACCGGTAATCATCAACGACCACGCCGGTGGAGATTCTAATGGGGTTTTCTCCAGCAGCGGTTCAGGTCGTATTTTGGCGAAATCCTGAGTCATTACCCAAAACCTATATGTAACGCATTGTTTTTAATTGAATAATATTTGCAAAATGCCAACAAACCACCACAATTATCGGTTGGTTCTTCGGAAGCTATAGTTGAAATAGTCCTGTCTCTAAACATTGCGACCTGTTAAATAAGATCCACTGGGTCGACATCCACACTCCACCGCAGCCCAGCCGGCGCTCGAAGAGCTTCGATACGCTGACACAGCTGGAAAAGAAACTCTTGCATAACGAGTCTCGATGCACTCTTCAAGATTAGCTGTCCCCGAAATTTCCCTGCCCTTTTTTCCATAGGCGCTGGAATAGGCCCAATGCGATCAATCTCAAACTGTTTATTTATGCTCAAATCATCGCTGATGGAGTTGATCGAACTGAGAAAGTCGATAGCTGCCTTCATTTCCCTAGCCTCGGTTCTAAGCAGCGTTAGTTGACTGAATGGAGGCATTGCCGAGTTTTTTCGCTCTTTCAGTAAAAAGTCCGCAAACTCTGCGTAGGTACTTTGTACCAGCGATTGCAGGGTCTGGTGTCCTGCATGGCGCGACTGGATAACGACTTCGCCCCCTCGGTCAGACCGACCGGCTCTACCTGACACTTGTGTAATGATCTGCGCCATTTGCTCCTGCCCCCGAAAATCGGCGCTGAATAAACCTGCATCTGCGTCAAGAACGGCTACCAGTGTAATTCCTGGAAAGTGGTGTCCCTTGGTCAACATTTGCGTACCAAGCAGAATACAAGGCTCTCTCCTGTTAATCTGCTCTAGCATCGTTTCGAACCGCTTTCTGCTTCGGATTGAATCTCCATCGATACGCAATACTGGAATGAGAGGGAACCGCTTCTTCAGAAATAGTTCGATTTTCTGGGTGCCGATACCAAGAGTGGTCAGATTCGAAGAATTGCAGGTTGGACAACTAGTTGATAATTTTTCAATTGTTCCACAATGATGACAGCGCAGTCCTGGAGGTTTGGCATGAACGGTTAACTGGGCTATGCACTGGTTACATTCAGCTATCCACCCGCATGAGTTGCAGGTAAGCATTGGTGCAAAGCCCCGGCGATTGATGAAAACCAGCACCTGGTTGTTTGCGTTTAGCTGCTTTTGAATTTTGAAAAGCAGCTGCTCTGAGAATCCAGATTCGAGAATGCTCTGCGAAATGTCAACAAGCTCCAAGGTCGGTGGTTGCGCAACACCGGCCCTTTCGNCCAACCTTAAATGTTNAAACTTGTTGGCCTTACAATTTTGCAAGCTCTCTAGGGAGGGAGTGGCNGAGCCNAAGATGACAGGGACATTTTCTTTCTTGGCACGCATNACTGCTAAGTCTCGAGCAGAATAACGAAATCCGTCCTGCTGCTTGAAGGAGGTATCGTGTTCTTCATCCACGATGATCATGCCAGGATTAGCAAGTGGCGCAAATACGGCAGAACGCGTGCCAATGGTAATGGCAGCACTGCCCTCGCGCGAATGGTTCCATGCGTCTAATCTGGCGGCATCACTCAGACCGGAATGCATGACGACGACAGGGCAGGTAAACCGCTCCCTAAAACGAGAGACCGTTTGGGGGGTCAGGCCAATTTCTGGCACCAACACTAGGCATTGGCGACCATTGGCCAACTGATGCTGTATAAGCTGCATATAAACTTCGGTTTTGCCAGATCCGGTTACCCCATCAAGTAGATAGCACGCATAAGAATCAGATGATTTGAGAATCGTTTTGACCGCGACTTTTTGNGCATCGTTAAGAGGCAATTGCAGTTCANTGGCACTCGTTGGAGGCTTGAATTTAGNGGCTCGTTCCGAGGCAACCATATATCTCTTTACTAGGTTTTTCTCCATTAGTTGATTAAGGGTTCGACGACTGTAACCAGCATTCTTTATGCGATTTTCATTGACTTCGAATTCTGATTCGATCAGCTCTAGCAAGGATTTCTGTTTTTTTGCTTGCTTTAGTGAGGTACTAATGTCGCCATCGAGTGGAATGAGCACTCGATATACAGTGGTGTCAACNTTCACTGGCNCCGTCGAGCGCAACTTGACCGGCAGAGCAGTTTGAAAGACTTCACCGATCGGATGTTGGTAATAGGCTGCTGCCCATAACAGGGTTCGAAATAGCGCTGAGCTAAACAATGGTTCTCTGTCTAGCACGGTCCCNATTGATTTTAGTCGATTAGGGAGCAAAGTTGAGTCCNGAGCAGATTCAACGACCACNCCGACTACTTCACGTTTACCAAAAGGCACACGTACACGCATACCGGGTTTGATGCTTAATTGTTCCACAATCGGCGGCAAATAGTCGAATACCCGACGCAGGGGTGAGGGTATCGCCACCCTAATAATCAGACCGTGGTGCTTGATAGTTTCATTGAGGGGCATCGATTTTTTAAGAAAAACTTTAAANCTGGATTNCATTGCAGTGTAAATACAATCGTCATAGCAAACAACTTNGNGCTCANTCNAAGNCTAGCGGGGCTGTGCATAATAGTNTGATAGTTTATACTTTAGTGGAGCTGTAAAGATGGTGGGTCTCTATACCTGGGTAGGGGAAATGAGCACAGGAAACGTACCGGCGGAGTTGCTAAAAGTCAGAGCCAAAATCGACCAGATAGATAGGAAACTGGTCGAATTGTTGGCTATACGTTTTGCGCTAACGCAAAAAGTTGGCTTGATTAAAGCAAATAAAGAGCTTGAAGCTTTCGACGCGGACCGTGAGGCGCAAAAGTTAGCGGAACTCAGATCCCTTTGCGAGGAGCACCAACTTAATCCTGAACTCATTACGAAACTGTTTACCAGCATCATGGAGGAAGTTGTTCGCAACCACCGCCGCTTGCGAAACGAATAACTGTTTTANNGCGTATCACTTATTATTAGCGCTTGCGTCTGATTTGTTCTCTGTTAGAATGCACGCCCTCGCTCGGTGCGCACCTAGAGCNACAGNNGTTAAAACAGGGTTTAAGCGCCTCAACAAGCAGCCATTGCAGCGACAGCAATCGATAGGACATAACATGAAAACTGACATCCATCCGAATTATGGGTCCATCAAGGCAACTTGTAGTTGCGGAAATGTTATCGAGACCAAGTCCACCCTAGGCAAAGATATCCTGATAGAGGTATGCTCCGAGTGCCATCCGTTTTATACAGGAAAGCAGAAAATTCTCGATTCTGGCGGTCGTGTAGATCGCTTTAAGAAAAGGTTCGGTAGCAGGAAGTTGTAAAATTATTGGTGTGCAATAGTTTGCCGAGTCATTGATCGACCCTAACTTCCTAAATTNGTATATCTTGAATTTCGTATAAAGCGCCTCTTGTTGTATTACACCATTGCTTTGCGTTTGTACAAACTTGCTTAAAATATAGTTTCAGTGGAAAGTTCTTTTCCCTGCTCTTCGTCTAGATCTACTCCTGGGAGTTGAGTCTCTGGAGCTTCTGGTGCATTCTCGATTCGAAAGTATTCAAACATTGTATCGGGGTCGCCAGGCGTAGCTAGTTCTCCGGTTGTCCTGTCGATTAGCCTGTCGACAATCCCATCTGGCCGATTCATCGTGTTTTCTGGCGCGTCTTCAAGTGCAGCACGCATAAAATCTATCCAGATTGGCAATGCCACTGTGGCACCTTGTTCCCGCTCTCCAAGGGGTTCAGGCTGGTCGAAGCCAACAAAAACGGTGCTAGCAATATCTCTATTAAAACCTGAGAACCAAAGTTCCTGAGGGCCATTTGTTGTTCCGGTCTTACCCATAAGGTCGCTGCGGCCTAATTCACGTTGGACACGATTTCCACTACCTTCCTCGATGACCGAACGCAACATCGAGTTGAGGATGTAGGCTACGCGTTCATCGATGATTCGCGGAGCAGAATAAACTGCGTTGTCTTTTTCGTTATTAGTACGTGAGCAATTTTCACAAACCACTACTGGGTTTGCTTGGTACAAAANACCATCGGTCAGGCTATTGATCTCTTTGATAAGCCACGGATCAACCTTGTATCCGCCATTAGCAATAGCTGAGTAGCCCGTAACTATTTCTAGGGGTTGTACATCTTGGCTACCGAGAGCGACTGTCAAATCATTGGTAGGGAAGTTATGGGTTTGAAATCCAAATTTGGCGGCGAACGGTAAAACTTTGCTTGAACCCAGTTGGTCGTATAGTCGCACTGCAGGCACGTTGCGAGACTCCTTCAAAGCATAGCGCAGCGTGATTGGACCTAGGAAATTGTTTTCATAGTTATTCGGTCGATAATCACCGCGAGTAATAGGTGCATCATTGATCNTACTAGCCGCACTGTAACCGTGTTCGAGTGCGGCTCCGTAGAGGAATGGTTTAAAGTTAGATCCGGGCGGTCTGGGAGTAATCACACGGTTCACTTGGCTACGCCGAAAATTATAGCCGCCCACCAGCGCCAGGATTTCACCATTAGATGGGGACATGGCAACCAGAGCACCCTGAATGTCGGGGATCTGGCCTAGTTCCCAGTGGCTTTCGGTTTGATTGATACGAACTAGATTGCCTACCTGAACTACNTCGGATGCGTTTTGCGGTGGTGGCCAAGCTTCGTTACGCGATCGGAAAGCGTAAGCCCAACTTATTCCATCCCACGGCACGGTAATGGACTCTCCTGATTTGAGTAGAGCCGAAAAAGAGCGNTCCTGAATTGCGGTAACAACAGCTGGTTGTTGATTACCGTAAGTAGGAACAGATTGCAGTTGCTCCAGCCAAATTCCCCGAGGATCTAGAGTGTCAGGCGGGTAATGGCCATCGGGTCCGCGATAGCCGTGCTGTTTGTCGTAGTAGCTTTCTAGACCGTCNACAATTGCTTTGTTTGCTGCTANTTGCTTGAGACTATCAATTGAGGTAATAACTTCGAAGCCTCTTGAATAGGTTTCTTCACGGAACTGNTCATAAAGNTGTTGTCTAACCATTTCAGCAACATAAGGGGCAGGTACCTCGATGTTGCGATTGTGTCTGCGGGCGGTAACTGATGTACTGTTTGCCGCTTCGTACTCGGCCTCAGTAATCATATTNCCGTTAAGCATGTTTCTGAGTCTGGTTTCGCGGCGGGAAAGCGCCAGCAGCGGGTNACTTAGTGGATTACAGGTTGAGGGACAAGGAAGCAGAGAGATCATCATGGCGGACTCTGCCAAGGTGAGCTCGCTGACTTGTTTACCGTAATACACAAAAGCCGCAGCACCGATCCCGTCAGCTCCAGCGCCGAAGTAAATGGTATTCAGATAAAGGGTGAGAATTTCTTCCTTGGACAGTTCTCTTTGGATCTGCAATGCAAAGGGGATCTCCTTGAACTTGCGAAGATAGACGTTGTCACTATCAAANGACAGATTGTTGGCCAGCTGCATGGTAATCGTACTGCCGCCGCCAAGACGCCGTCCGCGTAGGAANCCATAAAAGCCGCGTAATAGGCTTTGGACATCTACTCCGGGGTGGGAATAGAAGCGAACATCTTCTGTTGCAATGAGAGCGTCAGTCAGGACTTTGGGAATCTCCTGGTATTCTATCGGGTTTCGGCGGTTGCCTATCTCGTCGATCAGGCGGTTATCTGAGGTATAGATTCGCAGCGGAGTCTCTAGCTGAACATCTTTATAGGTCTCTGCGGAGGGAAGTAACGGAGCGAGATACAAGTAAGCCGAGCTTGCAGCCATGATAGCGCCAGCTAGCCCCACTATTCCTACTAGNGCTGCCCATTTAAAGTAAACTTGTAGTATAGATTGCACTCAGTTTAAGCCTCTGGCCGGGGCAGGTTTCCCGGTTGGAGAACTAAAGAAATTTGAACNCTTATTATACACCCGGATGGCAATAAATCGGTGTTATTCTGGGTCTTTTTGAGCCAGGCGCATTTNCAATTAGGTCGATGTTAATAAATCTGAGTCTAGAAATTTTTGCTGNTCGGAGCTTTGGCAGATTTGCGGGTACAATACAGCAGCTGAATTCTTGTGGGTAAGCGAGATATGAANTACTACGGCAATGTTTTNTTGGTTGGNCCGATGGGCGTGGGCAAGACCACAATAGGNCGTGCCTTAGCAGAATATTTGGGNATCGATTTTTACGATTCCGATCAAGAAATAGAAGCTTCGACAGGAGCTGATATACCTTGGATATTCGACGTAGAAGGAGAAAGTGGGTTCAGGTCTAGAGAAATCCGCATGATCGATCAATTGAGTAGTAAGAAGAACATTGTNCTAGCCACTGGGGGAGGGGCTGTGTTGTCGAGCGACAATCGACAGCGCTTGAAAAGTCGCGGAGTAGTTGTTTATTTGTGTGCNTCAATCAAACAACAAGTCATGCGCGCAAGCCGTGATAAAAATCGGCCCTTGTTACAGACGCCAAGTCTGGAAAAACGAATTAGCGAACTCATGAAGATCCGCGATCCNCTCTACCGAGAAGTTGCCGATATCTTGGTGGACACTAAACGCAGTAATCCAATGTCCATTAGTCGCGATATAGGCAAACGTCTTACCGAAATAACCAGTAAACTTCCGGTTTAGAAAAGCAAACACAAGAAAAAAGACTAACTCAAGATGCATAAAGTGAATGTAAATCTAGGTGATCAGAGTTACCCAATCCTTATCGGTAGCAACTTGCTTGGAGACAGTTCTCTCATTAATCCCTACTTGGGCAAAGGGAAACTGGTAGTTGTTACCAATGAAGTCGTGGCACCTCTTTATTTAGAGGCTGTTAAATCCATGCTGGGTGGTCGATGTGCGGGAGAGATCATATTGCCTGATGGGGAACAACATAAGAACTTAGAGGTGATCAGCGAAATTTATGATTACCTACTGCGAAATAAGTTTGATAGGCACACTACGCTTTTAGCTTTAGGGGGTGGTGTTATCGGCGATATTACCGGGTTTGCTGCCGCGACTTATCAGCGCGGAATTGGTTACATCCAGATCCCAACGACCTTGCTCGCTCATGTTGATTCATCAGTTGGCGGTAAAACCGGGGTAAATCATTCGTTGGGGAAAAACATGATTGGAGCCTTCTATCAGCCGCGTTGTGTACTGGCAGATATCCGCGTGTTGGATAGTTTGCCTGAGCGTGAAATTAAGGCGGGATTAGCAGAAGTGGTTAAATACGGGCTTATAAGAAATGCTAAGTTCTTCGATTGGCTTGCCGAGAACAGCAAGCCGATTTCAGGGTTGGATGATGCATACCTAGTGCGGGCCATTAAAACGTGCTGTGAAATGAAGGCAGGCATTGTGGCTCAGGATGAGAAAGAAATTGGTATTCGGGCGTTACTTAACTTGGGACACACCTTCGGTCATGCTATAGAAACCGCTGCGGGCTATGGCACTTGGTTGCATGGGGAGACCGTAGCAATGGGCATTGTTATGGCGGCTGATCTTTCCCGGCGGCTGGGTTGGCTAGATGTGTCAAGTGCGCAGCGGGTCCGCACTGTTTTAGAGAAAAATTTTGGTATGCCAGTCGTGCCTCCAGCTGATATATCAGTAGATCAGTACCTTGACTTGATGTCATCTGATAAAAAAGTGGAACAGGGGGAGATCCGGTTCATCCTTCTTAAGGACATTGGTAGTGCTGTCGTTGAAGGTAATATCGCTATCGAAACGCTTCGATCTACTTTGACTGCTGGTCATGGGCTCTGCGGCGAATTGTGAAGCATTGAAAAGGTACTTTGAAACTCCCTTTTAATCCTTTCAAGCCTATTTTGTAGTGACATGGACGAATTTAAAAGGTCGTATCGAGGCGGTTGAAGCAATTGGTGACTTGCTAGAATCTCTTGGACGTTGTGTCTGGTAAATGCTCATGTACAATTGGGCCCCTTTTCTGGAATGCTCCAGTTCCTTAAAATCGAAAGCAGTAAAATTTAGCCACTGTAATTGTCCATGAATGTAAAGACACATATAAAAGGATATTAAGCTTGACACTGAAGAACGATCGCTTTCTCAGGGCTTTGTCACGAGAGCCGGTTGATGTAACACCAGTATGGATGATGCGGCAGGCGGGGCGCTACTTACCGGAATATCGAGCCACTCGCAAGCAGGCCGGCGATTTTCTTGCGCTTTGCAAGACTCCGGAGCTTGCATGCGAAGTGACCTTACAACCACTGCGTCGCTATTCCTTCGACGCCGCTATCTTGTTTTCCGATATCTTGACCATTCCTGACGCGCTTGGTCAAGGCTTATATTTCTCAGAGGGAGAAGGACCCAAATTTCGTAAGATCATAAAGACCACGACCGATGTAGAACATCTACCAGAAATTAATATCGCCAGTGAATTGGCCTATGTTACTGACGCAGTGTCTCTAATTCGTAAAGAGCTGAATGGAAAGGTACCTCTTATCGGTTTCTCGGGAAGCCCTTGGACACTGGCTACTTATATGATCGAAGGCGGTAGCAGCAAGGATTTTCGGATGGTAAAGCAGTTCATGTATGACAATCCAGAGGCAATGCACCTGTTGCTAAGCAAATTAGCAGATGCGGTCACCGACTATCTCAATGCGCAGATTCGGGCAGGCGCTCAGGTGGTCCAGATATTTGATACCTGGGGCGGTGTCCTTAGCGCCAGCTGTTACGCTTCGTTCTCGCTGCAGTATATGCAGAATATCGTTGCTAAGCTGATCAAAGAAAACGAAGGACAAAGGGTTCCGGTAATTCTATTTACCAAGAATGGGGGGTTGTGGTTGGAATCGATTGCTGATTCCTGTTGCCAGGCTATAGGGCTAGATTGGACGATAAATATCGGCGAAGCGCGACGGCGAGTCGGGGATAGAGTGGCTTTACAGGGCAATATGGATCCATCTGTACTATATGCTTCACCATCAGTAATCAGGGCTGAGGTTGGCAATATCATTCATAATTATGGTGAGGGGTCAGGCCATGTTTTCAATCTGGGCCACGGAATATCTCCCGGAGTGAGCCCAGAAAATGTGAAGATTTTTGTTGATACGGTACATGAGCTTTCAGCCCAATATCACACTTAACGATGAAAACACGCTGACGGCGATTGTCAGTTTGGGTTCAAATCTAGCTTCAGATGTGGGTAACCCATTAGAAGTTATCAGGCTCGCTGCAATTGAACTGGGATTCTTAAGCAGCCAGCCACCAATATTATCAACCCTTTATTTTGCCGACCCCGTTGATTGCTCTAGTGGTACCCCAGTCTTCATAAACGCCGTAGAGGTTATCTACCCAGAACCACAATCTACCCCATTACAACTACTTCAACAGCTTCAACAGATCGAGGTAGCATTTGGTCGCAATCGTGGTGGGACTGTTAATGAGCCTCGCTCACTGGACCTAGATCTAATCTGTTTCGGCGATCGTCAGATTAATGAACCTGGACTCAAATTACCGCACCCAGAAGCCTACCGGCGTCGCTTCGTACTTCAACCCATTGCTGATTTGGCTCCCAGCTTGGTATTGCCTGGGCAGACTGTGTCAGTGCAGGAACTCCTTGCAACCCTTCCCCCAGAGCCAGCTGTTGTGCCAATATTCACTGCATAAAATCTCTCATATAGGCGATTTGTTGGCTAAAAAACAAACCATTCTGAAGGAAAGGGCAGGTATACCTCGCTTTAACGGGCATCTATTTGTATATCATTTAGACTATAGATAGAAATAAATGCAAAATGGGCGACCAATTTGATAGGATTACAAATGTGTTTGCTTTAATTAAGAGGCAGACTAATATTTAAAGTTATCTGACCCAAGGGGGTCGAGTAGGACTCCAAGATCGCAGTAAAGAATCAGAGGCGATGAACAGCGCAATCTCACAAATTTCAATAGGATTAGTAGCAGGTATTGGTTTGCAAATGGCCAAGGCTCAGGATTTTGTCCCAATAGAGTCTGACAGCTTTGCCGGCATACGCATTGCGTCTACCTCTCAGATTAACAATAAAACGCCTCTAATCAGTATAGCCCGCAATTTGGAGGCAAAAGATTTCCAAGGNGTGGTAGTTGAAGATGTACTTAACTTTAACCTTGGCGTTAATTTTGCTCCCTTCCAGGGATTAAACTTGAATCTGCGTGCCGACGCCTGGCAACAACAGATTAAGGATATCCCGGCAGGCAACATAGGTAGCGATTGGTCGGTCAATCTGCCGCAGCTCTACATCGAAGACTCAGTAATCAATGAATTTAATCTCGATAACCCGCTAATAGGTTCAGATCTGAAATCAACTGGTTTCGATCTAGGGGCTTCCTATGTCTGGGAGACCAATCGATTTGGTCAGTTTACGCTATCCACTAAGACTACCTATGTTCAGGAATTCGAGAACAACGGTAGCTTGTTGGATTTGGTCGATTCCGACATTAGAGGCATGGGTGAGCGAGTGGTTAGCCCAGAATTACAAAGCAGCTTGATGCTTAGCTGGCAGTTTGGAAACCACACCGCTCGGGCTATTACCAACTACTTTGATTCCTTTAAGGATATCAGCGAGCTGGATCTTGAGGAAATTAATGCTTTCGTCGACAATATTACTACCGTTGACCTTCAGTATGGTTACAGCGTGAAGACGGGATCTAATGATCGCGCGATAATTTCATTTGGTATCCGCAATATTTTTAATGAAAAAACTTCCCAGATTCTGAACTCCACAACTCGAATTTTAGATCAGAATGGCCGTGTCGCTTACGGCTCTATCAAATACCAGTTCTGATAACCTGTACTCTTGGCAATCCATGAACAGCTGAGTAGTCGGCGGATTCCTTATCTGCGCTTAATGCTGGGGTGAAAACCCCCACTGAAAATTCCAGTTAAATAGTGGTTAACATATAATCGAGCTCCGCTTTTCGAATTTTTTGGGTAAAAGAGAATGACCAATTATCGTGCTCCGGTTTCGGATATGCTGTTTCTGTTGAGGAAGGTGTTCAAGACAGAAGAAGTGTTTTNGGCCATGCCCGGTACTAAAGAAGTAACCAATGGTCTTATTGACGCCATCCTGGAAGAGGCNGGCAAGTTAATCGAGGGACTCGTTGCCCCTCTNAATCAATCAGGTGACAAAGAGGGTTGTAGCATCAAAAATGGAGTGGTGACTACTCCCGCCGGATTCAAAGAAGCCTACGCAGCTTGGACAGAAGGAGGATGGTCCAGTCTAACCGGAGACGTGAATTATGGCGGGCAGGGTATGCCGAAGGTATTGTCTGCTCTTATTGAGGAAATGATCTTCGGAGCCAATTCTTCATTTGCGCTTTATACCATCTTGTCTACGGGGACGACCCTGACCCTTAACCAACATGCGAGTGAGGAATTAAAACAGATTTATCTCCCCAAGCTTTATCAAGGGCATTGGTCAGGAACTATGTGTCTTACCGAACCCCAGGCGGGCACTGACTTGGGCATGATAAGCACGAAAGCTGTGCCCGGTCCCGATGGAAGCTATCATGTAACGGGCACTAAAATTTTTATCACGGGCGGTGAGCATGATCTAACTGAGAATATTATTCACCTTGTACTTGCCAAGTTGCCTGATGCGCCTGCGGGTTCTGGTGGTATTTCAATGTTCTTGGTGCCGAAGATACTTGTGGATAAAAAGGGAGAAGTGACCGGTATCTCCAATAATGTGAAATGTGGTTCTATTGAACACAAGATGGGTATCAAGGCTTCAGCAACCTGTGTGATGAATTTCGAAGATTCCAAGGGCTACCTTGTTGGAGAGTGTAATAATGGCCTAGCTACCATGTTCACGATGATGAATTACGCACGCTTATCCATGGGGTTACAGGGAAATGGGTTGGCAGAGAGTTCCTATCAGGTTGCCTCCAGCTACGCTAAGGAGCGGTTGCAGGGCAGGGCAGCCACGGGTTCTAAACAGGCGAAGAATGCGGCTGATCCGATCCTGGTTCACCCCGATATCCGCCGCATGCTGCTCACCATGCGTGCCAATGTGGTGGCTGGGCGGGCCTTATCGTTGTATGCGGCACTTCAGCTCGATATCGGACGGTTTCACCCCGATGAGAATGTACGGAAGCAGGCCGACCAGTTGGTGGCGCTTCTGGTACCCGTGCAGAAAGCTTACAGTACCGATCGGGGGTTTGAATCTTGCGTGTTGGGACAACAAGTGCTTGGTGGGCACGGTTACGTAGCAGAATGGGGGCTTGAACAAAATGTTAGGGATGCTCGTATAGCGCAAATCTACGAGGGAGCAAATGGAATCCAGGCTCTGGATCTGATGGGGAGGAAAACGGTTCGCAATAATGGGGAACTTTTAAAAGTGCTACTTGCCCAGATGGATACTTTTACATCTACTCAACAAACGGTCAAGGCCATGCAACCCTACCTAGAAGTATTTGCAGAAAGCCGGCAGCTACTGGTCGAAACAACCGACGCTATAATCGGTCGTGCAGCAGAAAACCCAGATGAAGTGGGAGCCGCCTCTTATGCGTACATGGAGCTAATGGGAATGACTCTGCATTGCTTTATGTGGTTAAGGATTCTTGCTGCCTGCATCGAAGAGATTTCTGCAGAATCTGGAGATCACGATTATCTCTGTGGTCTGATCAAAACAGGCGAATTCTTTCTGAGCCGTATGCTACCGAAATCGAAGGCTATGGTTGAAGAGATAGCTGCAGGCGCAGCGTCCATGATGGGCCTGACAGCTGAGCAGTTCTAGCCTACAATTTAATTAAGGTGGAAAAGGTAAGGCGCACAATGGTTAGAGTGGCAATTGCCGGAGCAGCAGGACGTATGGGCCGCAGTCTTGTGAAGGCCGTTAATCAAAGTGATGTGGCCTTGCAAGTCACGGCGGCGACCGTACTTGCCGATGATCCTTGTTTAGGCGTTGATGTCGGATCGATGGCAATGGGAGTCGCAAGTGGAGTGGTGACAGTGAGCGATTTAACTTCGGCTTCCGATTTTGATGTGCTGATAGATTTCACAGCTCCCGCAGCGACCCTCAAACATATTGAGTTTTGCCAACAGCATAGCAAGGCTATGGTTATCGGTACTACCGGTTTACCGGCCACAGGGATTGAGGCTATATCTGCTGCAGGCGAATCGATCCCGATGGTGTTTGCTCCTAATATGAGTATTGGTGTAAATCTGTGTTTCAGTTTACTCAAGCAGGCGGCCGAGATACTTGGAAATCAGATGGATATAGAAATTTACGAGGCCCATCACCGATTTAAGAAAGACGCCCCTTCGGGAACTGCGCTCAAGATGGGAGAAATTATTGCGGATGTCCTAGGTAGAGACCTGAAGGAGATTGCAATCTATGAGCGAGAGGGAATAAGTGAAGGAAGAGATCGCGAGGCCATAGGATTTACTGTGGTTCGAGCTGGAGATATCGTAGGTGATCATACAGTCACTTTTGCAGGACTCGGTGAACGCGTTGAAATTACGCACCGAGCTAGTAGCCGAATGACTTTTGCTAATGGAGCGGTGCAAGCTGCGCAATGGATTGTCGGTAAAGAAAACGGTGTTTACTCCATGGGACAAGTGCTCGGGCTGTAGTGTTTAAACTAAAGTCTTTCACACTTTCACGTAGACAAGTCTAGACAAATTTCTATACAATACCCGCTCAGTATGTTGGATACTGAGACCCTAAAAAATTTTAGAGAGCTAATCGAAATAGCGGAGTGAGGAGAGCCTTCATTCTGCTTTTTTTTGCCTGCAAAATACACAGATTAGTTAGGAGAGAGAGNGACCGGATCAGCTTTACTGGCCTTAGAAGATGGTAGTATTTTTAAGGGTATTGGCATAGGAGCAGAAGGAGCCTCCACGGGTGAAGTGGTTTTCAACACTTCTATGATGGGATATCAGGAAATACTCACAGATCCTTCCTACGCTCAACAAATTGTCACTCTTACGTACCCACATATCGGTAATACCGGAACGAACGAAGAAGATAACGAATCTGAAAAGGTATCCGCTTCCGGACTAGTCATCAGAGATCTGCCGTTGCTAGCAAGTAATTGGCGCAAGGATCAGGATCTGAATGAATTTTTGAAGGAACAAAATGTTGTTGCTATTGCGGAGATTGATACCCGCAGATTGACTCGTTTGTTGAGAGGCAAGGGGCCGCTTAATGGCTGTATTCTATCCGGCACAGCNATAGGAAAAGAGGATGAAGCGAAAGCGGTCAAACTCGCTAGAGATTTTCCTGGGCTCAAGGGCATGGACCTGGCCAAAGTCGTTAGCGTCGCTCAGCAATATCGATGGTCGGAGGGNGTCTGGGATATTTCTGTCGGTTACCAGACCGACCATGGATCTCGCTTCAAGGTNGTAGCCTACGATTTCGGTTTGAAGCGGAATATCTTGCGGATGTTGGTAGGCCGCGGATGCGAAATTATAGTNGTACCTGCACAAACGACTGCGCTTGAAGTGCTAGCCCTTAATCCTGATGGAATCTTTCTTTCTAATGGACCTGGCGATCCTGAACCTTGCGATTACGCGATTATCGCCATAGCCGAATTTTTGGAGGCTGAAGTGCCGTTGTTTGGAATCTGCCTAGGCTGTCAATTGCTTGCGTTAGCATGTGGAGCGAGAACGGTAAAAATGCAACTCGGCCACCATGGCGCAAACCATCCTGTNCTTAATCTGCGGGATGGTACCGTTATGATTACCAGTCAAAACCATGGCTTTGCNGTCGATGCGGAATCTCTGCCAGACAATCTAGAGGCAACACATAAATCTCTTTTCGATGGGTCGTTACAAGGGATAGAAAGAAACGATAAGCCTGCCTTTGGNTTCCAAGGTCACCCGGAAGCAAGTCCAGGTCCTCACGANATTGCTCCGTTATTTGATCATTTCATAGANCTGATGNAATTTAAGTGCAATGCAAANTCCNATAATNCTAAAAATAAGACTATGGTCAATAGTTAGAACAAAATGCCAAAAAGAACCGATATAAACAGCATACTTATACTCGGAGCTGGCCCTATCATCATCGGCCAGGCTTGTGAATTTGATTACTCAGGAACTCAGGCCTGCCAAGCGCTCAAGGAAGANGGCTATCGAGTCATCTTGGTGAATTCCAATCCAGCCACTATTATGACTGACCCCGCCTTGGCAGATGCTACCTATATCGAACCAGTAAAATGGCCGATTGTCGAAAAAATCATCCAGAAGGAAAGACCCGACGCAATTTTGCCTACCATGGGAGGCCAGACAGCCCTTAATTGCTCGCTAGACTTGAATCGTCATGGTGTCTTGAAGAAGTACGATGTGGANNTGATNGGCGCCAGTTGTGAAGCTATTGATAAAGCTGAGGACAGNGAGTTGTTCGACAATGCGATGACNACCATTGGCCTGGAAACCCCCCAACANGGTATGGCCCACAACATGGAACAAGCCTACGAAGCACTGGAAAAAGTTGGTTTCCCTTGCATCATACGACCTTCGTTCACTCTAGGTGGNACTGGCGGAGGTATCGCCTATAACAGGGAAGAGTTTGACGATATTTGTGCGCGGGGCCTCGAACTCTCNCCAACTAANGAATTNCTTATCGACGAATCTCTAATTGGGTGGAAGGAATTCGAACTGGAAGTTGTGAGAGATAAGAATGATAACTGCATCATCGTNTGTTCTATTGAAAATCTTGATGCTATGGGAGTACACACAGGTGATTCGATAACGGTAGCCCCTGCCCAAACTCTTACCGACAAGGAATACCAACAACTGAGAAATGCTGCAATTGCGGTTTTAAGAGAAATTGGCGTGGAAACTGGTGGATCCAATGTACAGTTCGCTGTCANTCCNCAGAATGGCAGGCTAGTGATCATCGAGATGAATCCTCGGGTGTCACGCTCCTCTGCACTAGCTTCAAAGGCCACGGGCTTCCCCATCGCCAGGGTNGCTGCCAAGCTCGCCATAGGATTCACCTTGGACGAGTTGAACAATGAAATTACNGGAGGAGTTACGCCAGCATCTTTTGAACCGACTATCGACTACGTTGTCACTAAAATCCCTCGATTTACTTTTGAAAAATTTCCCGAAGCNAATGATCGTATTACCACCCAGATGAAATCGGTGGGGGAAGTTATGGCCATTGGTCGNACGTTTCANGAATCGATACAGAAAGCNCTGCGTGGACTTGAGGTTGGNATGTGCGGATTTGATCCGGTACTCGATAGCAAANTAAGCAATGCTAAGGAGGTTCTAACTCGGGAACTCACNGAACCCGGNGCCNAACGTATCTGGTACGTGGCCGATGCATTCCGGCAGGATTGGTCGATTGACACGGTGTATGAACTAAGCGGAATAGATCCTTGGTTCTTGGTGCAGATCATGGACCTAGTGGAAGCGGAAAAAAAAGTTGCCGAATTAAAACTGGCAAATATTGATAAAGACACAATGTTCGGGCTGAAGCGAAAAGGCTTTTCAGATATGCGGTTGGCACAAATGCTCGATGTATCTGAGCTGGAAGTACAAAAAGCACGCCATGACTTAGGCATAAGGCCGGTGTTCAAAAGAGTAGATACCTGCGCTGCGGAATTCGTTTCGTCTACCGCCTACATGTATTCTACATACGAAGAGGAGTGTGAGGCAGATGCTTCGGACAGAAAGAAAATTATGGTGCTGGGAGGAGGTCCCAACCGCATAGGACAGGGCATTGAGTTTGACTATTGTTGCGTGCATGCCGCATTGGCTATGCGAGAAGACGGGTTCGAAACTATCATGGTGAACTGNAACCCCGAAACGGTTTCTACTGACTACAACGTTTCGGATCGGTTGTACTTCGAACCATTGACCTTTGAAGACGTCATTGAAATCGTCCAACTTGAAAAGCCAGTAGGCGTTATTGTGCAATTCGGCGGACAAACACCGCTTAATTTAGTGAAACGGTTAGAACTGGCCGGCGTGCCTGTAATTGGAACACCGCCAGATGCCATCGACCGAGCTGAAGACCGAGAACGGTTTCAGCAGTTGATTCAAAAACTGGGTCTTAGGCAACCTCCGAATTGCACGGTTCGCAGTGTGGAGGAAAGCATTGAGGAAGCCAACAAAATTTCCTATCCATTGGTCGTCAGGCCTTCTTATGTGCTGGGTGGNCGCGCTATGGAGGTCGTATACAACGAAGAAGAATTGAAGCGGTACATGCANCNGGCGGTGATGGTTTCCAACNAAAGCCCAGTACTGCTGGACTACTTTNTGAGCTCGGCAATAGAGATTGATGTTGATGTAGTNAGCGACGGAGAGAGGGTTGTGGTAGGCGCGATTATGCAACACATCGAGCAAGCCGGCATACACTCCGGCGATTCNGCNTGTTCNCTACCGCCCTACAATTTGACGATGAAGGTCCAGGATCACATTCGAGAGCAGGTTTCCGCATTGGCTCTTGAATTAGGCGTGGTAGGTTTGATGAATACCCAGCTGGCTTACCAGGATGGAGAGATTTATGTGATTGAAGTAAATCCCCGTGCATCGCGCACGGTNCCCTTTGTTTCGAAGTGCATAGGTACGTCGCTGGCCAAGGTGGCGGCTCGTTGTATGATAGGGACTTCATTAAAAGAACAGGGATTCACCAAAGAGATAATCCCCAAGACCTTCGCCGTAAAGGAAGCCGTGTTTCCGTTCAATAAATTCCCTGGTGTCGACCCTATTCTCGGACCGGAAATGAAATCCACTGGTGAGGTAATGGGAGTGGGAACGACTTTCGCGGAAGCCTATGCGAAGGCGCAAATGGGTGCTGGAGAAGTCATTGAAACTAGCGGTAACGCCTTTATTAGTGTTCGCGACAGAGACAAAGATAATGTTGTCGAGGTGGCAGAGAAGTTGATGGAGTTGGGCTATTCCCTAGTGGCCACCCATGGCACTGCTGAGGTCATCGAAAAAGCTGGTCTTCCGGTAACTGGGGTTAACAAAGTAGCGGAAGGTAGACCCCATATTGTCGATATGCTAAAAAACGACGAAATTCAGGTAGTGTTTAATACCACCGAAGGTAAGCAGGCTATTGCGGATTCTTCAACTATCAGGCGCACCGCATTGCGGCACAATGTGTTTTGCACAACCACGATTGCAGGGGCACTGGCGGTTTGCGAGGCACTGAAGTTTGGGAATAATATGTCTGTGTACACCATTCAGGATCTTCACGCTAAATTACTGTAATCACTTTGACATTTCCAAATGAATGATAGAGCGATTTAACAATGGCTAAGGTACCCATGACGGTTGCAGGTGCAGAGACTCTTCGGGAAGAGCTCAACGAACTTAAAAGCGTAATACGACCAAAAATTTCAGCAGCGATTGCCGAAGCGAGGGAGCATGGTGATCTTAGAGAGAATGCTGAATATCATGCTGCCCGAGAACAACAGAGTTTTTGTGAAGGCCGCATTTCAGAAATAGAGTCCAAGCTGGCAGATTCGGAGATAATCGATGTCACAAAGTTCGAACCAACCGGACGTGTTATTTTTGGCACAACCGTTACGTTGGTGAATGTTGAAACAGAAGAATCGGTAAGCTACAAGATAGTGGGCGAAGATGAAGCGGACGTGCCAGCAGGGAAAATCTCTGTTATTTCGCCGATAGCCCGTGCCGTAATGGGCAAAAATGTGGGGGACGAGATTGTGGTGAATGCCCCAGCTGGGGATGTCGAGTACGAGATTGAATCAGTTCGACATCTCTAGGTAAGGCTACAGTTCAACTAAGAAGATCGCGGTTTCGCTTTCTGAGAGGTTCTGTATAAAAGTATCATGTGCCCAATACTCTGAATACACTGAGCTCCGAATTTGCCGCAGATAAATTCGGTCATGGCTTTCTTATCTTCACGGGAACAAGTAATTAATTTGATTTTAATTACTTCTTGTTTGGTCAGAGCTCGTTCGATTTCTTTCCTGATATTCTCGGTTAGCCCTTTTTGTGCAATGATTACCACCGGATTTAATTTGTGCCCTATAGTGCGGAATCGTTTTTTGTCGGCGTTTGATAGATGCATTGACTCTCGGTCTCGGGAAAAAAGAAACGGATTCTAACAACAATGACCAACTAGGAACATCAGTCTCTGATTAACAGTCATGCCACGATCAAAAACCAGCAAAAAATGGCTGAAAGACCACTTCGATGATGTATACGTTAAAAAAAGCAAGGAAGAGGGCTATCGTTCTCGTGCCAGCTATAAATTACTAGAGATCCAGCACAAGGATAGGCTCTTCAAGTCTGGTATGACCGTACTGGATTTGGGAGCGGCCCCCGGGGGGTGGTCTCAAGTCGCTGCAGAATTGGTAGGGAAAAGGGGCAGAGTTCTCGCCAGCGACATCTTGCCGATGGACAGTATTGCAAATGTTGAGTTCGTACAGGGAAATTTCGCAGAACGCCAGGTTCTAGATGAGCTGCTAGACCGACTGAGCGGCGCAAGAGCAGACCTTGTAATTTCGGATATGGCCCCCAATATGAGTGGAATTAAGGATATCGATCAGCCGCAAGTCATGTACTTGGCTGAACTGGCCTTGGATATGACCAAGTCTGTTTTAAAACCGGGNGCGTATTTTCTGGTAAAGGTGTTTCAGGGCGAGGGGTTTGAATATTTTCGACAGGAATTGAGAAAAAATTTCGATACCGTAAAGACCAGGAAGCCTAAGGCCTCTAGACCACAATCCCATGAAATTTACCTTTTAGCAGGGGATTATTCAGGATAAAGATGAATTTGAGTGCAATATTTCCTGTTAAGATTAGAATTAACTTACGGTTCGTACGAAAGATTTAAATTTGCGGAAAGTGGCCGGGATACGATTTAGCCTTGTTATTAGGCTTTCTTAAGCTCTCAAATCTGCAATCTTTAAGGAGATAGATCCTTGAACGATATGGCAAAAAACCTAATTCTCTGGATGATTATAGCCGGCGTGCTTTTGACGGTTTTCAATAATATCAACCAAGAACCCCGGGAAGACAATATTAACTATTCCGAGTTNGTCCGGGAAGTTAGTTCCGGCCGCGTGTCTGCCGTAGAACTGGCAGGTATCAATATCTCAGGTGTTCGTAAAGATAACACCCAATTCCGCTCCATCATGCCCTTAATCGGTGATGACCAATTGATGGATGTTCTGTTTGAAAANAATGTAGAAATCATTGCAAATGAACCGGAGCAGCAGAGTATTTGGAGCCAGTTACTAGTAGCTAGCTTTCCTATNCTAATTATCATTGCTTTATTCTTCTTCTTTATGCGCCAAATGCAAGGGGGCGGTCCTGGAGGCAGGGGCGGTCCGATGTCTTTCGGAAAGAGCAAAGCTAAACTTTTGGGTGAAGACCAGATAAAGGTGACTTTTGCCGATGTAGCAGGTGTCGATGAGGCCAAGGAAGACGTCCAAGAACTCGTGGAATTTCTGAGTGAACCAGATAAGTTTCAGAGGCTAGGAGGGCGGATTCCCCGCGGTATCCTGATGGTGGGACAACCCGGTACTGGCAAGACCCTTTTGGCAAAAGCCATCGCGGGTGAGGCAAAAGTGCCGTTCTTTTCCATTTCCGGTTCCGATTTTGTAGAGATGTTTGTCGGTGTTGGAGCTTCCCGCGTGCGAGATATGTTTGACCAAGCCAAGAAACAAGCTCCTTGCATTGTTTTCATCGACGAGATCGATGCAGTGGGTCGTCACCGCGGAGCCGGTTTGGGGGGAGGCCATGATGAACGTGAACAGACCCTTAACCAGTTGCTAGTGGAGATGGACGGCTTTGAAGCAAATGACGGCGTCATTGTGGTGGCTGCTACCAATCGACCTGATGTGTTGGATCCTGCCCTGCTCAGACCTGGGCGATTTGACCGCCAGGTTGTTGTGAGCCTGCCGGATATTCGCGGCCGTGAGCAAATATTGAAAGTCCACATGCGTAAAGTACCGATCGATGACCGAGTCAAGGCAAGCGTTATCGCCCGTGGCACACCAGGATTCTCGGGAGCTGATTTGGCTAACTTGGTTAATGAGGCCGCGCTGTTCGCCGCGCGGTCTGGCGGGCGTCTGGTAACCATGGAAGAGTTTGAAAAGGCTAAGGACAAGATCATGATGGGTGCCGAACGCAAGTCAATGGTGATGTCCGAGAAAGAGCGTTTGAACACGGCCTACCATGAATCGGGGCATGCAATCGTTGGGCGTCTGATGCCAGATCACGATCCAGTTTACAAAGTCAGCATAATTCCGCGCGGCCGCGCATTGGGCGTCACTATGTTTCTGCCAGAGGAAGATCGTTACAGCTACAGCAGGCAGCATATCCTCAGCCAAATATGTTCACTTTACGGGGGACGTATAGCTGAAGAGATGACCTTGGGCAAAGAAGGTGTAACAACTGGAGCCTCTAATGATATCCAGCGGGCCACAGAAATAGCTCGCAACATGGTTACCAAGTGGGGCCTGTCGGAAAAACTGGGCCCAGTGCTTTATTCTGAAGATGAGGGAGAGGTATTCCTTGGCAGATCTGCGGCTTCTCAACCCAAATCTGTTTCGAACGACACAGCTAAGATAATTGATAGCGAAGTGCGCAAAATCGTCGATGAATGCTATACAAGAGCGCGCGAAATATTGGATAACAACCAAAATCTGATGGAATTGATGAAAGATGCCTTGATGGAATATGAAACTATCGATTCCGAACAAATCGACGATATTATGGACGGCAAAAAGCCACGGCCCCCGGCTGACTGGTCCGATTCGGACAACGATGATTCTGGAGTCAGTAAAGTTGAGAAGGGGAAAGTCGGTGACTCTCGCAAAATTGGTGGCCCAGCCAGCGAACACTAGTTGACTCTGCAGCGTTAATTCTTTCAGGCACCTGACCGTTGAGCGCTATCCTGACAGCTGGAAATAGGCACATCGATCTCTCAATTCCAGTATGCATGGGAATAATCAATGTAACTCCCGATTCGTTTTCTGATGGTGGGCAATTGCGTCAGGCAGGCGCAAATCTATTCAAGGTCGATGTCGACAAAACGCTACGCCGGACAAAACAGATGGTGGCAGATGGGGCTGTATTCATCGACGTGGGTGGCGAATCAACAAGACCCGGGGCCCAGCAAATTACTGCCGATGAGGAACTGGAGCGCGTCATTCCTGTGGTTGAAGCAATTACCAGAAACTTTGATATCTGTGTTTCTGTGGATAGCAGTAAGGCTATAGTTATCGAAGAAGCCATAAATGCGGGAGCTGAAGTAGTTAATGACATTAGGGCTTTGCAAAACAAGGCCGTGCTTCAGAAGGTCGTAAACTCTAATGTTGCTATTTGCCTCATGCACATGCGGGGGCACCCCCAGACTATGCAGAACAATTGTAACTATGATGATGTTATAGCCGAAGTGTTGGACTTCCTGAAGACTCGAGTACTTATATGTGAGCGTAACGGAATTGTCAGAGAACGATTGTTAGTTGACCCTGGGTTCGGGTTTGGAAAAACTCTTAAACAAAACTATCAACTGTTAAAATACCTTCCCAATTTTGAAGTGATGAAATTACCCGTGCTCATAGGCGTCTCTCGGAAATCTATGATCGGTGACGTGGTGGGCAAGGTATCCGATCAGCGACTAGCGGGTTCGATTGCCGCAACAACTTATGCCCTACTGGGCGGCGCCAACATTATTCGTACTCACGATGTAGCTGCCACGGTCGATGCAATTAGAGTACACTCTGCGTATCTCGATGCTTGATCAGCGATGCAGTCATGCCAATCAATAAAAAATATTTCGGTACCGATGGTATCAGGGGTGCTGTAGGAAAGGCGCCTATCACGCCAGATTTCATGCTGAAGCTCGGGTGGTCCGCGGGTCGCGTGTTTGCTAGCAAAGGTAACGGGCGCAATAAAATCCTTATTGGCAAAGACACGCGCATATCAGGTTATATGTTCGAGGCTGCATTGGAGGCCGGTGTCACCGCAGCTGGCGTTGATATCATTCTCACCGGCCCGATGCCGACGCCTGCTATTGCCTACCTGACTCGTACACTGCGCGCCCAGGCTGGCATCGTAATTAGCGCTTCCCACAACTCTTTCGCGGACAATGGCATAAAGTTTTTTTCAAGCAACGGCACTAAACTTCCAGACGAGGTGGAATTAGCCATTGAAAAGCAGTTAAAGAAAAATGTGTCAACTGTCCCCTCTGAGTTGATAGGGAAAGCATCTCGCGTTACCGATGCTGCTGGGCGATATATAGAATTCTGTAAAAGCACTGTTGGGTCCAGCCTTAAGTTCAATGGGCTAAAGATTGTTGTCGATTGCGCCCATGGTTCCACCTACCATATTGCGCCAGCAGTATTTGAAGAACTTGGTGCAAAGGTAAAAGCTATAGGCGTCTCGCCCGATGGGCTAAACATCAATAAAAATAGCGGTTCGACCTCACCAGGGTTGCTGGCTCAAACCGTCAAGTCTGAGCAGGCAGATCTGGGTATCGCTTTTGACGGTGATGGGGACCGAGTGGTTATGGTGGATCATCTCGGGAATATCGTCGATGGTGACGAAATTCTATATGTGATCGCGCGTGATCGACAGCGACAGAATATTGAATTCGGTGGAGTGGTTGGTACAGCGATGAGCAATCTTGGGCTTGAACTCGCACTTGAAGATCTGAACATTCCATTTATGCGCGCTCGCGTAGGTGATCGTTACGTAATGCAAAAACTACTGGAAGAAGGATGGAAGCTTGGTGGGGAGTCGTCAGGACACATAATTTGCCTAGATATCACCACCACCGGTGATGGTATCGTCTCGTCACTACAAGCACTTGCCTCTGTGGTGAATTGCAATCAACCCTTGGCTGATCTGAAAAACAAGATGAGCAAGTTGCCGCAGTCAATGGTCAACGTGAGGGTTACTGATGATTCCGTTGATGTTGTAAGCAATAAGAATGTGCGGTCCGCTGTATTGGATATTGAATCAAAGCTTGGTAAAAACGGTCGCGTATTACTAAGACTTTCCGGTACCGAACCGGTATTGCGGGTAATGGTCGAAGGGGAAGATCTGGAAATTGTAGAATGCTTAGCGCAGGAACTTTCGGAGCTAGTAGCGATGGAAGTTGGCAACCCCGTTTGATCTTGGTTCCCCGGATAGGATATCTTTTGAAATATTGCAACCCCCTCACATCTTAGTTAGTATTGGCGCCCGTTTTTGGTGGTCTCGAGATAGTTTAAGGTAGAAAAACCATGCGTCGCAAGCTTGTAGTTGGCAATTGGAAGATGCATGGCAATAGGGCTCAAGTAACTGAGCTTTTGCAGGAATTAATTTCTAGTGCTACACAAATTTCCCAAGGAGTCGATGTAGGAGTCTGCCCGAGTTTTGTCCATTTAGGGCTCGTTAAGGATCAGCTAGCGGGAAGCAAACTCATACTCGGTGCGCAAGACCTGAATGAGCAACCAGAAAGCGCTGTTACTGGCGAAGTTGCCGGATCAATGCTGTTCGATTTAGGAGTCAGGTACGTGATTGTTGGTCATTCTGAGCGACGAGAAAAGCTAAAGGAATCTGATGATCTAATCGCTGATAAACTTGTGTCTGCTCAGGTTAACGGATTGACTCCCATACTTTGTATTGGTGAGTCACTGGAGCAGAGACAAGGAGGTGTTACAGAAGAAACCGTTGTCGGGCAGTTGAATGTTGCGGTTGATAAAGTGGGCATCCGGGCCTTTAATGATGTGATTATTGCTTACGAGCCAGTATGGGCTATAGGTACGGGTCACACAGCTACACCTGAACAGGCGCAGGAGGTCCACCGGCTTCTGCGTGATCATCTGGCCGAGTTGAGTGCCGCAGTAGCTGAAGCAGTTCGGATAATATATGGTGGTAGCGTAAAGGCTGATAATGCCAAAGAACTTTTTAGATCAGCGGATATTGATGGGGGGCTAGTGGGTGCTGCTTCGTTAAAGGCGGAAGAATTTATATCCATTTGTAAAAGTGCGGGTTAAGAATCATGCAAACCTTGATCGTAGTAATACATGTTATCGTAGCAATCGTAATTGTTGGTTTAGTGCTCCTTCAGCAGGGTAAAGGTGCAGATGCAGGAGCGTCGTTTGGAGCTGGTGCGTCCCAGACTGTTTTTGGAGCATCCGGAAGTGGAAATTTCCTAGTTAAGGCAACTACTTTTGCGGCAACGATTTTTTTCATTACTAGCCTATCACTGGCGATATTTGCCCGCAATGAACGGAGTATTGACAACAATGTTGGCCTGCCTGTGCTGAACCAGGAGATTTTGGAAGAAAATACTAGTGGTCAATCAGATGTACCGAGACTCGAAGATGAAGCCGAACAAACTTCCAGTCAGAACGAAGTTCCCGCTCTTCCAGACAATGATTAGGAGGAATTAATTGCCGAAGTGGTGGAATTGGTAGACACGCTATCTTGAGGGGGTAGTGACCTACGGTCGTGCCGGTTCAAGTCCGGCCTTCGGCACCAAATTCTAGTTTATATTAAGTCTTTCTCTTAGCACAAACCCATCGGTATTAATAACGCTAGCCGGGTATACCGAAATTGCATAATTT